>DATHXF010000038.1:0-19619 GCA_035459785.1 Rariglobus sp. | reverse complement strand
TGTTAACCCGCACTTGAAATAGACCGAACAGTAAACTAACTGCCACAGGATGGGTAGAACCAGCAACGCCGACGAACGACTGATGACCGCCGCACTCGACCTGATGTGGGAAGAGAGCTACGGCGCGGTCTCGATCGACGACATTTGCCAGCGGGCGGGTGTGAAAAAGGGATCGTTCTACTATTTCTACGAGTCGAAGTCCGCGCTGGCCGTGGCTGCGCTGGAGCGCATGTCGCAAGAGCAACGCGCGATCTGGGACGAACAGTTTTCACCGGCAACGCCTCCGCTGGATCGTATCCGGGCGCGTTGCGAGTTCACTTATAAAAAGCAGACGGACCTCAAAGCCAAACACGGCAAGGTGCTGGGGTGTCCGTTGTGTTCGGTCGGTTCTGAAATCTGCAATCAGGACGAGCAGATCCGTGACAAGATCCGCGAGATCTGCACGCGCAGCATCAAGTATTGGGAATCGGCGATCCGGGATGCGCAGACCGAGGGTTTGATCGGTCCAGGAGATCCGGCGGCGAAGGCGCGTTGCGTATTCGCCTACTACGAAGGACTCATCACGCAGGCCCGCATTTATAACGATGCCGAGATGCTGCGCGATCTGGGCAGCATGGTTCTGGCGCATCTGCACGCCAAGGAACCGCAGGCCGTGGTTGCCTGAGTGGCGCGTCGGGGTGGCTGCGTTTTTTAAGTTTTTTCGCTTCGGTGTGGTTGCGCTAGACGAATAGTCAACTATTCCTGCGGCCATTCCTCATCCACATATGTCCACGCTCTTTGAACCACTGAAAGCCGGTGCCTTTACTCTTAAAAATCGCGTCGTGATGGCGCCGCTCACCCGTTGCCGTTCGGCGGAAGGGCGCGTGCCGACGCCGCTCATGGCCGAGTATTATCGGCAGCGTGCTTCGGCGGGTTTGATTCTCTCCGAAGCGACGGCGGTGGACCCGATGGGCGTGGGTTATCCGGATACGCCCGGCATCTGGTCGGCGGAACAGGTGGCGGGCTGGAAACTCGTGACGAAAGCGGTGCATGAGGCGGGCGGGACGATCCTGCTGCAACTCTGGCATGTCGGTCGTATCTCTCATTCGATCTACCTCAACGGTGCTTCCCCCGTTGCCCCGAGTGCGATTGCCGCGCCGGGTCATGTGAGCCTGGTTCGCCCCGAGCAGCCTTACCCCACGCCGCGTGCGCTGGAATTGTCGGAGATCCCCGGAGTGATCGACGCCTATCGTCGCGGCGCGCAACTTGCCAAGGAAGCCGGTTTCGACGGTGTGGAAATCCACGGGGCCAATGGCTATCTGCTCGACCAGTTTTTGCAGTCATCGACCAACCAGCGCACCGACGGCTACGGCGGTTCCATCGAGAATCGCGCGCGTCTCCTGCTGGAAGTCACGGCCGCCGCCATCGGTGTCTGGGGCGCGGATCGTGTGGGCGTGCACCTCGCGCCACGCAGCGATTCGCATGGCATGGGGGACGCGAATCCGGCGGAGACGTTTGGTTATGTAGCGCGTGAACTCGGCAAGCGTGGCATCGCATTTTTATGTGCGCGCGAAGGACTGGCCGAGCCTCGTCTGGGACCTGCGCTCAAGAAGGAGTTCGGCGGCGTGTTCATTGCGAACCAAGGATTTTCCGCAGAGACTGCCGAGCAGGAAATCGCCGCGGGCAACGCCGACGCGGTTGCCTGGGGAAAGCTTTTCATCGCCAATCCCGACCTGCCTGCACGCTTGCAATCCGGCGCGCCGCTCAACGCTCCCGACGCCGGAACGTTTTACGCCATGCCCGGAAGCGATCGCACCCGCGGCTACACGGATTATCCCACGCTGGCCGACGCCAGTTGATTGACACGGCGGGAGTTCGTTTGCTGCGTTTGCAGCCATGTCCGCTTCGCTCACGCCCGATCAACTCATCGCCGCCCTCAACTGGCGCTACGCCACGCAAAAATTCGATCCGGCACGCAAGATCGCCGCGGAGGCTTGGGCCGCCCTTGAGCAGTCGCTCCTGCTGGCGCCTTCGTCCTTCGGTGCGCAGCCGTGGAAGTTTTTCGTGGTGGATGATCCGGCGCTGCGCGAGCGGCTGATGGCGGCGTCGTGGGGCCAGCGTCAGGTTGTCGAGGCGTCGCATCTCGTGGTGTTCGCGTTGCGTAAGGACCTCGATGCGGCGCATCTCGACCGGCATGTCGCGCGAGTCGCCGAGGTGCGCGGAGTGGCGATCGAAACGCTGGAGAAATTTCGCGGCGGCTTGCACAAGGCTGTCAACGGTGCGCGCGCGGGCGGCGTGCTCGACGCCTGGCAGTCGCGTCAGGTTTACATTGCGTTGGGGCAGTTCATGACGGCGGCGGCGCTGCTCGGTGTCGATACGTGCCCGATGGAAGGACTGTCGCCGGCCAAATACGACGAGATCCTCGGGCTCACTGGCACGGGTTACACGACGCTGTGCGCCTGCCCGGCGGGTTATCGTGCGGACGACGACAAATACGCGACGACACCCAAGGTGCGGTTCCCTCTGTCAGAGGTGGTCACGCACCTCTGAGTGTTCAGCGCGACTCGCAGGCGGCTTCGCGTTCTTTCGGCGTAAGTTCACGCCAGGCTCCGGGCGCGAGGCCCAGATCAGGTAGCGTGAGTGCGCCGATGCGTGCGCGCACGAGCCGCAGGGTGGGGTGCCCGACGGATGCGGTCATGCGACGCACCTGACGGTTTTTGCCCTCGGTGAGTTCGAGCGCGATCCAGCCGTCGGGCACGGTTTTTCGGAAGCGTACGGGTGGATCGCGCGGCGAGAGCGCGGGCGACGGATCGAGACGCCACGCGCGGCAAGGCAAGGTCTGGTAGTCGCCAATTTTCACGCCGCGGGCGAGCTGCGCGAGTGCTTCGTCGGAAGGGATGCGGTCGACCTGCACCCAGTATTCGCGGCGGTGTCCGTGCTTCGGATCGAGCAGGCGCGTGTTCAAACCGGCTTCGTCGGTGAGCAACAGCAGGCCTTCGGAGTCCGCGTCGAGGCGTCCGATGGGATAGACGTTTTTTGGCAGGCCGAAATCCGCGAGCGTGCGCCACGCCGAGCCGGGCTCGGGTGTGAATTGCGAGAGGACGCCATAAGGTTTGTGAATCGCGATCAGCACGATGGGAAGTGACTGCACATTCGCAGAAACACGGACGGGAGAAAGCGCGGAATTTTTTCGCGCGCAGGACAGAAGCAGTTATCGTTGGTGACATGAAAGCCCTCCGACTCATCGCAATCAATGAACTCTCACTGGTCGATCTGCCCGAGCCGGTTCCGGTCGCAGGCGAGGTGCGCGTGCGACTCAAGGCCGCCGCGCTCAACCATCGCGATGTGTGGATCAAGCACGGACAATACGCGGGCCTGAAATTTCCGGCGCAACCCGGTTCGGACGGGGCGGGTGTGGTTGATCGTGTCGGCGTGGGTGTCGAGCCGGAGTGGGTGGGTAGCGAGGTGATCATTAATCCGTCATTTGGCTGGGGGCAGCATGAAGCGGCGCAAAGCGATGAGTTCTCCATTCTGGGGCTGCCGCGTGACGGCACACTGGCCGGGGTGATCACCGTGCCCGTGACGCAGATCACCCCAAAACCCGCGCACTTGTCGTGGACGGAGGCGGCGGCACTGCCACTGGCGGGACTCACGGCTTATCGTGCGTTGTTTGGTCGTGCGCGGTTGCAGCCGGGCGAAAAGGTTTTGATCAGCGGCATCGGAGGAGGTGTGGCGTTGTTTGCGTTGCAGTTTGCCGTGGCGCAGGGCGCACAGGTTTACGTGACGTCGGGCAGCGACGACAAAATCTCGCAGGCTATCGGACTCGGCGCGGCAGGCGGGTTCAACTACACACATCCCGGTTGGGCAAAGACGGCGGCGCACGGACACGCCGGGAAGTTGTTTGATGTGATCGTGGACAGCGCGGGTGGCGACGGATTCGAATCACTCATCGATCTCGCGGCTCCGGGCGGCCGTGTGGTGTTTTATGGAGCGACGCGAGGCAACCCGCCGGTGCTGCCGATGCGCAAGGTGTTTTGGCGTCAGCTCTCGCTGCTCGGAACGACGATGGGCAGCCCGGCGGACTGGCAGGCGATGACGGATTTCGTCGCACGCCACCGGTTGACGCCGGTCGTGAGCGCGGTTTTTCCGCTGGGGCGGTTTGCGGAGGCTTTCGAGTTGATGGAGAAGAGCGGCCAATTCGGGAAAATTGTCATCACGCTGTGATGTTTCGCTTTCATCGGTCTCGCGTTTGAGCCGTCGCTTTCGTCCACTTCGCATCACCCCATGGCTACAGTCAGCATCGAAAACCTCGTCAAAATTTATCCCGGCAGCGGCGGACCGGACGTGAAGGTCGTCCACGGGATCAACCTCGAAATAAAAGACCGCGAGTTCATGGTCTTGGTCGGACCGTCCGGCTGCGGCAAATCCACCACGCTGCGCATGGTTGCAGGT
This sequence comes from Rariglobus sp., assembly GCA_035459785.1. Classification (GTDB taxonomy): domain Bacteria; phylum Verrucomicrobiota; class Verrucomicrobiia; order Opitutales; family Opitutaceae; genus Rariglobus. The sequence continues at coordinate 15,188 of DATHXF010000038.1, read as the reverse complement.
CTGGAGGAAATCTCCGGCGGCACGATCTCGATCGACGGACGTGTGGTGAACAATGTGCTCCCGAAGGACCGCGACATCGCGATGGTTTTCCAGAACTACGCGCTCTACCCGCACATGTCGGTCTACGATAACATGGCCTTTGGCCTGAAGCTGAGAAAATTCCCCAGGAAGGAAATCGACGAGCGTGTGCGCGAAGCCTCCGCGATGCTCGGTCTCGACGCCTATCTGGACCGCAAGCCCAAGGCGCTCTCCGGCGGACAGCGCCAGCGTGTCGCCGTCGGTCGCGCCATCGTGCGCAAGCCCAAGGTGTTTCTCTTTGACGAGCCGCTCTCCAATCTCGACGCGAAGATGCGTGTCACCACGCGCACCGAGATCTCCAAGCTCCACGCACGCCTGGGGGCGACCATGATCTATGTGACCCACGACCAGATCGAGGCGCTGACGATGGGCGACCGCATCTGTGTGATGAAGGACGGCCACATCATGCAGGTGGACGAGCCGTTGAAACTCTACAACCACCCCGAGTGCATGTTCGTGGCCGGTTTCATCGGCAGCCCGCCCATGAATTTTTTCCGAGGCACGATCAAACGATCAGGCGACACGTTGCAGTTTGTCGAAACCAACGAAAAAGCCGCGCCGGTCGTTATCACGCTGGATACGCGGTTGTCGGCGAAAGCCGCGAGCTACGTTGGAAAACCCATCGTGTTCGGAATCCGTCCCGAGGACGTGCAGGACACGCTGACCGTGGCGAATCCCGAAGCCGGCCGCACCATCGAGGTGAAGGTCGAGGTGTCTGAACCGATGGGTTCGGAGACCTACCTCTATCTGACGACCGGCGCCTCGTCGTTCATCGCCCGTGTGAATCCGACCGACCGGTTTGAAACCGACCAAAAGATCAAGGTGACGCTCCGCCTGGAGAATGCGCACCTCTTCGACGGGACCACCGAGCAAGTGCTGCGGTGATTCCCGGCCGGGTGGTCACGGGTTGAATTGCAAGATCGTGGCGCAGCAATGGCTTTGGGTTTGCCATGATTGAGGCGGCACACAGTCTGCCTTCATCACCCTATGATGAGCAGAGACGAAGCCAGCGCATCAGCCTCGAATGTTTCACGTGACGCGGTGTTGGTGGTGGATGACGAGCGACCGCTCCTTGACGTATTTTCGGAGGCGCTTGGCACGCGGTTTGAAGTGACCACGGCGACCTCGGCCCGCGAGGCGGAGTTCATCCTGCGCAAAAAGAGCTTCAAGGTGGTGATCGCCGACCACCTTATGCCCGGTGGCAACGGCATGAGTTTTCTGGTGCGGGCCCGTGAGGAGTATCCGCACATGCAACGAGTCTTGGTGACCGGTTACATGAAGCCGGAGATGCTGTTGCGCAGCGTCAACGAGGCGGCTCTGTTCCGATATCTGCTAAAGCCGGTCTCGGTCGTCGAACTGGTCAACGTGGTGCTTGAGGCGGCGAAGCTGCACGACACGCTGGTCAAGGCCGCGACGGAAGCCGGTGCGTGAGGTCGTCTTGGCGGGTGCTGGTGAACAGTCGGGCGGCCCTCCTTGAAACGCCACTTATTGCCGGTGCGTGGCGCTTTGACTCTTTTCCGGCGCCACCTACTTTTGCGTTGAAGAAGCGGGGGAGTTGGATTGCTTGGATGTATCCCCCCTATGCATACCCTTGCACGCCCCCCCGTGCGCGAGGCACGCCTGAACGGTCAGGCCCGTCTCCGTGCGTTTACCCTGATTGAGCTGCTTACCGTGATCGGCATCATCGCGATTCTGGCCGCCATCACCTTTGGCGTGGTCAAGGGTGTCAATGAGCGGGCGGCGATCAGTCAGGCCAAGGTTGAGTTGGCATCGTTGTCGTTGGCACTGGAATCATACAAAGGCCAATATGGTGATTATCCTCGTTCGGGAACATCGGCGACGCTTGAATCCACGGCTTCCGCGACCAACCAAGCAGGCAAATTTTTTAACGCGTTGCTGGGGAAATTGGGACCCACAGGCGTGGCCATAGATCGTAAGGCGTTTGTTGAGGTTTCCAGACTTAATTTGTCATCTACCACGGCTCTACCGAAACCGGGTGATACCACATCCATGGATAACGCCTTTATCGATCCGTGGGGGCGTTTTTATATCTACGCTTATGGAGCGGGTTGGACTACCTATCGGTTGTTATCCGTCGGGCCTGATGGCAAAATGGGAGACAGTTTTAACTCGACCACCGGTATTGTAACATCCGCTTCGGTTGACGGAGCTGATAACATTTACGCTAATAAGTGATGAATCTAAATAATATGAAATCAACGAGCCAGAAAGCATTTACTCTGATCGAGCTTTTGACAGTTATTGCCATTATTGGAATTTTGGCTGCGATCATCATTCCTACGGTTGGGGCTGTTAAGACTTCGGCCAACAAGGCCAAAACCAAAGTGCAGTTTAGTCAGTGGTCCGGATCTATAGAGCTGTTTAAGCAGGAATACGGATATTATCCTGATATTTCCAACGGCAGCAAAAAAATTGACGCCGAGAAACTTGCCGGAACATTGACTGGTCGTAATCTTGCGGGGACCAAGTATACTTCAACCACGGCTTCCAATTTGTGCGGAAATAAACGAATTCTTTCATTTTACTCCATTGCCGATAGCGAATTAAACGAGGCGAAGGACAAGATCGTAGATGCTTTTGGGAACACCGATTTCGTGATATTTGTAGATTCCAACCTTGATGGTATTATCAATTCAACAGACGGACTAAGCGCTTCGACTTCAGTGACGCCGATTGATGGAAGCGCTATTTCTCCAGCATCCGGAAAAATCGACACAACTAATGGTATTCGCGCTTCGTCGATCTTTTATTCGGCGGGTAAAGGCACATCCTCAACCGATATTGTCTATAGCTGGCAGTAATCCGCCTGATTATTAACAGATGAATTCTAAATTTCCAATACGGCGTGTTCGCGCATTCACGCTGATCGAGCTGCTTGTCGTGATCAGTATTATCGCCGTTCTCGCGGGCGGCGTGGGGCTGGCGCTCAAGGGTGGTAATCCTGGAGCCGCCCTCCGCGGCGGTCAGAGCACATTGATGAGCACGCTTGCGGCTGCTAAAGGCCAAGCCGCACTCAATCAAGTAAACGCAATGATAATTGTGGACGCCGACGCGACCTCAGACACCTTTCTCAGATCTGTAAGAGTTGTTGTTGAAAAAACTACAGGCACATGGACGGAAGTCGGCGCACCGGTGATTTTACCGCAGGGAGTTTATATTGTTCCAAAAAACACGATTACGGGTGTTACATTATCTTCCAGTGCTGCTTCACATGCTTCGGACTTTTTTACAACTACAGGAAGTGTTACTGGAGTTACCGGAACATTTTTGCAGTCAAATAAGTTTACTTCGCTAGGCACCTTAAGTGGTGGTGTCGGAGGTCGTTTGCTGGTGGCTGCCGGGACTATTACTGGGCCAAATGCCGTTAGCATCGACAACACGAATGCCGTGCGAGGACTTGTATTAAGCAAATATGGCATTCCTGCGTTTGTAAGCGAAGGAGATTCATTGGGAAACTGATATGACTATAAAAAGACAAATTGCTCAACCCGGCTTCTCTTTGGTAGAGGTTGTCGTGGCCGTAGGGATTTTCGCGCTGGCGATCGTCGGCGTAATCGGCTTGTTGGGGCCCACTACTCGTTCTGTTGTCGACGTATCCGATTCGGATGCAGCTACTCGTGTCGTCTCGACTATTCAATCTGCCTTGCAGCAACGCGTCGCCAGTTCCAGCACGGGATTTACCACGCTGGGCAGTGTCTTGCAGGTTGGGGCAACGCCAAGTTACGATTTTTACGCAACCAAAGATGGACGCCTTGTTGGCCGGGCGACGGATTTTTCCGCGGCGGGGTTGACGGATTCCGATAAGTTTTTCGAATTTGCTTTGTTGCGGAATACCTCGCTTTCCGGGGCGGATGCCACCGGTGATGCCAGTGCTGGATACTTGGCTTTTACAATTTCTCTTCGTTGGCCCGCCTACGTGTCGAGTTCATCCGGCGCAGCAACAGCAGTGAGTGCGTCTCAGAAAAGCGTCATGATCGTTCCTGCAGCTGTCACACGTTGAGGAAATAACATGAATTTTATAAAACCCAAGAAGGCATATTCGTCGGCATTTACCATCATTGAGCTCCTTGTAGCTGTAGCTGTAACGGCTTTGCTCGTGAGTCTCATGCTTACCATTGTCACTAATGTTATGGGAGGCTGGAGCCGTTCATCCGGCACTCTGACATCTGGTAATCAGGCTCGCACGGTGCTAGACATGATTACTGGCGATTTGCAGTCCATGGTCCTCCGTCGTGATGGTAACGTTTGGTTGGTCGCTAGTATTCAGACATCGCCTGCGGGCGAGGCATGGGACACCAGCGGTAAGCCAGGAACGACTGCATCTAGCAGCGACGCGAACAGTTCGCTTTACCTGCCGGCATTTCCGGCGGTAACGACTCCGGCTACTCAGCCTCCCGTGATGGATGATTATCGTTTTGGAAAGGGAGGCGTTTGGTTGCGTATGATTACGACTGTTCCTGATACAAACGCGGGTTTAACCACAATCTCTGCGCCCCGTGCTGTTGCTTATCAGATAATCCGCACCAAGGCCACTACAGCCGCAAATGCTGAAGAGCGTTATCTGTTTTATCGCTCCGAGGTGTCGCCGGACGTTACTTTTACTAATGGATACAATCTTTTAGACAGCACTAAATATTATAGTTCCGGAACTGGTTCTGCATTACGAACCCCGACATCCGGCACCGATAAGTCGACATGGCTGGTTGCTAATAATGTCGTTGATTTCGGTATTCGCTTTTTTACGCGTCGTTCTACGGGCGATTTGGATCCCGTGTATCCCAAACCAAGCGATTTAAGTTTCGCGGCTACAACGCCCGATTCAACGAATGCGGGGCCGGGCCCCGATGCCACTCCGGTTCGTCAAATACCCGACGTCGCAGAAGTATTTATACGTATTTTGACGGATGAAGGTGTTAATCAAATCGCGTTATTAGAGAATGCGCCGTCCGGTTATACCGCCCCCGGCACTTGGTGGGATATCGTTCAGGCGAACTCACGCGTTTATACGCGTCGCGTTGAAATCAAGGCCAAGGGGCTTTGATTTGAATTATACGAGACACGATTTTGTGTTAAGGAAGCGCTGATTTTGTCCACTGGTTTAACTTTAAACCTTGGAGTGTTTTGTCTGGTGGGCTGCCGAGTTCTTGGCCTTTGGCTGATGTAACACTATGGAGATCTAGCTTCACGCTTGCTCCGGTTTTGATCCATCGTCGCGGCACTCTTCCTTTTACGGACAAATGAAAATTTACTTCATGGGCATTTGCGGCACGGCGATGGGCAACGCGGCGCTACTGGCGCGTGCGGCTGGGCATGAGGTGCTCGGGGCCGACACGGGGGTTTATCCGCCGATGAGCACGGTGCTCGCCGAGGCGGGCATCACGTTGCACGAGGGGTATGATCCGGTGCGGCTGGCGCGGCTGGCACCTGATCTTGTGGTGATCGGCAACGCCATGTCGCGCGGGAATCCCGAGGTGGAATGGATTTTGGACGAACGTGCGCTGGCGTTCACGTCGCTGCCTGCGCTGCTGCACGACACGGTTCTAAAGACGCGGAAAAACATCGTCGTGTGCGGCACGCACGGGAAAACGACGACGACTTCGCTCACGGCGTTTTTGCTGCGTGAGAACGGGCGAGATCCGGGTTTCCTGATCGGCGGCGTTCCACTGGATCCGCCGGTGGGCAACCATCTCGGCGCGGCGAAGGATCCGTTTGTGATCGAGGGCGACGAGTATGACAGTGCGTTTTTCGACAAGCGCTCGAAGTTCATCCACTACGCGCCGCATGTGGCGGTGTTGAACAATCTGGAGTTCGACCATGCGGATATTTTTCGCGATTTGGCGGATGTGAAGCGGACGTTTTCCCATCTGACACGCATCGTGCCGCGCAACGGCTGGGTGGTCATGAATGGCGACGACGAGAATCTGGCTTCGCTCGGTGAGTTGCCGTGGACACGCGTCGTGCGCGTGGGCACGGGAGAGAACTGCGCCGTGCGTATCGTTGATTTTGCGGAGACGGCGGCGGGGGTGAGTTTCCGGTTGCTGTGGGGCGGGGCGGAGTGGGGCGCGGTATCGTGGGCGATGCCCGGCATCTACAATGCGCGCAATGCGGCGATGGCGGCGGTTTCGGCGGCGCTGGCGGTGAATCCGGAGGCACCCACGACGTTGTCGCTGGCTCCGCTCGCGCGGTTTCGCGGGGTGAAGCGCCGGCAGGAAGTGTTGGTGGCGAAGCCGGGGATCACGGTGATCGAGGATTTCGGGCATCATCCGACTGCGTTGGCGGAGACGTTGAAGTCGTTCCGCAACCGGTTTCCGGGCGCGGTGGTCACGGCGGTGTTCGAGCCGCGCAGCAACACGGCGCGCACCAACACGCTGCAGGCGGGTTTCATGGCGGCCCTGGTGCTGGCCGATGAAGTCTATCTTGGTGCGGTGAATCGCGGGGACAAACTGAAGGCCGACGAACGCTTCGACACCGACGCGGTGATTGCACATGTCGAGGGGCAGGGTCGCAAGGGCGCGAGCGGTGCCACGAATGCGGAGGTGCTGGAGAAGTTGATGGCTGCGACGCTGCCGGCGACGGAGGCGAAGCCGCGACTGGTGGTGTTTTTCAGCAACGGCAGCTTTGACGGGATTATCGCGAAGTATGCGACGGCGGCGAAGAGCTGACGGCGAGGTGCTTTTTAACGGCGGAGTTGTTCGCAGGACGCGAGGGCCTCTTTGAGTTTTGCGAGCAAGATCGGCTTGGTGAGGAAAACATCCATGCCGGCTTCGAGACAGCGGGTCTCGGCGCCGGCCATGGCATTCGCAGTGAGCGCGATCACGGGAATGTGATGGTGATCCGGCTGGTCTTGTTCGCGCTGGCGGATGCGGCGGGTGGCTTCGAAGCCGTCGAGCTCGGGCATTTCGCAGTCCATGAGCACGGCATGATAGGTGCGGTCAAACACGCGTTCGAGTGCTTCATTGCCGTTGGTGGCGGTGTCCACGCTGTAGCCGAGGCGTTCCAGCATGATCGTGGCGAGCTTGCGGTTGGTGGGATTGTCTTCGACGAGGAGAATCCGGCCGGCGGACGAGTCGGGGGAACGGGCCGACGGTTTCGCTGGTTCCGGCGAGGCAGGGCTTCCGGTCGACGGCAAGCCTTGGTGGAGCGTGGCGGGAAGCGTGAGCGTAAACGTGGAGCCTTGGTTGACCGCGCTTTGAACCGTGAGCTTGCCACCCATGAGCTGGGCGAGTTCGCGGGAAATCGCGAGGCCGAGACCGGTGCCGCCGTAGCGACGGGTGGTCGAGGCGTCGGCCTGGGTAAATTTCTCGAAGAGGATTTTCAGGGTGTCGGCGGGTATGCCGATGCCGGTGTCGATTACGTCGCAGCGTAGCGACCCTTGCGCGGAGTTGCCGGAGCGCATCCAGCGGGCCGAGAGGATGATTTTGCCCTTCGGGGTGAACTTCACCGCATTGCTTACCAAGTTGATGAGGATCTGGCTGAGCTTGGACGGGTCGCCGACGAGAACCAGATCGTTCGCGGGCGGATCGAGCACGACGACGAGGTGTTTTTCCGAGGCCTTGAGCTCGAAGAGCGCGATGACTTTGCGCAGGACGTCCTGGACGGAAAACGGGATGTGCTCGAGGTCGACGCGACCGGCTTCGATTTTGGAGAGATCAAGGATGTCGTTGAGCAGGGACAGCAGACCGAGGGCGGAGGAACGCAGGGTCTGGGTGTAGTCGCGTTGCTGAGGGGTGAGTTCGGTCTCCATGAGCAGATTGCTGAAGCCGATGAGGCTGTTCATGGGCGTGCGAATTTCATGGCTCATTGCGGCGAGGAATTCGCTCTTGCTGCGGTTTGCTCGGTCGGCCTCGAGCTTGGCGGCTTCAAGGTCGACGGCGATGCGGCGGCGGTCCTCGACTTCGATTTTCATGAGGACGACGAGCGTCGAGCACGAGAGGATGACGGTGAGCACGAAGAAGGAGAGCAGCAGGGCCTCGGCGCGCCGGAGGAGGATTTGGGAGACCCAGTTTTCGGCAGGAAAGTCGACGCCGAGCACGGCTTCAACGCGACCGTCGGCGGTGCGCATGGGTTGGTCAAAGCTGACGAACGTGCCCCATTCGTCCTGAATGATTTCCGTGTCGAAGATTGCCTCGCCGGCGAGGGCGCGCTCGTTGACCTCGGTGGCGCTCTCATAGGTGTAGCCTATAGGGGTGCGGGATTCGCGGTCGCCCTCGTAGCGGCCGTTACGGTCGTAATCGGTTTCGGAGTCGATTATGAAGGCGATGCGTCCGTCGGGAAGTTTCCGGTAAGTGTAGACGTCGGAGATGCCGGGGTTGAGACGGAGCCAGTTTTTCTGGCGTTCGATCATCGCGAGGTAGCGCGGATCGTCGGCGGGCGTTTGCGGAGTGATGGCTGCGTGGCCGAGGGCCTCCAGTTCGTAGGCGAAGGTGGGGGCCATGCCCGAAACGAGGCGGCGGATTCCTTCCCGTTCGTTGCGCTCGGCGAGGAGAGAAAACCCCATGCCCGCAGAGACAATGAGGGCGGCGACTCCGGTTATGAGCCACGAGAGCCGGTGGGCCGGGCTTTTCCGGCGAATGATGAACCGGCTGGCGATACAGAGCACAAGCGATGCGAAGACGAAAGCGGCGACGTCGAGGTAATAGCTGAGAATTGCGTAAGCGCTCATCGCAGGGGGAGCCTGAACCGGGCGAAAGCCTAGTGGCTGCGCCACGCCAACACAAGAGGGGGAATCCCTCAGATTATGCTAAGTCGCGCGGGTGATGACCTGCTTGACGTGAGCTGATAGCGTGGCGAAACGGTCATCCGGGAGAACGGGGGCGGAGGACGTGTCGGAGAACGAAGGCGGGACGTCGATCCAGGATTTGCAGCCGCCCATGTCGGCGGTAAGCGGGATCGTGAGCGGAGCGACGAGACGGTGGACGCGGACGATGAAGGCGTGGAGGCCGGGCGGTTGGGCCCAGTCGAATTTTTCGCGGACGGCCGATTCGGTCCAAAGGTGATGCGGGTCGAGCGCGGCGACGGTGTTCCAGTCGGCGAGGAAGGCGTGGTGCGTGATGTCGGCGAAATAACGCAGGGTGATCCTGCCTTCGGCGGGCACGGAGGGCGCGGAGAAAAAACGGGCGGCGGCGGGTTTGGTTTTTTCGACCTGCGCGTGAAATTGGGTGGGAAACAGCCAGAAGCGTCCGGCGCGGGCGGCGTCGAAGCCGCCGCGTTTTTCCGAGATGCCGCCTTTGCGGAGGATGAGAAGTTGTTTTCCGGACCCGAGGGCTTCGACGATGGCGTGCCATTCTTTGAATGCGGGGAAGGAGGCGGTCATTTTGAACCACAGATTACACAGATGGACACGGATGTCGGAAAAAGAAAAAACCGCAGCGGTGAGGCGGCGGTTTTTAAAGAATCAGGAAGCGAACTGGATTACTTCTTGGCCTTGGCGGCGGGCTTCTTGGTGGCAGCGGCAAGAGCGTTCTTGCGTTTGTGATAGGCGATGCGGCGCTTCTTCTTGATGACTTTGTTGGATTGTTGGCCCATAGGTTTTTTTAAGTTGAGTTGGTGACGTTGCGGGAAGGTGGCGGGGAGAGTCAAGCGCGGCGAAGGGGGGCGACAAAGTAGCCGTCGGTGTTGAAATCCGAGGGCAGAAGGGTGCGCGCGGGCGCGGCGGGCGTGAACTCGGGATGGGCGGACAAAAACGCGGCGACCACGTCGTCGTTTTCGACACGGCTGAGCGAGCAGGTGGCGTAAACGAGGAGTCCGCCGGGACGCACGAGCGGGGCGTATTGGTTGAGGAGCGTGGATTGGACAACAGCGGAGTCGGAGACGGTGCGCGGAGTGGTGCACCATTTGAGGTGCGGGGCGCGGCGCCAGGTGCCGGTGCCACTGCACGGGGCGTCGATGAGCACGCCGTCGTAGGTGCCGGACGGTTTGCCGGAGAGAATGCGGATGTTGGCGATGCGGGCGCGGGCGGCGCGGGTGCCGAGTTCGTCGAGGGCCTGGGGACGGATGTCGTGGGCATCGACGCGGCCGGACGTGCCGAGGAGGCGGGCGAGTTGAAGTGTCTTGCCGCCGGCGCCGGCGCAGGCGTCGAGCCACTGGCCGGAAGGAGCGGGGGAAAGCTGGGCGAGGAGGAGTTGCGAGCCGAGGTCCTGGATTTCGATCAGACCGCGGGCATAGGAATCGGATGTGGTCAGGTCGGCCTCGGCGAGGACCTCAAGGGCGTTGGCGAGAACGGGGGCGGGACGGACGGGCCAGTTGCGCGTGGCGAATTCGGCGAGGATGGGCGCGGGGTCGTCGGTTTGGAGACGAATCCAGAGCGGGGCGCGGGTGTGGAGGGCGTCGAATGCAGGAGACTGCGTGGCGGCGGGGCAGTGTTCGGCGAACCAGGAGGGGAGGAGGACGGAGGGATCGGCGGAAAGGTGGCGGGCTTTTTCGGCGACGGTCGGGGGGACTTCGGGCCAACCGGCGGTCCAGTGCTCGCGGAAGCTGCGAGTGGCGGGTGTGTCGGCGGCGAGCCAGGCGGTGGCACGGATGGCGTCGTCGGGGGAGGCGGTGGCGAGAAGCGCGTCGATCCACGGGAGGTGGCGGAGCGCGGTGTAGAGGAGTTCGCGGTAGAGGCGGCGGTCGCGGGAGCCGAAGCGTTTCTCACGGGCAAGCAGTTGCTGCAGGCGCGACGGGAGGTTGCGGTCGGTGGCGACGTGCGGACGGAGCGCGGCGAAGAGTTGGAGAAACGTCCGACCCTGGCTGGCGGCGGGCGAAGTGCGGGGAGCGGAGTCGGTCATGGGATGGACGTGTTAATTAATAAAGAACCACTCGTCCACGTCCGAGGATGGCGGACGCAAACGAGTGGTTGGGGACGAAGGCCGGTCCTGTGCGGGCGGCTTAGAAACTGGCGAGCTCGATGCTCACGCTGACCGTGGTCGAACCGGTGCGGGTATCGCCGGATCGGAAGCTAAGCAGGTATTCGATGAACCAGAGGTTGCGGATATTCTGGCGCAGACCGAAGGACTGCTGGCTGAATTCGCCGCGGCGAGAATCGTAGCGGAAGTGGGCCAGGGCCTCGAAGGCTTCGTTGATGTTGTAGCCGAGGGCCAGCGTGTATTCCTGAATGCCGCCGAGGGGGCCGCCGGAAGAGTGTTTGAGGAAGTCGGTGCCGACGCGGGCGGACCAAATTCCGGGATCACGGAAGGTGACGCCGGTGTTGAGTTCGCGCAGCGTGAGGTCGCCGGGGGTGAGGTTGGAGTAGACGTCGAAACGGAGCCAGTTGGCGGGCGTGACGGCGAGTTCGCTCTGGATCGCGGAGAAACGGGGCTGGGCACCGTTGCCGTCGAGGCGCCAATCGGTCGCGACGTTGAGCTCGGCGAGATCGCGCGAACCGTAGGCAGGGTCGCGGGTTTGGAGGGCGTTGTCCACACCGAGGCGGAGGGTGTTGAAGGTGGGCAGGGTGTCGATGTCGCGACGGTCGCCGAGACCGAGGGGCTGGAGGTAGGTCGAGAACGCGGTGCGGTCGATCGGGGGAATGTAGGCGGCGCCCTGGTCGGCGTTGCCCACGGCGCGGTAGGAGACGTAGGGCTTCACGATGTGGCGGAGTCCGTCGATCTTCCACTGCTCGTTTTTGTAGTCGTAGGTGGAGCTGGCGAGGAGTTCGGCATCGAAGCCGATCTCCCCGAGCACGCGGGTGTAGTTGCTTTCGCCGGCGAGGGCCTGGTCGTAGTAGGTGAAGCGGGTGCCGGCGACGGGCTTGAAGGAGAACCATTCGTTCGGAGTGAACGGGCGGGTCAGGCCGTAGTAGGCGTCGATGCGGTTGATCGGATCGGAGAGGGCGGGGAGGGACTTATCCTCGAGAGAGGCGATGCTGGCGTTGACGCGATGATAGATGCCAGCACCGGCTTCGACGGGCAGGCCGTCAAAGCGGATTTCGGGCAGACGGCGTTGCACGACATGGTAGTCGTTGGGTTGAAAACGGGTGAAGGCGGAGACGACGTAGTTGTCACCCGTGTGGTAGCCTTCGAAGAAGTTGTCGGGCGTCTGGACGTCGTAGAACTCGTCTTTGCGGAAATCGCGGATGATTTCGGAATCGGACCAGTAGTTGACCTGTCCGAGGAGAGTGATGCTGTCGCCGACGGTCTGATAGTGATCCCAGGAAACGAAGCCTCGTTCCTGCGGGATCGGGCTCAGGTTGATATCGGTGCCGCGGTCACCGCCGTCGCTGATGAAGCCGCTCTTGAGGGAACCGCGCGCGGTGTTTTCACCGTTGTTAAAGTTGTAGGCGGCGGCGGGGCCGAACATGACGCCGCGTTTGGTGTAGATGCCGAGATCGCCGCCAAGTTTGACCGAGCGTTTGAACGGCACGAGGAGGCCGAGTTCGAGTTCGCCTCCCAAGGTGGAGCTGAAGCCGGCTTTGGCTTTGATATGCGAAATCAGCGGGTCAGTGGCCGACTGGCTATAGATCGGCAATGCGATCGGCATGATAGGGCCGACGCCAAGGCGGGCCTTTTCAGCCGTGATGCTGTCACCGGGAATATAGGTGACCGTGCCGGCGCGAAGAGTGGGGGCGAACAGACCCGGCTCGGAGAACGTGACGACGGCGTCGTGGACGATCACTTTTTCGGGAGAGCCTTCCAGGCTGGTTCCCGAAATGAAGAGCGGATCCTGGCCGATGCGCAGGTCCTTTACCGAGTAGGTGCGGTCGGTGAGGTTGTAGGTGAGCTCGTCGGCGAGCAGGCGCTGAGCACCGCGGGTGAGCGAGACGTGACCGGTGGCGCGGGCAAGCTGGGCCTTGGGATCGTAGGAGATTTTGTCGGCGAGCAGCACGGCACCGTCGTAGTCGAGACGGGCATTGCCGGTGAAAACAGTGCCGGCATCGGTTACTTCGGTGCTGGTGGCGGTGATTTCAGGCAGGGAAACCGCTCCGTGGAGCAGAGTTGCGCTGGCGAGGAGGAGGACGGGGAGGAGGCGTCGAGTCACGGTGGCTGGCAAATAAGGCGGGTGCCCCAACGCCTAGCAAGCTCCCACTGAGGCGGATATGAATAGGTGCCAAACCTCCGTTCTGGCGCACTTTTCGCTTTCAGGCTTTCACCAACCTAACCATCGTCGCGTCCCGCTACCGCTTTTCAACCACACATGGCCCGCTCCTCCGCACCCCGCTCCTCCACCGCACTGAAAGAACTGACCCAGCTCCGGACCGAGATCCGCACGTTGGGCGCCGCGTTGGGGAGGGTGATCACCAAACTGGAGGGGCCCGAGTCCTTGGCGACCGTCGAGCGTCTTCGCACCCTCGCCAAGGCGAGCCGCGCCGGCGACAGCGCGGCCGCCCCTGCGCTTGGCGAGGCAATTTCCGGTCTGACCTCGACGCAGGCGTTTAACCAAGCGATGGCCTTCACGCTCTACTTCGAGCTGGTGAATCTCGCCGAGGAAAACTTCCGCATCCTCCTTCTGCGCCGCCGCCGCGCCGCGCGCCTCGCCGCCGATCCCAAGTCGCCCGACAGCCGCCCCATCCGCGAGTCCATCGAGGCCGCCGTGCTCGAACTCAAGAAACGCGGCGTCGAGTCCGAGGCGATGCAGCAACTGGTGGATCGCATCAACATCGACCTGGTGTTCACCGCGCATCCGACCGAGTCGAAGCGCCGCACGATGCTCGCCAAGCTCCAGAGCCTCGCCGAAATTCTCCGCCAGCGCAGCCATCCGGAGATCAACGGCCTCGCCTACGCCGATCCCGCCTGCCTCGAACGCGAAATCGTCTCCCTCTGGCTCACCGACCGCAGCCGCACCGACCGACCCGAGGTGGCCGACGAGGCGCGCACGGGTCTGTGGTATCTGGACTCCACTCTCTATAAGACCCTGCCGCGCCTTCATGCCGACATGGAGCGTGCGCTCAAGCTGCACTATCCGGACGTCAAAGCTCCCGGCCGCTGGCTCGTGTTCGGCTCCTGGATCGGCGGCGACCGTGACGGCAATCCCAACGTCAACGCCCGCGTCACCGCCGACATCCTCGCGCTCCACCGCCGCCTCGCCGTGGAAAAAATGCACAACGGCGTGCTCGAACTCATCCACACGCTCACCGTGTCGGATCTGCGCGACACCGTTTCGCCTGCCGTGCGCCGCCTCCTCAAAGAAAGCCGCCACCTCTCCAAATACGTCGAACAGATTGGCAATCGCTATCCTCACGAGCCCTACCGCCTCCTCCTTAGCGGACTGCGCGAACGCCTCGCCCTGGCCATCGACGAGGCCCGCGACGGTTCGAAACTCCTGCCTGAAAACGCGGACGACGAGCCCGCGCTCCCCGCCGACACGCTGCGTGAGATTTTCGACGCCATTCGCGACAGCCTGCTCGCCGGCCGCGGCGCGCTTCTTGCCGACGGCGACCTGCGCAACCTGCGCAACCAGCTCGACATCTTCGGCCTCCACGCCGCGCACCTGGACCTGCGCCAGCACTCCGGTCCGCACGAGGCTGCCGTCACCGAACTCCTCGACCGCGCCGACTACCCGAAGCTCGCCGAAGAAGAGAAACGCGCGCTGCTTGCCGAGGCCATCGACTCCGCCCGACCGCTCGGCGCCACCGCGCTGAGCAAACTTTCCCCGGCCACGCGCAACATCGTCGACCCGCTCCGCGTCGCCGCGCTCGTGTCCGCGAAGTTCGGCCCGCAGGCCCTCGGCATCTACATCATCAGCATGACCAGCGAGGCGTCCGACGTCCTCGAAGTGGTTTACCTGATGAAGCTTACCGGCGCCTCGCTGCCGATCGCGCCGCTGTTCGAAACGCTGGATGACCTTAACTGCGCGCCCAACGTCCTCGGCACGCTCTTCACGCACCCTGCCTACGCCCCCGTTCTCAAAGCCGGCGCCGGACACCAGCACGTCATGCTCGGTTACTCCGACTCCAACAAAGACTGCGGCTACCTCACCGCCAACTGGGCGCTCTACAAAGCCCAGGAAACCATCACCGCCGTCTGCCGCGAAAATGCCGTGCGCGTCACGCTCTTCCACGGTCGCGGCGGCAGCATCGCCCGCGGCGGCGGTCCGGCCGCGAAAGCCATTCTCGCGCAACCCATCGGCCTGCGCGACGGCGGCATCCGCGTGACCGAGCAGGGTGAAGTCCTCTC
>DATHXF010000037.1:0-8779 GCA_035459785.1 Rariglobus sp. | reverse complement strand
CCCTTCTCCAAATCCAAGCCCGCACCGGTCCCATGACCGACCAGCTGGTGCGTCGCCCCGGCGACTTCGGACTCGGCCAGGTGCCCGCGCGTCTCGCCCCCGCCGCCACCACCAAATCCATCTGCGGCTACTGCGCCACCGGCTGCTCCCTCCACATCCACCTCGATGCCCAGGGCCAGGCCATCAACCTGTCCCCCGACCCGGCCTACCCCGTCAACATCGGCATGGCCTGCCCCAAGGGCTGGGAAGCCCTCACCTCCCTCTCTGCCTCCGACCGCGTCACTTCGCCGCTCCTCCGAAATCCCGCCACCGGAAAACTTGAACCCGTCAGCTGGCCCACCGCGCTGCGTGTATTCACCGATCGGATGCAGGGCGCCCAGGCCAAACACGGCGCGCACAGCATCGCCTACCTCTCGACCGGCCAGGTCCCCACCGAGGAAATGGCGTTCCTCGGCGCCCTCTTCAAATTCGGCATGGGCGGACTCCACTGCGATTCCAACACGCGCCAGTGCATGGCCACCTCGCACGTCGCCTACAAACAAAGCTTCGGCTTCGACGCGCCGCCCTACACCTACCAGGACTTCGAGGAGAGCGATGTGCTCGTCTTCGTCGGCTCCAACCCCGCCATCGCCCACCCCATCATGTGGCAGCGAGTGATGATGAATAAAAACTCCCCCGAGATCATCGTCGTCGATCCGCGCCGCACCGAGACCGCCATGTGCGCCACTCGCCACGTTCCGCTCCGTCCCAAGAGCGACCTCTGGCTGCTCTACGGCATCGCCCGCGTCCTCGTTGAGGAGAACCGCATCAACCGCGAGTTCATCGACGCCCACACCAACGGCTTCGACGACTTCGCCCGCTTCCTCGAAAACTACGCGCCCGAAACCGTCGCGCTCATGACCGGCATCCCGGCCAACGAGATTCGCGAAATCGCCCGCCGCATCGGCCGCGGAAAAGCCGTTTCCTTCTGGTGGACCATGGGCGTCAACCAGGGCCACGAGTCCACCCGCACTGCCCAGGCCCTCATCAACCTCGCACTGATGACCGGCAACATCGGCCGCCCCGGCACCGGCGCCAACTCCATCACCGGCCAGTGCAACGCCATGGGCTCGCGCCTCTACGCCAACGCCACGTCGATGCTCGGCGGACGCGACTTCGCCAACGCCGCCCACCGCGCCGACGTCGCCCGCATCCTCGACATTCCGGTTGATCGTATTCCCTCCGTGCCCTCCAAGGCCTACGACCAGATCATCGACGGCATCGAAGGCGGCGACATCCGCGCGCTCTGGATCATCGCCACCAACACCGCGCACTCCTGGATCGACCAGTCGCGTTTCGCCCGCCTCCGCCAGAACCTCGATTTCCTCGTCGTGCAAGACATGTATGCCACGACCGAGTCTGCGCAGATGGCCGACCTCGTCCTCCCCGCTGCCGGCTGGGGCGAGAAGGAAGGTTTCTTCATCAACTCCGAACGCCGCCTCGGTCGCATCCGCAAAGTCTCCCGCGCCCCCGGCGAGGCACTAAGCGACTTCGCCATCTTCAAACTCATCGCGGAAAGCTGGGGCTGCGGCGACCTCTTTCGCCGCTGGAGCACGCCCGCCGCCGCGTTCCAGATCATCAAAGAAATCTCCGCCGGCCGCCCCTGCGACATCACCGGCATCCGCGACCACGACCACCTCGAAAGCGCCGGCGGCATCCAGTGGCCTTTCCCCGCTGATTCCAGCTCCGAGCTCGGTTCCCAGCGCCGCCTCTTCGCCGACGGCGTCTTCTTCACCCCCGACGGACGCGCCAAGTTCTTTTTCGACGAACCGCGCGCGATGCCCGAACCGCCCAACGCCGAATATCCGTTCCTGCTCAACACCGGACGCGGCTCCTCCGCCCAGTGGCACACCGGTTCGCGCACCAACAAGAGCGACGTCCTCCGTAAGCTCGCGCCCACCGCCCTCTACGTTGAAATCAACCCCGCCGACGCCACCCGCCTCGGCATCGCCAACGACGACCAGGTGACCGTGAGTTCACGCCGCGGCGAAGCCTCCGCCTCCGCCGTCGTCACCACGACCGTGCAGCCCGGCCAGCTTTTCATGCCGATGCATTTCGACGCCGTGAACCGCCTCACCTACCCGGCCTACGATCCGCACTCCCGCCAGCCGTCCTACAAAGCCTGCGCCGTCCGCATCGCCCTCACGAAAACCTGAACCGTGGCCACAGGGCCCTGGTGTCCGCTTCTACCCTGCCATACGCGACCAACACGGACGCACCTGCTACGAAGCCGCGATTCGTCGCAGCTACCTGGCTTAAAAAAGATGGCTAACGCGCCGAGCGGACTGCAATAAGCGACGCGCTGCATGCACAAGCCGCGTTTCCCCGATCTATCCCCGTGGGTTCTTGCCCTGGCTACGGTCGCCTGGGTATTGGCCGCCAACATCTGGGCGAACGGATCGCGAATGTCGCCGGGCAATTTCGAGATGGGAGGCGAGTATGGCCACATCGCGGTGGCGTTGTCCTCCGGCCACGGATTCAGCGATCCTTTTGGCAATGGTGCGGGCGCCACCGGCTGGATGCCGCCGGCGTTTTCCTCGATGGTCGCCATCTCGATGCTGGTGACAAAATCGTTGGTGGGCACGGCGTGGATGCTGATCATCATAAAAGCACTCGGATTGGGCATGCAGGCGTGGCTCTACCTCGGTGTGGTGAAACGCCTGCCTTTTTCCACGCGCACGGCCTCTTGGTGTTTCGCCGGCATCTGGGCTCTCGGTCTGGGATTTATCTACGCGGATGCCATCTCTCTTCACACGCAGGATGACTGGTGGGTGGGACTGGTCTTCGCCCTCATTGTTTATGGTTTTGCAGAGCTTGGCCGATCAAGCGGTCGCCGAGTGTTGGCGGTGGCCGCAGGTCTCGCCGCCTTGAGCAGCCCAATCCTGCTCGCCGTTTTGGCCGTCATGTGCGGGCTGCGAGCATTTTATCTGGTCCGGCGTCGGCGCCAGTGGCTTTGGGCGAAGGCCGTCAAACCGGTGCTTCCCGCCCTGCTTGTGGCGACCGTGGTGGCCGGAGGATGGATGATCCGCACACGGGTCGCGGTCGGCGTGTGGGCCCCGATCAAAACCAACGGCACCTTCGAACTATGGCAGGCGCAATACGTGGCGCCGCGGGGACTGCTGACCGGCAGCGTCTTCACCGAACATCCTTGCCTGGATAAACAAGAGGGCGAGCGGTATCGTGCGCTGGGCGAGCAAGCCTATCTCGCCCCTTACTTGGGGATGTTCTGGTCGTCGGTCCGGCAGGCGCCGGACGAATACTTCCGACGGGTTTTCAATCGCGCCTCGAATGCCATGGCCATCACTCATTCGGGGGATGATATGGTGTGGATGACCTGCCCGTTTTCGCCGGATGTCATGACCCGCCTGCGGACGCTTCGGATAGCAATGAACGCCAAAGAAGAAGGTCGGATGATCTGGCTGCATGTCGGCGAGCAATCAGAGGAAGACTTGCGAGAAAAACTGAAGGGCTCCGATGTGCCGGTGGATGCCGTCGTGCATTACTGGCGTCTGGTGCAGAAAGTTTACGATGAGAGAAACCTGTGGTCCCATTTTATCCGGGGCCTGATGCAAGCCGGGTTGCCGATGGTGGCTTTTTTATTCGCGGCGGCGATGCTGACAGGCCGCGCGTGTCGATGGGCGTGGATGAGCCTGTTTTTTTACGCGGCCTACCTGACTCCTTATGTAGCGATCAGCCATTACACGCGCTACCAGACACCGTTGCAGGGCCTGCAAGCTCTGGGCATGGTGCTCGGCGTGCTGGCCGTCCAGGGCTTGTTTACGCGACGCCGGCGCACGACCGCTCCGGACATCCGCACGGCCTCCGTCTGAACGACTCCTTTCCGGGCAGTTCCGGACTCCCTGATTTTAACGCACCATAACCTCCGTCCGTGTGCCGAAGACAGCGCTTATTCATTCGGATTGTTTTCCGCTGCGTTTCTCAATCTGCTCGGCCGCTTATTCCCCTTCCCTTGAAAACCCATTTCACACCCCCGGTTGTCCGCGCCTCTGTCCAACGCCTTGCCCTCGGCCTCGCCTTGCTCGGCGTCTCTCACTTGGGTGCGGCCACCGTCGAGGAGCGTCTCGCCGAGCTCGAAAAGAAAACCGCCGCCCTCGCCGCTGAAAACGCCACCCTCAAAAAAGAGCTGGGATACTCCCCCGAAGGCAAAGCCCCCGTCTTCGTCCTTCCCGCCGGCAAGGTCCAGAAAATCGTGATCGGCGGCTTCATCCAGGCCAACGGCGAATTCGGCGACGCCCCCGACTCCCGCTGGACCACCAACGACGATCGGTTCCTTCTCCGTCGCGCCCGCCTCAACTTCACCGCCACGCTCGCCAGTGATTTCACGGCCAAAATCGAAGCCGACTTCGGGGCCAATTCCATGAGCACCGGCGCCGGTGCCCGCGGACAACTGACCGACGGCTACATCCAGTGGTCGAAATACGACTTCGCCAACGTCCGCATCGGCCAGTTCAAGACACCCTTTGGCTACGAGCAACTGACCCCCGACATCCGGACGCTCACCGTCGAACGCACCCTCCCCAACGACCGCCTCACCGTCAGCCGCCAGATCGGCGCGGGTGTCTCCGGCGACATCGTTGAGAAAAAACTCGCCTACTCCGTCGGCGCCTTCAACGGGAACGGCGTCAACACCGGCCAGAACGACAACGACAACTTCATGTGGGCCGGCCGTCTCTCCGGCCAGGCCTACGACGGCAAGATCGCCAACCAGCCCGTGAAACTCACCGGCGGCGTCAACGCCTTCACCTCGCAGGATCTCGGCAATCAACGCACCGGTTACGGCCTCGACCTCCAGGCGGTCTCCGGCCCGCTCACGGTTCAGGCCGAATGGCTGCGCAACGAAAACGACACCGCCGCCGAAGCCGAAGGCTGGTCCGTCCTCTCCGCCTGGCGGGTCTCCGAACACTGGCGCGGTCTCGTTCGCTACGAAACCTACGACAGCAACACCGCCGCCTCCAATACCACGACCGATCTCTGGACGTTTGGTGTCGATTACCTGTTCAACGGCGACGACCTCAAGCTCTCGCTCAACTACCTCCTCGGCGACCAGCCCGCCCCCGCCACCGACGGCGGTCGCTTGCTCGCTCGTGTCCAAGTGGTCTTCTGATCCGCCACGCCTTCCGCACATGTCCGCCCCCCTCACCGTCGAAGCCAAGATCCGCATGAACTCCGGCCGCCGCTTCGCCTTCGGCCCGGGCAAAGCCGATCTCCTCGCCCGCATCGAGGCCACCGGATCCATCAGCGAAGCCGCGAAGACGATGGAAATGTCCTACATGCGCGCCTGGCAGATCGTGAAAAGCCTCGACACCGCCTTCGCCGAACCGCTCGTCCTCAAATCCCGCGGCGGCAAAGCCAAGGGCGGCGCCACCCTCTCCGATACCGGCCGCGAAGTCCTCCGCCTCTACCGCGAGATGGAAACCGCCGCCCAATCCATCTGCGAAAAATCCGGCACCCGCATCGCCGCCCTGCTGAAGTCCTGACCGTTCGTCCGCGCGCGGCGCTCATCCAAAGCCCGCGTAACTTTCATGGTCCTTCCGTTATATTCGTTTGAATATAACGGCTGCTCTACCACCCTTCGTCAGGTGTTATGACGACCGACTGGCTCTATCTCCTCGTTCCCCTCTTCCTCGTCGCCGTTCTCTACGGCTCCGTCGGCCATGGTGGCGCCTCGGGTTACCTCGCCGTCATGGCTCTCGCGGGCATCGCCCCCGCCGTGATGAAGCCCACCGCGCTCACGCTCAACCTCGCCGTCTCCCTCATCGGCACCGTGCTCTTTTTCCGCGCCGGACACTTCGCCTGGCGTCTCTTCTGGCCCTTCGCCGTCATCTCGATCCCCTTCGCTTTCCTCGGCGGACGTCTTTCTCTCCCCACTCCCGCGTTCAAACTCCTCCTCGCCGTCGCCCTAGGCTTCGCCGCCCTGCGATTGCTCCTCCCCGCCCCCAAAAACGACGACCTGCGTCCCGCCCCGCTCCCGCTCGTTCTCATCTTCGGCGCGCTCATGGGCCTCGCCTCCGGGCTCATCGGAGTCGGTGGCGGCATTTTTCTCACGCCACTCCTCCTACTCATGCGCTGGTCCAACACCAAGACCGCCGCCGCCGTCTCCGCCCCGTTCATTTTCGTGAACTCCGCCGCCGGACTCGCCGGACACTCCGCCTCGCTCCACCACCTCCCCTCCGCCTGGCCCCTCCTTGCCCTCGCCGTCGTCGCCGGCGGTTTTCTCGGCGCCCGCTGGGGCAGCCGCAACGCCCGCCTCTCCCAACTCCGCCCCGTCCTCGCCGCCGTCCTCGGCATCGCCTCGCTCAAACTCGTCATCACATGAACGATCCCTTCGGCCGAAAAATCGATTACCTGCGCATCTCCGTCACCGACCGGTGCAACGAGCGTTGTCTCTATTGTATGCCCGAAGGCTACAAAGGCTGGGCCCAACGTCCCGACCACCTCACCGCCGAAGAACTCATCCGCATCGCCGCCTCCGCGTCCCAACTCGGCTTCCGCAAATTCCGCCTCACCGGCGGCGAACCCCTTCTCCGCCCCGACCTCGTCACCATCGCCGCCGGCATAGCCGCGCTGCCGACCACCACGTCGCTCGGACTCTCCACCAACGGCACGCGTCTCGCCGAAGTCGCCCGCGACCTCGGCAACGCCGGCGTCACCTCCGTCAACGTCTCCCTCGACGCCCTCGACCCCGACACCTACCGCCGCGTCACCGGCGGACGCCTCGCCGACGCCCTCGCTGGCATCCACGCCGCCCTCACCGCCGATTTCGAATCCGTGAAGCTCAACGTCGTCCTCATGCGCGGCGTCAACGAAGACCAGCTCGTCCCCCTCGTCCGCTTCGCCGCCGAGCACCGCACCCCGGTCCGCTTCATCGAGCTCATGCCACTCACCCGCACCGATGTCCTCGACGAGCGCAATTTCCTCTCCTGCGAAGACGCCCGCACCCGCATCGAAAGCGAACTCGGCCCGCTCGAAACCTTGCCCGACTACCGCGCCGGCCACGGCCCCGCCCGCTACGCCAGCGCGCAAAACGGCGCCCTCGTCGGATTCATCGGCGCACTCACCACTCCCGATTTCTGCGGCACCTGCAACAAGCTCCGCCTCACCGCCGACGGCAAACTCCGCCCCTGCCTCGGTCGCCACGGCGAGATCGATCTCCTCGCCCCCTTGCGCGCCGGCCACGCCGATCTCGACGCACTCCTCACCGAAGCCATCGCCAACAAACCCGAAGATCACACTTTCCAAAACGACTACCAACCCGACCGCCCCATGACCGCTATCGGCGGCTGATATCTGCTCCATGAAAAAACTTCTGACCTTGGCTATTGCGGCAATGTTTCTCGGTGCACTCGCCTGGTTCACTCTGCCTGCTTCGTCCCGCTACCGTGAGTGGAAAACCAACACACGTGTTCGCATTACCGATACGGTGGAAATGGAGATCCAAGACGCATGGATCGTTCGCGCTTCGGATTCTCAAAACCTGATCCGAATCCGCACACGCTGGATCGGCGGCATGCCCTTGGATCATCACATTATCAACGCGTCCCTAACCGATAAGACAGGCGGAAAACTATACACCAAACGCTGGTATGTCCCGTTGCCTCTGGGTTCTAAAAACGAAGATGGCCGGCTGTTTATCTGGGAGTTCGAACCAACCCTCGAAAAGAAATTCGATCGGAATTTGGTTCTGCAGATTTTCGTTCATCCGAACAAAGACCAAACTTCCAAACCGACGATGATCCCGGCTCCGTTATATTTCTTTGGTGCCATGACATCCGATCTTTCGGCATTTCCATTTGACGATAAAAACTGAGCACGAACTTCCGAGTAAACCTCATGACCGTCCTCTACTTCGCCCACGCCCGCCGCATCACCGGAGTTTCCCAGGAAGAAATCCCCTCCACCGCGCCCCTCTCCGCTTCCGCTTTTTGGGATCAACTCGTTCAACGTCATCCCGAGCTCAACTCCCTGCGCGCCAGCTCCCGCCTCGCTCGAGAAAACGACTTCCTTCTTCCGTCCGCACACATCGAACCAACCGACGAAATCGCGGTCATCCCTCCCGTCTCCGGAGGCTAAATTTTAAACCGCTAATTCCAAAACCCTGCTTTGTCCGCCATTAGCGTCCATTAGTGTTCATTAGTGGTTAACCCCCTTTCCGTGCGCATCGAAGTCCTTATCTCTCCCGCCGTCATCGTCCCACCCCCTTCACCGGTGGACGCCGGAGTCGGCGCACTCGCCACATTCACCGGCACGGTCCGCGGCTCCGAAAACGACCAACCCATCTCCGCCCTCGTTTACGAAGCCTATCAACCCATGGCCGAGACCGTGATGCATCGCCTCCTCACCGAACTCGCCGCCACGCACCCCTGCCACTCCGTCTTCGTCCAACACCGCATCGGCACCGTCCCCGTCGGAGAAGCCGCGATCCACATCGCCATCCAGGCCAAACACCGCGCCCCCGCTTTCGCACTCCTCGCCGCCTTCATGGACCGCCTCAAACAAGACGTCCCCATCTGGAAAACCGACACCCTGCCCGCATGATTTCCGTCTCCGATCTCTGGACGCGCCTCGACTCCCTCGCTTCGCCCCTGCCCTCCGAACGCATCCCCCTCGCCTCCGCCCAAGGCCGCATCCTTCGCGAAACCATCCTCGCCCCCGAAGACCAGCCACCCTTCGACCGCTCCGCGATCGACGGCTACCTCGTCCACACCGACCAACCCGCCGG
>DATHXF010000036.1:0-50976 GCA_035459785.1 Rariglobus sp. | reverse complement strand
TGGTGGCGTCGTTTTCCATCATGAGCTCGCTCTTGACGACGGTGGTGCGCAAGACCCGTGAGATCGGTCTGCTCGGCGCACTGGGAGGAAGCTCACGGCAGATCGCCGCGTGTTTCTGCGTGCAGGGTTTTCTCATCGGATTGATCGGCACCGCGACGGGGCTGGCGCTGGGTTTTGGATTTCTGCACGTGCGGAACGACATCCTGCTGGCCTTCACCAAGCTCACCGGCAGCCAGGCGACGCTCGAACGGTTTTATCAGTTCAGCAATGTGCCCGCGCACATGGAGACGAGTGATCTTGTCGTGGTCATCATCGGCACGATCGTGATCTCAACGCTGGCGGGCGTTTTCCCGGCGGTGCGCGCGTCCAAACTCAAGCCCGTGGAGGCGTTGCGCAATGAGTGAGGTCATCCTTGAGGCGTCCGGCCTGCACAAAACCTATCTCAGCGGCGAACGCCGGTTGGAGGTGTTGCACGGCGTGAGTCTGGCGGTGGGTGAAGGCGAGAGCGTGTCCATTCGCGGCGAGTCGGGTTCGGGCAAATCGACGCTGCTCCACTTGCTCGCGGGACTGGACGCGCCCGATGCGGGTGCGGTGAGTTGGGCGGGTTCGACTGACACCGGTGCGGGCCGCCGAGCGCGGTTTCTGGGCATGGTGTTTCAGTCGTTCTATCTGATTCCCGAACTCGACGCGCTTGGCAACGTGCTCATGGCGGCGCGTGTGGCCGGCAAGGTCGGTGCAGCGGAGCGAGAGCGCGCGGCGGAACTGCTGAAGCGCGTCGGTCTGGCCGAGCGTGCGCATCACCTGCCATCGCAGCTTTCCGGCGGCGAGCGCCAGCGTGTGGCCGTGGCGCGTGCGCTGATGAATTCGCCGCGGCTGGTTCTGGCGGACGAGCCCACGGGGAATCTCGACGAGAAAACCGGTGATGCGATCATCGACCTGTTGCTGAGCTTGTGCGCCGAGCAGCGCATCGCGCTCGTCCTGGTTACTCATAATGCCGTCCACGCCGCACGCACGGCCCGCACCGTGTTCATGCGCGACGGCGTGCTGCAATAGCCGATACTTTCCGATTTCACCCGTGAGCTTCTTCTCGTCTCCCAAACCCAAGATCAAATGCGGCGTCGCCGGTGTCGGCTCGCTCGGCCAGCACCATGCGCGCATCTATGCGGCGCTGCCCAACGTCGAGTTCATGGGCATTTACGAGGCGAGCGACGAACGCGCGAAGGAGATTTGCGCGCGGCACAACTGCCGCCGCTTCGCCACGATCGAGGAGCTGGGCGAGGCCTGCGAGGCGGTCTCCGTCGTCGTGCCGACCGACAAACATGAGCAGGTCGCGCTGCCGTTGCTCGCGAAGAAATGCCATCTCCTGATCGAGAAACCCATCACTGCGACGCTGGCCGAGGCCGAGCGGGTGCTGGCGGCGGCCCAGGAGCACGGTTGCATCGTGCAGGTCGGGCACATCGAGCATTTCAATCCGGTCATGAGTTTCATGGAGAAACACATCAACCATCCCGGCTACATCACGGCCGAGCGTCTGGCGCCTTACACGCCGCGCGGCACCGAGGTGGGCGTGGTGCTGGATTTGATGATCCATGACATCGGCATCGTGCTCGCACTGGTGAAGTCGCCCATTCGGAAAATCGACAGCGTGGGCATCAGCGTGCTTTCGAAGACCGAGGACATCGCAAACGCGCGCATCGAATTCGAGAGCGGCTGCGTGGCGAACCTGAGCGCGTCGCGCATGAGTCTGAAAAAGAACCGGGAGATCCGCATTTTTCAGGACAACGCCTATCTCTCGCTCGATTTCATGAACCAGGCGGGACATCTGGTGAAAAAGAACGACCTGATCGCCTACGGGATGAAGTTGAAGGTGGGTCTGGCCAAGGCGGGCGACACCAGCGATATTCCGGTGCAGGACATTCCCATCGAGAAGGACGAACCGCTGAAACTGGAACTCATGCATTTCACCGAAAGTGTCGCCGAACGCACGCAGCCGAAGGTCGGCGCGACTCTTGCCAAATCCGCGCTCGAAGTGGCGATCCAGATCACCGAGCAAATCAAGGCCGCGCGGAAATAAGCATCCCATCCCCATGAGCCAAAAGCCCCCGTTTCGCCTGCCTCCACCCGCCGCCGGTCGCGTGGACTTGCTCGTGCTCGCAGGCGAACACTCGGGTGACCAACACGCCGCCACGATGGTGCGCGACCTGAAAAAGAAAAATCCGGGCTTTTCGGTCGTGGCGCTGGGCGGCCCGGCGCTGGCGAAAGAAGGTGCGCAGGTGCTGCATGACATGACAGCGTCGTCGGTGGTGGGGTTTGTCGAGGTGCTCAAAAATTACCCGTTCTTCAAAGCCCTGTTCGATGAACTGCTTCGTTGGATTGCGGAGCACAAACCCAAGGCCGTGTGCTTCGTTGATTATCCCGGGCTGAATCTCCGGCTGGCGAAGGCGCTGCGCGAGCGCGGGCTTTCGGTGAAAGGCGGCGGGACGATCAAGGTGCTCTATTACATCTCGCCGCAGATATGGGCGTGGAAGGCAAAGCGCCGCTTCACGATGGCGCGTGATTTGGATGCGCTTGCGGTGATTTTTCCGTTCGAGGTGGACTGCTACAAGGACACGACGCTGCCGGTGGAGTTTGTGGGGCATCCGTTCCTGGATGAAACGCACGAGGCACCGCTGCGTTATGATCCCGCCGCGCCGATCTTGTTGCTGCCCGGAAGTCGCAAGCAGGCGGTGGGGCGGATTTTTCCGGTGCTATTGGCAGGGCATGCCGCCTACGGAAAACGCGATGCGGTCGTGGTGTATCCGAGCGAGTTCATCAAAGTGGTGCTGCTCGCGGCGAATCCGCCGGCGAATGTGAAATTGGTGCCCACGGGCACGCAGATCGCGGCGTCGGCGGTGCTCATGTCGAGCGGGACAATGTCGATGCATTGCGCGCTGGCGGCAATCCCCGGAGCGGTCGCGTATCGGGCGAACCTGATCACCTACTATATCGCGCGTATGCTGATTCAGGTGCCGTATCTCGGCATCGCCAATTTGCTGCTGAAGGAGTCGATGTATCCGGAATATATCCAGGGCGCGGCGACGCCGCAGGCGCTGGCGGCGGAGCTGGAGACCTGCCTCGGCAAGATCGACCGCCTCATTGATACGCAGGCCAAGGCCGAGAAGTTGCGCGCGTTGCTGCGACGCCCGGCGGGCGGCACGGTGGCGGATTGGGTGCTGCGGAAGATGGCCTGAAATCAGCGAGGGGATTAACGTCCGCCGCCGACCTGCGATTCGATCTGCTTCCAGAGCGCGGCGGATTTTTCGGTGACGATCTTGCGGGCGTGCACGACTTCGGCGGTGCGGGCGGCGAGGTTTTCGTCGGCGATCTTGGCGAGGTCGTCGAGGTTGTAGAGGAAGACGTTTTCCAGTTTCGCCACGGCCGCATCGATGTCGCGGGGCAGGGCTAGGTCGATGAAGAAGAGCGGTTCGGACGGGCGTTTTTTAATCGCGGCGGTGGCATCGGCAAGCGTGACGACGACGTCGGGGGCGGCGGTGGAGCCGACGACGACGGAGTATTCGCCGAGGTGAGCGGCGACGTGTTCCCAGGGAAGCGCGGTGGCGTTGAGCGTGGTGGCGAGTTCCATCGCGCGGCCGAGCGTGCGGCTGGCGACGGTGAGCGAACCGGCGCCGCAGCTCTGGAAGGCCTTGGCGGTTTTTTCGCCGATGTCGCCGGCGCCGAGGAGCAGGATGCGCGTGGAGGAGAGGTCGCCGAAGATCTTGAGGGCGAGATCGACCGCGACGTTGGCGACGCTGATGTGGCCGGCGTTGATCGCGGTGTGGGTGCGGACGTATTTGGCGTGTTGAAACGCTTTTTGGAACACTCGGTTGAGGACGGGGCCGGTCGTGCCGCGGGACTGGGCCTCGGCGTAGGCGTCCTTCACCTGGCCGAGGATTTCGGTCTCACCGAGCATCTGGGAATCGAGGCCGGAGGCGACGGTAAGCAGATGTTCGATGGCGGGTAGTCCGGCGGCGTGATGGCTGATGGTCGCGAAGGCGTCGGAGGGGAAACCTTGGAAGGTGCAGAAAGTTTCGCGGAGGCGTTGCACGGCTTCGGCGGAGTCGGCGGCGCCGTAGAACTCGACGCGGTTGCACGTGTTAAGCACGGCGAGCTCGCGGATGCCGGGAAGGGTGGCGGCCGTCTGGTGGAAGGCGGGCAGCCGCTCGGGGGAGAGCGCGAGTTTTTCGCGCAATTCGAGCGGCGTCTTGTGATGGCTCGCGCCGAGCAGGAACAGAACGGGCGAACTCATGGGGCGGCGTGACTGCCGCTGACGAGAGGCAGGGTGGCGAGCAGGGCGGCGAAGAGGATCAGCAGGGCCCAGGAGAGACGTTTGCCGACGAGACGGTCGCGGAGGCGGAGAATGAGGACGACGGCGTAGGCGGCCCAGACGCTCACGGTCACGGTGAGTTTGAGTGCGTTGACGGTGGTGGTGTCGTCGAGCCAGTAAACCGCGCCGACTCCGAGCGAGGCGGTGAGCAGCACGACGCCGGCGGTGAGCAGGCGCAGGCTTATGTGGTCGAGTTCGCGGATGGACGGCAGGAAGGAAAAGAGGCCGTGCAGGTGGTGGCGCTTCAGGCTGAAGACTTGGAGCACATACATGAGCGCGGTGAGCGTGAGCAGGCAGAAGACACCGTAACTAAAGAGGGCGAGGGCGGCATGGAACTCGATCCAAGAGTTGCCGCCGAAGATATTTGCCCTAGCGGGAGGATCCCAAGAAGGAAACGAAAGCGATACGAGGGTAAGCGAGGCGGCCAGAACCGAGGTGAAATAACCTAAGAGACTGAGGCGGAACGTCGCGCCAATGACGAGGTAGAGCGCGATAGCTGACCAGGCGATGAATTGGAAGAGCTCGAAGGTGTTGCCGAGAGGGCAGCCTTTGACCTCCAGACCGCGCAGATAAAGTCCGAAGGTTTGCAGCGTAAAGCCCGCTGAGATGATGAAATACATCAGGGCGCGGGAGAGCTTGCGCTCGCGGATGACCGCCACGGTGCCGAGCACGAACCCCGCGAGGTAACACGCGGCGGCGAACCAGAGCCAGGTGCGATCGGTGAATTGAAGCATGGCGAAAGAGAGTCGGAGACCGTGCGTCATCCTCGCGCAGGGTGCAAGCCGCCGCTCGGAGCGGGGCCTACTTTACCCTTGCGGATGGCCTCGAAAATCGGCGATTCTGACCGTTCGCGACATTTTTCAGGTTCAGGCCGGTGTCGTCGCGACGCTCCCATCGGCCCTCTTTGTCAGTCTAACCATCAACCCACGGCGCCTTTACCGGCGTCATCTCGGAAAGCCGCCGCTTCGGAGCACGCGACGTTTTTCCGATCCGTTCATCATGAGTTCCATAATGCAAGACCTGCTCGCCTCGTCCGGCTTTGATAAGCTGAAAGAGGGCGCAATCGTCACCGCCACGATCACCGAAATCCGTCAGAACGACGTTGTCGTCGACATCGGTGGCAAATCCGAAGGCGTCATCCCCGCCAACGAGTTCATCGACATCGGTGATCTCCAGATCGGCTCCTCCATCGACGTTTACGTCGAGAAGCTCGAAGACAAGTCCGGCGCGCCGGTCCTCTCCTTCGACAAGGCCGAGCAAAAGAAGAACTGGGACAACATTCTCACCAAGTTCCCCGAGGGCTCCATCGCCGCGGGTCGCGTCAAGGCCAAGGTCAAGGGCGGCCTGATCGTTTCGATCGGCGTCGATTCCTTCCTTCCCGCCTCGCACATCGACATCCAGCCCCCGAAGAACCTCGATCAATACGTCGGCCAGACCTACGATTTCAAGGTCCTCAAGATCAATCTCGACCGGAAGAACATCGTTCTCTCCCGCCGCGAGCTCATCGAGGAACAGCGCACCAACAAGCGCAAGAACCTCCTCGACTCCATCCAGCCCGGCCAGGTTCGCAAGGGCGTCGTCAAGAACATCACCGACTTCGGTGCGTTCATCGACCTCGATGGCATGGACGGTCTCCTCCACATCACCGACATGTCCTGGGGCCGCATCGCTCATCCGAGCGAGATCCTCAAGCAGGGTGAAGAGATCAACGTCATGATCATCGAAGTGAACCGCGAGAAAGAGCGCGTTTCCCTCGGCCTCAAGCAGACCACCAAGAATCCTTGGGACGAGATCGAGCACAAGTTCCCCGTCGGCGCGAAGGTTCACGGCAAGGTCGTCAACCTCGTTCCCTACGGTGCGTTCATCGAAATCGAGCCCGGCGTCGAAGGTCTCGTGCACATCACCGAGATGTCCTGGACCAAGCGCATCACCAAGCCCTCCGAGCTCCTCAAGGTCGGTCAGGAATTGGACGCGGTTGTTCTCGGCATCCAGAAGGATGACCAGAAGATCTCGCTCGGCCTGCGCCAGCTCGAACCCAATCCGTGGGACATGGCCCGCCATAACTACCCGATCGGCGCCCGCGTGCGCGGCAAGGTTCGCAACATGACCACCTACGGCGCCTTCATCGAACTCGAGGAAGGTATCGACGGTATGGTCCACGTGTCCGACCTCAGCTGGACCCGCAAGGTCAACCACCCGACCGAAATCCTCAAGAAGGGCGACGAAGTCGAGGCGATCGTTCTTGATGTCGATGCTTCCCAGCAGCGCATCAGCCTCGGTGTCAAGCAGCTCGCCGTCGATCCTTGGACCGACATCGACGCCTTCTTCAAGATCGGCGACGTCGTCACCGGCGTTGTCTCGAAGATCACCTCCTTCGGCGCCTTCGTGGAGCTCAAGGACGGCATCGACGGTCTCGTGCACATCTCGCAGATCAGCGAGGAGCGCATCGAGAAGGTGAAGGACGTGCTCAAGCCCGGCCAGGAAATCACCGCCCGCGTGATCAAGATCGACCGCGAAGAGCGCCGCCTCGGCCTCTCCGTCAAGGCCGCCAACTACTCCGAGCAGCAGCTCGCCGCCGAGACCGCCTCCTTCGAGGCCCTCAACCGAGACAGCTCCGGCGACATGATGAACCTCGGCGACATCCTCGATGCCGCCTCGGACAAGAAGGACTAATCTCCTTCGTTCGTCAGAGTAAGCTCACGCTTGATACGAAGCGCCCGACTGAAAAGTCGGGCGCTTTTTTGTGCCCGTATTGCGACTCATTTTATGGGAACGTTGCCTATCCGGTTCGGGTCTCCTTGATAGACGTTGCGCGTGCAGACCATGACTGAACTTCCAAAAGCCAAAAAAAAGCCGGTCGGACTCTGGCTGTTGCTCGGCTTTGCCGCGTTGCTGGGGCTTGTGAATTTACTGTCGCGACTCGACCCGGAATACGGGCAACGCGTGCAGGCGACCAAGGCCATGGAGGCCGAACAGACGGCGGAGCAGGCTCGAATCGCCGCGCTCATGCCGGCTGCTTCGTCTGCGTCAAAAGGCACGCGAAGCATCGACTTTGGCGATCTTGCCTTCAGCGCCCCGGCCGCCGACACGCCTGATACCACCAGCACCGGTTACGCCGCCTGGGCGCCTCCGGGCGTGAAGGCGCTCAACGATGCTCAGGTCCGCATCAACGGCTTCATGCTGCCGACCCGCGTGGAGAACGGTCATGTCCGCGAATGTCTGATCATGGTCAACCAGCTCACCTGCTGCTACGGGAAGCCTCCGCGTTTTTGCGACTTCATCATCGCGCACGTGGACGCTCCGGAGGTCGCCGTGCTGCAGGACCAGCCGCTGGTTTTTACCGGACGATTAAAGGTCGGCGATGCGTTTGAGGGGAAGGCGTGGACCGGGTTTTATGCCATGCAGGTTCAGTCCGTCGGACGGCTGCAATGAAAACCGGACGCCATTCATTGTGCCGGACGGTTGCCGCGCTCATGATCGGATTGATCCTGCTGCTGGTCATCGGCGGCACGAGTCCGGAGGTTCACGATCACTTGTGTTCGCATCATCGGGGCGACGCGGGGACCGACCATTGCGTCATCAATGCCTTCGCGGGGGGCGAAGGATATGCTGCACCGGTGCCGGTGATGGTGGCGCCGTTTATCGAAACGGTTGAGGCCACCTTGGTCGCCGATGTGCGCTTGGAGTTTCAGCCGGCGGATTTTGACCTGCCGCCGGCCTGCGGACCGCCCGTGGGTTCATTGAATCTGTCCTGATTGCACCGGGCCCCGTCGTGGTCCGGTTTGGCGGCTTCCCCGTGCGGAGGCCTCATGATTCAACTGATACGGGGCACGATGAATCGTGCTTCAACACCCTGGCTCAATGTCACTCCTCATTCTTTCGGCTTTGAAAAAGTCGTTCACGTCTCCGGACGGTGAACGCAAAACCATCGTGGACGTGCCGGAGTTCTCCCTCGCCGCCGGACAGCAACGGGCGCTGCGCGGCGAGAGCGGTTCCGGCAAGACCACGTTTCTCCATCTCATCGCGGGCATCCTCGCCGCCGACTCCGGTTCCATCCGCATCGGCGACCACGACATGGCTGCGCTCGGCGAACCCGCGCGCGACCGTCTGCGCGCGCAAAACATCGGCTACATTTTCCAGACGTTCAACCTGCTGCAGGGCTACTCCTGCCTGGAAAACGTGATGCTCGGCATGGCGTTTGGCGGCGTCTCTGATCGCGGTCGCGCGGCGGCGTTGCTGGAACGCGTGGGGTTGTCACACCGGCTCAACCACCGTCCGAGCCAGCTTTCGACCGGACAACAACAGCGCGTGGCCGTGGCGCGTGCGCTGGCCAACCGTCCGCGTCTCGTGCTTGCCGATGAACCGACGGGTAATCTCGACCGTCACCACGCGCGCGAGTCGCTCGCCCTCATCCGCGAGGCCTGTCGTGAAAACGGCGCGGCCCTGCTGCTGGTGAGCCATGATCCGGCCGTGCTGGCGGAGTTCACCGACGTGCGCGACTTTTCCGATATCAACCATGCGAACCGGGAGGTGGTGTCATGACGCCGCTTTTCATCGTGCTGCGCAGCCTGCGTCAGCACTTGCTTTCCACGGTCGTCACCGCGTTGTCCATTGCACTGGCCGGCGGGTTGCTGCTCTCGGTGTGGGTCGTGAAAACCCAGGCGCAGCAAACCTTCACTCAGGTGAACACGGGCTTCGACGCCGTGCTGGGCGCGCGCGGCTCCAAACTGCAGCTCGTGTTAAACGCGATTTTCCATCTGGAGGCGTCGCCGGGCAACGTGGCCTACGCCGACTACGAGTTCATCAAAACCCATCCGCTGGTGAAGCGGGCGATTCCCATCGCGGTGGGCGACAACCTGCGCGGGTTTCGCATCGTCGGCACGCTGCCGGAACTGTTCACCGACGTGGAGTATGCGGCCGGGCATAAGTTTGCCTTGGCGGACGGACGGCTGTGGTCGGACGACGCCAAGGAGGCGGTGCTGGGGAATTTCGCGGCGCACGAACTCGGTCTGAAAGTAGGCGACACGTTTCACCCATTTCACGGATTGAGTTATGATCCCAAAAACCAGCACGCCGACACGTATGTCGTCACGGGCGTGCTGGCCGCGTCGAACACGCCGGCGGACAAAGTTGTGTGGATCCCGTTGCACGGCCTTCAGACGATGGCCGGGCACGACGCCAAGGCCGCGACCGATGTCAGCGCCGTGTTGATCCAACTGCGCTCGCCCACGGCGGGTTTCATGCTGGATCTCATGTATAACAAGCAGGGGAACCGGCTCACGTTTGCCTACCCGATCGGTGCGATCATGGCCGAGCTGTTCGGGAAAATCGGGTGGTTCGACCAGGTGCTGACCCTGATCGCCTATCTCGTGGCGCTGGTGGCCTCGGCCGGTGTGCTGGTCGCGATCTACAATTCGATGAGCGCGCGTCAGCGCGACATCGCGATCCTTCGTGCCCTCGGTGCGCGGCGTCGCACAATCTTCGGCGTGATCGTGCTGGAGGCATCGGTCATCGGTGCGCTGGGCATGATCGCGGCGTTCGCCGTTTACGCGGTCATCGTCGCCGGCGTGGCCACGATCATCCAGGCGCAGACGGGTGTGCGGTTGGATGTCCTTATCTCGAATCCCGTCATGGCGTGGGCTCCGCTCGGTATGATCGCACTCTGCGCACTCGGCGGGTTGCTGCCCGCCTGGAAAGCCTATCGCACGGATGTCGCGGCCCACCTCGCGCCCATTTCCTGAACCCCATCGCAACCTCTAAACTTTTTTGGAAATCCAAATGAACTTCAGTTTTTCAAAACTCATCGCGGGCCTGTTGATGGCTTCGCTGGTTTTATTCGCGGCGTGCAGCCGCAAGTCGGAAGCCGCGGCCGACGCCAAGCCGGCCAAACACGAACATCATCCGCCGCATGGAGGCACGCCGGTTGTGCTCGGCGACGAGGTTTACCATGTCGAACTCGTGCTCGATCCGGTTGCCGGTAAACTCCAAGCCTACGTGCTCGACGGCGAGTTGGAGAACTTCATCCGCTCGGCTTCAGCCTCCTTCGAGGTGACGGCTACGGTGGGTGGCGAAACGAAAACATTGGTCTTCGCGCCGGTGGCCAACGTGGCGACGGGCGAAACGGCGGGAGATACCTCACTCTTCGAGGTGCAGGCCGACTGGCTTAAAACCACCCGCGAGTTCGACGCCGTGCTCAATGAAATCACGGTGCGCGGCACGGTGTTCAAGGAAGTGAAGTTCAACTATCCGAAGGGCAACGACGAGGATACCCATTAAGGCGCCACACCATGAATACACCTATTGATACGAGGCAAAGTTTGGGGAGCCGAGTGGCCGGGCTAGCTGGCTTTCTTTTATGGCGCTCGCCGGTTTTACTTCTGATGGTCGCGGTGCCCTGCGTGGCGGTTTGGATCATGATAAAACCGGTGCCGGGGGCAGCGCTCAAACCACTGGAGTCTCCCGTGGTCGCGGTGACGGCGGCGAAGAGTGAAGACATCAAAGAGACGCTCGGCATCGATTTCACGAAATTGAGTTTCGTGCCCGCAAAGGATCCGGTGGACGCCAAGACCGGCCAGCCGCGTTACGCCGACCAACTGCCGGAGACCATCAAGGGCTACGACGGACGCAAGGTGCGCATCCGGGGTTTTCTCATGCCGGTCAAAATGGAAGGAAACGAAGTGCGCGAGTTCCTGATCATGGCGAACCAGATGAGCTGTTGTTTTGGCACGACGCCTCGGTTTTGGGAGTTTGTCACGGCGAAGGCGACGGGCGACGCGGTGCCCAACCTGATGGACCGTCCGCTGACCTTCGAAGGCACGCTGCGGGTCGGCGATGTCTACGAAAACGGCTACTGGACGCAGCTCTACACGCTGGAGTGCACGGCGGTGGGGAAGTAACGTCCGCCGATGAATGATGGACGTGCATAAAAAAGCCGCCCGGTTTTAGCCGGGCGGCCTGGCGGCATGGACGAGGCTCAATCCGGGATGCCGTTTAGTTTCGTTGATTGGGGGCCGACTTCGACGTCATGAAATCGCGGATGACTTCGTGGCGGGCGCGGACCTGCTCCTCCAGCTCGATCTCCTCGACCGTGCGCTGGTGCTCGTGGGAGGCCATAGCCTTCCGCATCTTGGAAAGCGCGATGTTCTGGAGCTGGCGCACGCGTTCGCGGGTGACCTTGAACTTCTCGCCGACCTCTTCGAGCGTGAGCTCGTCGCGGCCGTCGAGACCGAAGCGATACTTGATGATCTCGGCCTCGCGCGGTTCGAGGTCGGAGATCATCGCGTAAAGATCGGAGTTGCGGGTCTTCTCGGTGAGGGACTCGAAGGGACTGGCGGCGTTTTCATCGCCGACAATCTCGCCGAAGGTGCCCGAGTCGCCGTCGTCGCCGATGGGCGCGTCGAGCGAGGCGGGACGCACGCTTACGGACTTCAAGTGCGCGACGCGGCTGGTCGGCACCTGGAGCTCGATGGCGATCTCCTCGTCGGTGGGCTCGCGGCCGAGCTCCTCGGTGAGGGCCATGGCCGTCTTGCGCATCTTGGAGATCTTGTCGACCAAGTGGACGGGCAGGCGGATGGTCTTCGACTGGTTGGCGAGGGCGCGTTTGATGGACTGCTTGATCCACCAGGCGGCGTAGGTGGAGAGCTTGCCACCCTTGCGCGGGTCGAAGCGCTCCACGGCCTTCACCAAGCCGATGTTGCCCTCGGAGATGAGGTCAAGGAGGGGGAGGCCGAAATCCTTGTAGTCCATCGCGATTTTCACGACGAGACGGAGGTTGGCCGAGATCATGTGGTCGCGGGCGGCCTTGTCGCCCTTGCGGATGCGGCGGGCGAGTTTCACCTCTTCCTGAACGGTGAGGAGCGCGGTCTTGCCGATCTCCTGGAGATAGAGCTGGAGATTGCTGCGGTCGGCGGGGGCGTAATCGCGGGCGACGGCCGTATCGGGTTTCTCCAAGAAAGAAGGCGGTGCATCCAGCTCGGCGGTAACGACGGCTGTGGCGGCGGGCGCGAGTGTCTCGACTTCATCGGCATCGTTGAACTTGCGGGCGGATTTCGATTTGGCGGCCATGTGAGTAAGGAGTTGAGCGGTTGAATCCTATTCCCGGCGAATCCGAGCTATTGGGATTTAGAATGAGACTAACCTGAGCGGAATTCGTTCCAAGTAGATAAACGGTCAACTATCAGAGGTGGATGCACTTTTTTTGAAAAAAATCACTGTGCCAGCATGACTGGATTTCCGGCCGGAAACGCTGTGTCAGTGCGTCACAGCGTCACACTTGAGGGGAGAACGGCATGACTGGGTGTAAAACAGGGACCGTTGGCATTGCTGACCTACTGCAATACAGCGATTTCCGCATACTTTTGATCACCCCCTTGGCAAGCGCTCCGCTTTATGCACCATCCAGCCCTATGTTCGTCGATGAGTGCGTAATCAAAGTTCAAGCGGGTGATGGCGGGCGCGGAGCCGTGAGCTTCCGCCGCGAGAAATATGAGCCCTGGGGCGGTCCGAATGGCGGAGACGGCGGTCGCGGTGGCGACGTCATCCTGCTGGGGGACGACGATACCAACAACCTCATCGACTATAAGTATAAGCCGCACTGGAACGCCAAGGCCGGCGAGCATGGGCAGGGTGCCGATTGCTACGGCAAGGAGGGGGAGCCCATTATTTTGCGTCTGCCCTTGGGCACGGTCGTAATCGATGAGCAAACGGACAAGCCGGTCGCCGAGCTCATCGAAGACGGCCAGCGCATCGTTCTTTGCAAGGGCGGCAATGGTGGCTGGGGCAACATCCACTTCAAAACCGCCACCAATCGCGCTCCCAAGCGGGCCAACGCCGGTCAGCCGGGCGAAGCGGGCAAGTTCCGTCTTGTTCTGAAGAGCATCGCCGACATCGGCCTCGTCGGTTACCCTAACGCCGGCAAGTCCTCTCTCACCGCCCGCATCACCAAGGCCCGTCCGAAGACCGCCGCGTATCCCTTCACCACGCTGCACCCGCAGATCGGCGTGATCGAATACCCCACGACTTTCGACCGCCTGCTCATCGCCGACGTGCCCGGCTTGATCGAAGGCGCCAGCGAGAACCGCGGTCTCGGCCACCGGTTCCTGCGTCACATCGAGCGTTGCACGCTGCTCATGTTTCTCGTCGACATGGCCGGCACCGACAACCGCGACCCTCGCGAGGACTACAAGGTCCTCGTCAACGAACTGAAGCTCTACGACAAATCCCTGCTTAAAAAGCCCCGCGTGGTCGTCGCCAACAAAATGGACGTGCCCGAGGCCGCCGCGAATTTGAAAAAGTTCAAGACCCGCCACAAGGTGGACATCCTCAAGATTTCAGCCCTCACCGGGCAGGGCCTCGAGGAACTCAAGGACGCCTTGCGTAAACGCGTTATCAAACACGGCGGCAAACCGCGGCTCATCAAGAAAACGGCTTGAGCCGTGCTTTGGTCCGCGAAATTACCACGACTATCATGAGCCTAAGTCCCGA
The DNA here is from genome assembly GCA_035459785.1 of Rariglobus sp. Classification (GTDB taxonomy): domain Bacteria; phylum Verrucomicrobiota; class Verrucomicrobiia; order Opitutales; family Opitutaceae; genus Rariglobus. The sequence continues at coordinate 37,130 of DATHXF010000036.1, read as the reverse complement.
ACACCGCTCCCTGCTGATGCGCGCGAATCGTCTGCTCGGCGCCAGCATGGTCGAAGCGAACCTTGTCAAAATCGACAGCCTCGAGGCCGCCAACGAGCGCCTGCTCGAGCTCATCGGTTCAGGAGATTACCGGAAGGGTTCGGTTCTCTCGATTCTCGCATACGAACTCCAGGTGGTGAAGGAAAACGACGTGATCCAGCATGCGATGGACGATCATGGCCTGGGTCTGGTCGATCTGCGTGCTTACGAGACGCCTGATGATTTTCGAGCGACCATCGACATCGGCGCCTGCTGGGCGACGTGGTCCTATCCGTTTGATCGCGAAGAGGACGTCTATTTCATCGCCACCGCTTACTACATGAGCCCGGCCGTGCGCACGTTTTGGGAAAAACAATTCAACGGTCCCATCGTCTGGTATGCGACCACGTTGGAGATGCTCTCCGACAGCTTTGAAAAACTGGAAGCCTCCCGCGTCGGGAAGCCGCCCGCCTCCAAGTAGCACCACGCCACACCGCCATGCCTCTCGGAAAAATCCAGACCCAGATCGTCGGCAAGCTCGTGGACATGCGCCGTCTCACCGACGAGCAGCGCACCGCCCTCATCAATCACCCGACCGAGCTCAACGGTGACGCCCTCGACAAGCTGCTCATCGATGAATACCGCCTGACGGCATTCCAGATCTTCGTCGCCCGCGCCAAGGCCGTGGGGATCGTTCCGTTCAACGTCGCCCGCTGGCGCGTGACCCCGCAAACTTACGAGCGCATTCCCATGGAGTTCTGCCAGGAAAACCTGGTGATTCCCGTGGGCCAGGTCGGCGATACGCTGCTGGTGGCTTTCGCGAATCCCTTCGAGGTTTCGATCCCTACCAAGGTGCAGGAGATGACCGGAATGAAGGTCGCCCGCCTTCTGGGGCGCGAGAAGGACATCAAGGATAAGTTCGCCACGCAGAACCAGGTCAGCGCGGGCTTCGAGGATGTCGTTCAGCAGATCGGCGCCGAGTTCGGCATCACCGAGGCCATCGAGGAGGAAAGCGTCACTGAAGACTCCGGTCCGATCATCCAGCTTTCCAATCGCATCATCGAGGACGCCTACTACCTCGGCACGTCCGACATTCACATCGAGCCGTGGGAAAAAGAGGTCATCGTGCGTTACCGCATCGACGGCGTGTGCCAGGAGAAACTACGTCTTCCAGGCAAGGTGGGTCCGTCGCTCGTCGCTCGTCTCAAGATCATGTGCAACCTGGACATTTCCGAGCGCCGGTTACCGCAGGACGGACGTATCGTTTTCAAGCAATATACGAAGAAGGGCATCGACATCGACCTTCGTGTCTCGACCGCGCCTCTCAATCACGGCGAAGGCGTGGTCATGCGTATTCTCGACAAGCAGAAATCCACGCTGCCGCTCACCGCGCTCGGCTTCTCCGAGGAAAATCTGGCCAAATATCGCGAGGCTATCCGCCAGCCCTATGGCATGATTCTGCATTGCGGTCCGACCGGCTCCGGCAAGTCGATGACACTCTACTCCGCGCTGGGTGAAATCAACGCGCCTGACATCGTCATCCGCACCGCCGAGGACCCGATCGAATACACCCTCGCCGGCATCAATCAGATGCAGATGCACCGGCAGATCGGACTCACGTTTGCCAGCGCACTGCGCGCGTTTCTTCGTCAAGATCCCGACATCATTCTGGTGGGCGAAATTCGAGACAAGGAAACCGCCAACATTTCCGTGGAGGCCGCGCTCACGGGTCACTTGCTCATCTCCACGCTTCACACAAACGACGCCCCGAGCACCGTCGCCCGTCTCACCGACATGGGCGTGGAGCCGTTCATGATTTCGTCGTCGCTGCTGTGCGTGTGCGCGCAGCGCCTCATGCGTCGCGTGTGCAAGACCTGCAAAGTCCAGTTCGAGCCGGTCGGCCGTGAAAAAGAGCTCCTTGAAAAGGCGCTCGGCTGGAGCGGTCCGATCTACAAGGCCAATCCGAAGGGTTGCCCGAAGTGCAGTAACTCGGGTTACAAAGGCCGCGTGGGCATCCACGAGCTGATGATGATCAACGAGGAGTTGGTCGAGGGCATCAACAAGGGCATGGAGACCGCCGAACTCAAAAAGATCTGCATGCGCAACGGCATGAAGACGCTTCACCAAGATTCTTTGCTGAAAGTAAAGGAAGGCCTCACCACGATTGAAGAAGCGATCTCCAACGTGCCGCCCGATCTCTGATTCCACCCCTATGATGCGTAGCCCCCTGATTGTTGTTTGTGCCGTTCTGTTGCTTACCTCCGGATGCTCCAAAAAGCCCAAGGAAGTGCCCGCGGCGGTCAAGGCCGAGGCGGCCATGCTGATCAGTGAGGCGCAGTTCGCGTCATCGATCCGCGAGTATCCCCGCGCGCAGGAGTTGGTGGAGCGTGCGATCAAACTGCGCGACGATGTCCCCGAGTATTGGGTGACGCTCGGCATGGCGCGTCGAAAACAGGAAAACAAAGACGGTGCGCGCAAGGCCTACGAAAAGGCTTTGGGCCTGCACAAAGCGCGTTACAAGGAGGAGAAAAATCCCGAAGAGCTGGGGCAACAGGCCTTCGTGCTCGCGTTGCTCGGTCGCACGGACGAAGCGCTCAAGGTTTTAGATCAAGGGCTGAAAGACCATCCCGACAGCGCGGTCATGAAAAAAATGGCCGACCCGCGCGGTCTGCCGGCGACTTTCAAGGCACCGAAGTTTCAGGAACTGGCAATCTGAGGCGCCAAGAGGGTTCTCAGTAGCGCGGCACGGACGGATCGATCACCTGCGACCACGCATCAATGCCGCCGGCGACATTGCTCACGGCCTCATAACCGTTTGCACGCAGGTATTGGGTCACCCGCATGCTGCGTCCGCCGTGGTGGCAGTGGATGAGCAGGTGTTTATCCTTCGGGAGAGAGCCTGCATGTTCGGGAATCTGGCGCATCGGTATGTGTTCGGCACCCGCGATGCGGCAGAGTTCGATCTCAAACGGTTCGCGCACGTCGATGAGCAGCACTTCGCCGGGTTTCTGATCCAGGAGCTGTTTGGCTTCATCAACCGAGATTTCGAGAGCAGGGGAGTCGGACATGCACCTACGGGAAACTCCGATACGCCGGGCAGCAAATGAATTTGCACCTTTCGCTCCGTCACCTGCAAAATCCCGGAATATGCCCCAGCATTTTATCGTCATCATCGCCGGTGGAAAAGGTGAGCGCTTCTGGCCTCAGAGCCGTGCGCCGCGTCCGAAACACCTGTTGCCCGTGGTCGGTTCCAAGCCGTTGCTCGTGCAGACCATCGACCGGGTGAAGCCGCTCGCACCGGCCAAAAACATTTTCGTCATCACTAGTGCGGTTCAGGCCAAGGCCGTGCGCGCGGTGTGCAAAGGCATTCCCGCCGCGAACATCATTGCCGAGCCGGTCGGCCGCGACACGGCTGCCGCAGTCGGTCTCGCCGCCGCGCTCGTCGCTGCGCGCGATCCGAGGGGCATTTTCGCAGTGCTGCCGGCCGACCATGTCATCCATGACAGCAAATCCTACGCGGCTGATCTGAAGGCGGCGTTCGCCGCCGCCGAGGCCGCCGAGGTCATGGTGACCATCGGCATCGCTCCGACCGAACCGGCGACCGGCTTCGGCTACATCCAGCGAGGTGAAAAGTGGAAGACGTTTGGCCGTCGTCCGGTTTTTGAAGTGAAGCGCTTCGTGGAGAAACCGAAACTCGAAGTCGCCGAAGGCTACCTGAAGTCGGGCGACTACGTGTGGAATGCCGGCATGTTTGTGTGGAGCGTGCCGGTAGTTGAGTCCGCGCTTGCCAATCATGCGTCCGAACTCGACGCCGCGTTAAAACCCATTCGGGTCGCACTAGCCAAAAAGCGTCCGCTCGCCGGCGTGTTGAAGAAAGTTTATCCGACACTGCCGAAGATCTCGGTGGATTACGCGCTCTTGGAGAAATCCAAGAACGTGGTGGTGCTGCCGTCGTCGTTCGACTGGGACGATGTCGGCGCCTGGCCGGCGGTCTGCAAGCACTGCACGCCCGACGCGGCCGGCAACGTGGTGCGCGGACTCGGCGTGGTGGAGCAGGGGAGCAACAACCTCGTGTTCAGCGAGGGCGGACATCTGCTGGCGGTCGTCGGCGTGGACGATCTCATCGTCGTGCATACGCCCGATGCGACGCTGGTCGTGCCCAAGTCAAAATCGCAGGACATCAAGGCGCTGTTGAAAAAGGTCGAGGCGCTCAAAGGTGGCGCGAAGTGGCTGTGAGCCACGGTTGAATCATGCGTTTTCTCGGCATCGATTACGGCACGCGGCGCATCGGGCTTGCCTACGGGGACGAGCTGGGCCTCGCGACGCCGCTGCCCGCGCTTACTGATGCCGAGCCGAAGAAACGCCGTGAAGGACTCGCCGCCGTGGTGAAGCAGCGCCGCATCACCGAGCTCGTCGTGGGGTTTCCCTACAACATGGACGGCACGGTCGGATTCAAAGCCAAGGAAGTCAAAGGTTTCGCCGAGAGCTTGAAGAAGGAGTTCGGGTTGCCGGTGCATTTCATCGACGAACGCCTCACCTCGCACATGGCGGAGGCGGGGATGAATCAAAAACAACTGCGTGAAATCCGTGGCACGGGCATTGTCGATTCGCGTGCGGCGGCGATCATCCTGCAGGATTATTTGGACCAGCGGTTCCCGCCGCCGTTGCCGGGGGTGGAACAGGTATGAAGACGCCGTCGAAACCGACCCGATGGAAATGCACCGTTGCCTATGATGGAACGGCGTTCGCCGGCTGGCAGATCCAGCCCAACGGCGAGACTGTGCAGTCGGTCATCGAGGCGCGGTTGTCCGCAGTGTTTAAAACCCAAGTTGATATCACGGGGAGCGGGCGCACCGACTCGGGTGTGCATGCGCGCGGACAGGTGTTTCATTTCGATGCGCATTGGCCGCATGACCCGGCGAAACTGCTCACGGCGATGCGCATCGGTCTGCCGCCGACGATCCAAATTCTGACGGCGAAGAAAGTGCCGGCGACGTTTCACTCGCGGTTTTCGGCGAAGGGGAAAACCTATCATTATCACATTTGCCACGGCGGGTTCGCGGATCCGTTCACGCAGGCTTACACGTGGTCGATGGCGCGCACCCTCGACGTCGCGGCGATGCGCAAGGCGGCGAAGTTGCTCGTGGGCACGCACGACTTCAGGGCGTTTACGGCTATTCCGGGGAGTGGTGTCGAAAAGGAAGACACGGTGCGCACGGTGCGGCGGCTCGATATCACGGTGCGAGGATCGCGTCTGCGCATCGATGCGGAGGGCAACGGATTTTTGTATAAAATGGTGCGGAGCCTCGTAGGCGCGTTGGTCGATGTGGGCGTGGGACGGCTAACGCCGGACGACATCCCCGTGATTTTGGCGAGCCAGGTGCGGACCCAGCGTGTGTTCACAGCGCCACCGCAGGGGTTGTGTCTGGTGAAGGTATTCTACTGAGCTATGAGCCGCGCGCGCGAACTCCTGCGGGGAATTACCGATATGGTATTTCCGCCGGTATGTTTGGGGTGCGGTGGTCTGGTCGAAGGGGGGCGTCTGAAGCATGTATGCGTGCAGTGCGTGCCGATGATCCACATGGTCGAGGCACCGAGTTGTTCGACGTGCGGGAGTCCGTTTTTCGGCGAAGTCGAAGGCGAGCGCATGTGTCCGCATTGTGACGGGTTAAAACCGGTTTACGACGAAGGCCGCACAGCGACGCTTTTCAAGGGACCGGCGCGGGCGCTGATCCATGAACTGAAATACCACAAAGGGCACCACGTTCTGGCTGATTTGGAGGAGATCGTGCGGGCTTCGCCGCATGTGACGGAGTTTATCCGCGACACGGTTTTGGTGCCGGTGCCGCTGCATCCGCGAAAGGAGAGGGAGCGAGGCTACAACCAGACGGCGTTGCTGGCCGAGGTGCTGGCGCGGGCGGCGGGAGGGACGACGCGGGTCGAGCCGGTGCTGAAACGTGTCGTAGATGCCCCATCGCAAACGACTTTCGGCCGTCGAGCGCGCAGGGAGAACCTGAAAAATGCCTTTGCACTGGGGCGGGGGGCCACCATAAATCCGGCTTCACCCTACACTCTCGTTGATGACGTTTTTACCACAGGTTCCACGCTCAATTCTTGCGCCGGCGTTCTCCGCCGCGCAGGTGCGTCGCGCCTGAACGTCGTTACGTTTGGTCACGGCTAATTTTCTGCTATGTCGCTCTTTAGTAAACCGAAGTATTCCACGGTTGTCGTCAAAAAGAAGGATATCCCCAAGGGTATGTGGACCAAGTGTCCCATTTCCGGCGAGGTGGTCTTCAACAAGGAACTCGAAGACAACCAGATGGTGGTTCCGAAGTCCGGCTATCACTTCCCGATCGGTGCCCGCCAGCGCATTACGGGGCTGTTCGATGCGGATACCTTCGTGGAGATCGATCCGACCATCCGTTCGGCGGATCCGTTGAAGTTCGTGGACTCTCAGAAGTATCCCGACCGTATCAAGAAATACGAAAAAGAGAGCGGTCTGACCGAGGCGGTCGTGTGCGGCACGGGTGAGATTCACGGGATTCCGGTGGCCGTAGCGGTGATGGACTTCCGTTTTTGTGGCGGTGCGATGGGGTCGGCGGTCGGTGAGAAGATCACCCGCGCCATCGAAGTCGCGCTCAAGAACAAGACGCCTTGCATCATTTTCAGCGCCTCGGGCGGCGCGCGTATGCAGGAAGGTATTTTCTCCCTCATGCAGATGGCCAAGACCAGCGCGGCGCTGGGACGTCTGGCCGAGGCCAAGCTGCCCTACATCTCGGTGCTCACGCATCCGACGATGGGCGGCGTCACCGCCAGCTTCGCGGTGCTGGGTGATGTGAACATCGCCGAGCCGGGCGCGTTGATCGGTTTCGCCGGTGCGCGCGTCATCAAAGACACGGTCAAGCAGACGCTTCCTCCCGGTTTTCAGACGGCGGAGTTTTTGAAGACCCACGGTTTGATCGACATCATCGTGAACCGCCTGGAGATGCGCGACAAACTGCGCGACGTGTTGCAGGCGCTCTTCGTGAAGAAGCTGCCCGCCGAAAAGAAGTGACGGGTGGGGGATGAAACGTCCCCGCCAAGATGCCAAACGACTACGCCGCGTCGCAGGAGTATCTCTTCTCGCTCAAAGCCAAGGGCGTGAAGTTTGGCATCGATCGGATGCGTCTGCTCGTGGCGGGCATCGGACATCCGGAACGGGCCACGCCGGTCATCCATATCGCCGGCACCAATGGAAAAGGCTCGGTCGCGGCGATGCTGGAATCGATTTTCTCGACGGCCGGCTGGCGCACGGGACTCTACACGTCTCCGCATCTGGTGAAGCTGGGTGAACGCGTGCAGGTGGCTCGGGAGATTCTAAGCGAAACGGAGATCGTTGCTTATACGGAGGAGCTGCTGCCGGTCGCGGAAGCGGTGAGCCGCGGTTCGCCGGACGATCATCCGAGCTTTTTTGAGTTCATGACAGCGATGGCGTTTTTGCAGTTCGCGCGGAAGCAGTGCGACATCGCCATCATCGAGACGGGGTTGGGCGGACGGCTCGATGCGACGAACGTGGTGGATCCCGAAGTCGCGGTGATCACGTCCATCGGACTCGACCACTGCGACATGCTTGGCGACACGCTTGAGCAAATCGGCTCGGAGAAGGCGGGGATCATCAAGCCGGGCAAGCCGGTCGTGATCGGGCGGTTGCCAACGGAAGCCGAGGCGGTGATTCGCCGGGTGGCGGCGGAGCAGGGTGCGCCGGTGATTTCGGTGCGCGAGGAGTTTGGCGAGGCGCTGGCGGGTTATCCGACGACGGCGTTTGAAGGCGATTATCAGCGCTGGAACGCGGCGACGGCGGTGCTGGTGGCACGGTTTTTTTGTGAGAACTGGAAGCTAAGTGACGAGGTTGTGCGGCGCGGGTTGATGACTGCGCGTTGGCCGGGCCGCTGGCAGCGCACCAAGATTGGCGGGCGTGATTTGATTTTGGACGCGTCACACAACCCCGAAGGTGCGGGTGTATTGGCCGCGCAGTTGCGCGCGTTGGTGGCCGAGACCGGACGCAAGCCGGTCGTGGTGACGGGCGTGTTGGGTGCGGCGCGGGCGCGTCCGTTGCTGGAGACGATCAGCCGGTATGCGGCGGAGATTCATCTGGTGATGCCGCAGCAATCGCGGGCGAGCGGCTTCGAGGAGTTGGAGGCGCTGATTCCGAACGCGTTTGGCGGCCGCGTGACGCGGGCGACCGTGGCCGGTGTTTTTCCCGATGCGAAAACCTGCACGGTCGGCGGGCCGGACGACACGGTGGTCGTGACTGGATCGATTTACCTGCTCGGCGAAGTGATGGCGCGCATCCAGCCGGAGCGCGGTGCGATCGAGAACCGGCTGCAGGATTTCTAAGCGGCGTTATTGCCAGACACCTTGCACGCCGGGAATGACGGCGCCGACGGGCTGGCGGTCGTTGGGCGCGAGACGCAGCTGGATGTGGTCCGTCTTCAGCGCGTTTTCGGGGATGATGGCATCTGCGAGCGTTTTCATGTCGGCGATGGCTTCGTTCTCGTTGCGCCCGAAGATCACGAAAGCTAGGTTGGCGAGAGGGCCGGCGACCTCGCCATCGGTGAACGTCAGGATCCATGCCTTGCACGGAATGCCGGGGCCGCGAAGGTTGCCCAACTCGACTATCACCGCACTGAAAAATGCGAGCGGGGGAACTGCTTTGGGGCCCACGGGAAGTTTGGTGTTAAGCGCGGAAAGCAGATGACGACGCGCATCGTCGCGTTGTCCGCGCCGGTTGGAAAGGCGACCGAGACCGACCAATGCTTCCGGATAATGGCCGATTCGGGTGACTTCTTCGTAGAGCTCCCATGCGCGGTCGTGGCGGCGCATGCCTTCGTGGGAAGCGGCGAGTTGGAGTCGCAGCGCGGCGTCGGTGGCGGCCTCTTGGAGCATCGGTGCCTCGAGGGAGTGTGCGCCCTCGAAGTCACGCCGCAGCAGGTGCAGGCGGATGCGGGTCAGGCGCAACGAGGAGTGTTCCAGCAAGGTGGCGGGAAGTTGCTCCACGCGTTCGATGGCCTCGCGGAGGTAACCGCAATCGAGCAGCTGGTTCAGGAGGAGTTTGATCGCGTCGAGATCGGCGGGGGAGAGTTCGACGGCGCTGCGGGCGTGGGCGAGCGCAGTCTGGCGTTTGCCACGGTTGGCGGCGCAGCTCGAAAGCAGTAGGTGGAAAGTGGCCTCCTCTGGACGCGATTTGAGCAAGTCTGAGAGCAAGGCCTCTGCGGAACTCCAGTCATCCGCGAGATACAGGCTCCAAGCTGCACCCCACAATGTATCGGGAGTGCGAAGCCCGGTTTGTTGACGAAGAAAATAAAGATTTTTACCGACGAGTTCGTTTTGGCGGAGTGCTCCGGCGGCGATGAGAAAAGCGAGGGCGCAGGGGACGGATTTCGCATCGATGCCCAAGCCAAGGCGACCGGCGACGTGGGCTTCGAGATAATTGCAGGATGCCAAGGCGGCAAACGCCTGTTTTTGATAGAAAACGACGGCCTTCTTGCCGGGATGAGTTGCGGCGGCCTCCTTAAGGCGGGCTTCGATCTTTTTTTCCTCGGCTCCGAGATCGGTGTAGTTGCGGATGGTTTCGAGACCTTCCTGGATTTGGCCGAATACAGGAATGGCCAGAGGGAAGGTGATTCTGTAACGGCCGAAACGGTATAGCCAGACGCCGCCGCCGATGCCTGCGAGGGCGGAGAGTAATATCCATGGATTGAACCGGTCAAAGAAAGCGAAGAGTCCAAAGAACAACGAGCCGATGAGGATGAACATCGCCAGCATTTGCAGATGACGCGTGGCAGCCCCGGAGCGGATTTTGCGGGCGAGGTTGCGGAGTTCCTTGTCATCGCGTGTCTCCTGGACCGTGGCGATGCGCTCGATTTCGCCGATGATGCGGCCGGCGAGGGCATCGGCGTTAACGATGAGCCCGATGGCGGGCGGCGAGACGGGCGCGGGGCCGTCGGCGGGAGGAAGGGCGGCGAGGCGATCGGGAATGGACGGGTGCGTCGAATACGGGTCGGTCGCGACCTCGTCGGACGCGCTGCCGGTCGCGGACGCTTCGGCGGAGAGTTCCTCGAGAATCCATGCGGCGTAGCCATCGCCCTGCTGGAGTTTGGCCATGCGTTCGTGCCAGCCCAGCCGGGCCGTGCCGGTGGATAAACTGTGGAGTTTGCCCAAGGAGGAACGGAGGGATGCGGAGCCGCAGAGATGTGCGGCTCCGAGATCGGCCTCAAATTCATCCTGGCGCGAATAGGCTGCCACCAGCTTGGCGGCGACACGGGTGCAGGCATCGGCGCACGCCAGGCAGGCTTCGCCGGTGATGAAGGATTTTTTGGCGCGGCGGAACGCCTCCTGCCGGGCGGAGAGCTGGTTGGTGAGGGTGGCGATGCGGGCAAAGCCTCCTCCGAGCCAGGTGCGCAGGCCGCGTCGCACGAGACGGGCGTGGGCCATTTCGTGGGCGAGGACGGCTTCGACTTCCGTTTCGGTGAGGCCGACCAGCAAGTCGTAGCCTATGCCGAGACGCGTGGCCTTTGAACCCTGTCGCCAGCCGCGCAGTTCGACCCAGGCTCCGACGTTCATTTCGACGACAACCTCGCGCGGAACGGCGATTCCGAGGCGGCCGGCGAGCGAATCGAGCATGGAGAACAAACGCGGGGCTTCCTCACGGTTGAGCGGCACGCGACCTTGCTCGCCTTTGCGCAACCACAGGCTGCGCGCGAAGAGGGTCAACAATCCGCCATGGCGTTCCATGACCGGCGTGATGATTCCGATCATACCAAAGCGGAGCAGGGCGACGAAGATGACGAGTTCAACGGCGAGGAAGAGAACAAGCACGGTCATCGCCACGAGGGAAAACAGGTAGCACAACGCGATCATGGCACAGGCGCTCACGATGAGCAGGGCCTTGGCGGAAGCGTTCAACGGACGCGCCGTGGGAGCGGCTGGCTCGGTTGGGTGAAAGGGTGACTCGGCGCGGGGCTGCCCGTCGGTATTCATCGCGCAAAAACGTGCACGGAAACCTTAATGCCGGACAGGCAAATCTCTTTCAGGTGGGGGCTGGCGATATTCGTTAAGGCCTGATAACCGGCTGCAGGATTTTCCGATCAGTTCTTCACTTCGGTCGCTTCGATGTCGATGACGTCGGCGGTGCGCATCGGGCGGGAGCGCGGTGACGGCCGGCGGAAGGCGGGACGGGGCGCGGGGCGTCCGCGCAGGCGTTGGAAGGTGTAGATGATCACGCTGACAAGCATCACGACAGCGGCGGCCAGCAGCCCCAAGATGACAATAATGCCCGCGAGAAGGAGACGGAGAATCTGCATGGTTTAAGAGACTCGTATCGCGGCGGAAGGTTGCACCGAAGCGTTTCGGAACGGTCAGCCGGAAGACGGCGCCCGGAGGTCGCCGTCCACCTTTGTCAGACCAGCTTGATCAGCTCGGACGTCGCGGGGACGTCTTTGATGATCTGGGAGGGCTCGGGGCCGACACCGAGGTAGCGCAGGTTGGGGAGCTTGGCGCACTCGGGGAGCGGCTCGCCGTGGAAGGCGACGTCGAGAAGGGACTTCACCATCGCGGCGACGTAGCGCTGGGCATTTTTGGGGAGGTCGGCGAATTTGCGGACCTGTGAGACGTCTTCGGTCCAGCCGAGGTGGCGGGTGTAAACGGGTTTAAGCGTCTTGCGGATGGCGTCGTTGCGGGGGACGTGGTGGTAGCGTTTGCCGGAGGCGTCTTCGTAGCAGGTGCAGATGAGCAGGTCACTGTTCCACTCGCCGCGGTGGGTGAGGGCGTCGAGCTTGTTGATCATCACGTCCTGGTAGCCGCCGTAGCGGAGGGCGTCGCCTTTTTCCACGGCGTCATACCAGCCGACCATGCGCTGGCGTCCGGTGGAGGTGCCGAATTCGAGTTTCTTGAGCAGTGTGGAGAGCGGGTGGGCTTCATCCATCTGCGTGAGGAACACGTGGGTGCCGACCTTGGTGTCGTAGGCCTTGGCGACGCCGAAGGTGTGGATGCGCTGCACGGGGATGCCGGCGCTCTCGAAGAACTCGGGCGTGAAGGTGTGCGAGGCGGTGACGTTGGGCGAGTAGCCGTGGCGTTTGTCGAGCCAATAGGCCTGGCCGAATTCGCCGATGATGGTGTGACCGGCGCGGAGCTCGCGGAGGACGAGTTCGCGGACTTCACCGATGTTTTTGGCGAGGCGCTGGCCGGCCTGCCAGTAGGTCTCGGTGAGGACGGCGAGGTTGAGAGAGAAAGGACCTTCGCCGCGGAAGATGGTGAAATCGAAGTCGGCTTTGGTGAAGACGCCGAGGTCGATGGCCTCGGTGTTGGCGCGGAGTTCGGCGTCGCCGAGTTTTTGGAAGAAGCCGGCGAAGGTGTCGGCGGAGACTTTGCAGACGTGCTGGATGGTCGCGAGGGCGCGGTCGGCGCGCTGGGCGAGTTTTTTGGCGTAGGCTTCGCGGTTGCCGAGGAAGTCGGCGTAGGTGATCTGCCATTGTCCAACTTCGTCGGCGTAAGCGGGTGTGATGCCGCGGCCGGTGGAGCCGCGGGGCTCTTCGGCGAGGACGTTGACGCGGTAGTCTTCCCACGCGAGGTCGAGCAGGCGGTGGGTGAGATCGGAAACGAGGGTGCGTTCGTCGATGACGAGGCGGTTCAGGACGGGATAGCCCTTCTTTTCGAGGGGGATGGCTTCCCACCAGGCCTTGCGGGGATCGGCGACGACACCGGCGCCGATGGCGAGGTGGGCGAGTTCCTTCTCAACGACGCCGGAGGGGAGGAGGTTGAGCTTGATGCCGGCGGCGGTGTGTCCGGAGTTGGCGCCGCCGTTGACCTTGAGGACTGTGGAGACGGGGTGGGCGCCGTCGCGCAGCTCGTGGACGACTTCGGGGATCAGGCGGCCTTTGCCCTCGTCACCGAGGGAGATGCCGACATCGGCGATGAGCTGGCTGGAGAAAGGAAGAAGCGACATGGCGAACGGACGAACAAAGCGGGCGGGGCGGAGCGGTTCAATCGCGGAATTTTAAACGCAAAAAAACGCGAAAGCCGCGGGAAAGACTGCATCCCGACGACTTTCGCGTCCTTTGGTGTTTTAGGCTTAGGGTCAGCCCTTTGCCTGGGTTTTGATTTCGACGACGTCGTGGGGGGCGGCTTCTTTTTGGCCGGCGGGACTGACACGGATGTAGCGGGCTTTTTCGCGGAGGGTTTTAAGATCCTTGGCACCGAGGTAGCCCATGCCGCTTTGCACGCCGCCAACGAGGGTCGCGAGGACATCGTCGGTGCTGCCGGAGACTTCCTTTAGGGCTTCGATGCCTTCGGCGGTAAGCTTGCGGGAGTTGTCGGTCTTGTCGTGGCCGTAGCGGGCGGCGCTACCGGCTTTCATGGCGCTGATGGAGCCCATGCCGCGGTATTGCTTATAGAGCTTGCCGTTGATCTCCATGATCTCGCCGGGGGCTTCGCGGCAGCCGGCGAGGAGTCCGCCGAGGATGACGGCATCGGCGAGCGTGAGGGCTTTGACGATGTCGCCCGACTTGGTGATGCCGCCGTCGGCGATGATTTTGACGCCGCGGGCTTTCGCACCCTGAGCGGCGACGTAGAGGGCGGTGAGCTGGGGGATGCCGACGCCGGCGACGACGCGGGTGGTGCAGATCGAGCCGGGACCTTGGCCGACTTTGACGGCGCTGGCACCGCAGCCGCCGAGGTAGTCCACGCCGGAGGCACTCGTGACGTTGCCGGCGATGATGGTGAGATCGGGGAAGGCGTCGCGGACGAGCTTCACGATTTCGCCGACGCCGGCGGTGTGGCCGTGAGCGGTGGAGACGGCGACGGCGTCGATGTGTTCATCGACGAGCTCGCTGACGTGGGTGATGATTTTTTCGCTGTCGAGAGAGCCGTCGGGGAGGCGGACGGGAGCGATGGCGGCTCCTACGACGAGGCGGAAATCGTGGTCGCGGGCGGGTTTGCGGCGGGACTTGGACTCGGTGAGGATGCGGTCGATGTCGGAGAACGTGACGAGGCCGCGGAGGTGGTCGTTGTCATCGACGACGAGCATCTTGTGGATGCCCACGTGCTCGGTGAAGAAAGCGTCGGCGGCCTTGATCGGGTCGGGCTGGAGGGCTTTCTCGTGGATGGTGAGGATGTCGCGGCGGGGCGTCATGGCCTCGGCGACGGTCTTCGTTTTATAGCGCTCGCGAACGGTGCTGCCGGAGAGGAGGCCGACGAGTTTGCCTTGGGCATCGACGACGGGGAACGTGCGGAAGTCGAAGCGACGGGCTTCGATGAAGGCGAGGACGTCGCCGACGTATTGGGTCGGGGAGACGGTGATCGGGTCCTGGATGAGGCCGTGGATGTGGCGCTTCACGCGGGCGACCTCTTTGACCTGGTCCTTGGCCGGCATGTTGTAGTGGATGAGGCCGAGACCGCCGTTGAGCGCCATGGCGATGGCCATGCGGGCCTCGGTGACGGTGTCCATGTCGGACGAGATGACCGGGATGGAAAGCTTGAGCGCGTCGGAGAGCGCGGTGGACGTGTCGGCGTCCTTGGGCAGGATCTCGGAGTAGAGCGTCGCGAGGGAGACGTCGTCGAACGTCAGGGCGACGGGCAAGTTGGCCCGGAAGAAGGCGTCGGCCGGCTGATAAAACTCAGCGTCGAAGGCAGTGGCGAACGGAGTGGCAACCTTTGTCATAAGTTGCCGAGAACGTAGTAGGCCGGTTTGCGGGGAGCGCAAATCGTTTTTCGAGTTTGGGCGGCGGGAGTGTTTATAGGAAGACTGTTTAATGCGAGTGGACAGCAAGACGGCGGAGGCAACATGATGGACGCAGATAATTTATGCGTCTGCATCTGGCCTATCGCACCTACTCACAACCGTTTCACATGCCGGTGCGGACGGCTCACGGGGTCTGGGCGGAGCGGGAGGGTGTGCTGCTGACGCTGACGGATGAAGCGGGCGTGACGGGTTACGGCGAGGCTGCGCCGATTCCGTGGTTTGGCACGGAGAAGCGCGATGAGATTGTCGCGACGTTGGCGGCGTTGGGTGAATGGGTGACCGAGGAGCAACTCGCTGCGGTGCCTGAGAGGTTGGGGTGTCTGAGGTTTGCACTGGCATCGGCACGGAGAACTGAAGCGGGTGCGCTGGTGGAGTATTTGCCGGTGGCGGCGTTGTTGCCGGCGGGGCGGGCGGCGCTGGCGGCGGCAGCACCGAAGGCAGAACTGGGGTTTCGCACGTTTAAGTGGAAGGTGGGCGTGGGTGATTTGGCCGATGAACTGGCGTTGCTGGACGATGTAATCGCGGCGTTGCCGGACGGGGCGAAACTGCGACTCGACGCGAACGGTGCGTGGGATGCGCGGCAGGCGATACGCTGGCTGGAGAGGACAGCGGAGCGGCCGATTGAATTTATAGAGCAACCGTGTTTCGCGGCGGCCACGGAAGGCGCGTCGTCGGTGCGGAAGACCGAGGATGTGTTGCGCGGGTTGTCGGAGGATTATCCTACGGCGATCGCATTGGACGAGTCGCTGGTGGGCGCGAACGACGTCGAGCGGTGGATCGCGGACGGGTGGCGCGGGGTGTTTGTAGTGAAGCCCGCGCTGCTGGGCGATCCGGCGCCGGTGCTGGCACGGCTGGCGGCGGCGAAGGCGGAGGTGGTGTTTTCGTCGGCGCTGGAGACGGCGGCGGGTGCGAAGGCGGCGTTGCGAGCGGCGTTTGCTTGGAAAGCGGAGAAACCGAGGGCGTTGGGATTTGGCGTGTGGCCGCTGTTCAATAACGAGGTTTTTAACGGACCGTTCGCCGCGCCGTTTTGTCGATTGGAAGATGTGGAACGACTCAACCCGGAGGCCGTATGGAACGCGTTGACCTGATCCGTTTGCTGGGTGCGGAACCGTTGCTGGCGGAGCCGCGCGATGTGGTCGTTGAGGCGCGAGAGCCAGCTGTATTCATAGAGAAGTTTGCCGAGGCGGTAGCGGCGGGAGGCACGGTATTTTTGGCGGATCCGGCGTGGGGGCAGGAGGAGCGCGCGCAGTTCAATGTGTTGGTTTCGAAAAAAGCGGTGGACGGGGCGCGCGGGTGGCTGTGCATTCCGACGGGCGGCTCGTCGGGGGTGATCAAACTGGCGCGGCACGACGAGGAAACATTGTCGGCGGCGGTGAATGGGTTTTGCGGGCACTTCGGTGTGACGCGGGTCAATGTGCTGGGCGTGCTCCCGCTGCATCATGTGAGCGGTTTCATGGCCTGGATGCGCACCGTTCTGACCGGCGGGAAATATATGTCGGCGAATTGGAGGAGCGTGGAGTCGGGCGAGCGTCCGGCGCTGCCGGTGGGCGAGGGGGATTGGTTTCTTTCGCTGGTGCCGACGCAGTTGCAGCGGCTGCTGGGCGATCTTGAGGCGGAGGACTGGCTGCGAGGATTCCGTGCGATTTTTGTTGGGGGTGCGCCGGCGTGGCCGGCATTGATCGAGGCGGGGGCGCAGGCGCGGCTGCCGCTGGCGTTTTCCTATGGCATGACCGAGACGGCGGCGATGGTCACGGCATTGCGTCCGGAGGAGTTTTTGGCGGGCGGAAAAGGAAGTGGCGTGCCGCTGTCGCATGCGCGCGTCACGCTGGGCGAAGAGGGGCGCGTCGTCATCGAAAGCGCGTCATTGTTTTTTGGATACTGGCCGGAGATGCGCGCGGGCGGTGCGTGGCGGACGGAGGACCTGGGGCGCTTCGATGAAGGCGGCAGCCTGCATGTGCTGGGACGTCGCGATGCGCTGATCATCACGGGTGGCGAGAAGGTGGATCCGGCGGAGGTGGAGCGGGTGTTGCGCGGCACCGGTCAGTTCGCCGATGTGGCGGTGATCGGCGTGCCTGACACGCAGTGGGGCGAGGCGGTGGTGGCGTGTTATCCGGCGGAGTTTGCGCCTCAGGACATGGAGGCCGTGGAGCGCGTGCTGGGCAGTCAGCTGGCGCGCTTCAAGCATCCCAAGCGTTATGTCGCGATCGCCCGGTGGCCGCGAAATGCGCAGGGCAAGGTGAACCGTGTTGAGCTGCGGCGCTTTGCGGATTGAACCGCGCGCGGGTGTCCGGCTAATTTGCCGGGAATTACCCATGCCGGATGTTCATTACGAGACAGTCTATTTTACAGGTCATGTGCAAGGAGTGGGCTTTCGCTACTCGACCTTGCAGGTGGCGAAGGAGTTTGACGTGACCGGACGCGTGGGGAACCAGCCTGACGGACGCGTGCAACTCGAGGTTGAAGGGACCCCGAAGGAAATAAATGCGTTCGTATCCGCCGTCGAAGAGCGTATGCACGGTTACATCCGCCGTGTGGAGCGCACCTCGGCGCAACGCCCCGCCCAGTTTCAAGATTTTCGCATCCAATGACCGACCCCAACCCCGCCCCTGCGATCGAGATCACCGGCCTCACCAAGGATTTCGCGCTGAACCTGCGCGGCATCAAGCTGCGCGCCGTGGAGAATCTGACACTCAACGTGCCCGAAGGCCAGGTCTTCGGGCTGCTCGGACCGAACGGTTCCGGCAAGAGCACGACCATCAAAATCATTCTCGGCCTGCTCGATCCCACGGTGGGCGAGTGCAAGGTCTTCGGTGTTCCCAGCGGGCGCGTGGATTCTCGTCTCAACGTCGGCTATCTGCCTGAGGCGCCGTATTTCTACCGTTATCTGAGCGGTGAGGAACTGGTGCGGTTCTACGGGCGCATCTGCGGCGTGCCTAAGAAGGTGCTCAAGGATCGCGTGCGCGAAGTGATCGACTGGGTCGGCCTGAGCGGCGCGTCGCATCGTCGCGTGGGAACCTATTCGAAGGGTATGTTGCAACGCATCGGCCTTGCGCAGGCGTTGGTGCATGACCCGCGTCTCATCATTCTGGATGAACCGACGGCGGGCGTGGATCCGGTGGGTTCGGCGGAGATTTCGGAGCTGATCCTGAAGCTTAAACAACAGGGCAAGACCGTGCTGATCACCTCGCACCTGCTCGCGCAGATCGAGGATATCTGCGACCGCGTCGCCATTTTGGATCGCGGCAAACTCATTCTGGAGGGCGCGGTGGACGACTTGGTGGGTCTGCGCGACCGTCAGTCGTTGATTGTTGATTCGCTGCCGCCGGCGGAGCTGGACGAACTGCGCGGCTGGCTCGCGGCGCGCGGCCATGTGTTGAATGCCGTCGAGCAGCCGCGCACGCGCCTCGACCAGTTGTTTCTCAGCAAAGTGTCACGCCCGAAAAAAGAAGGAGACTCCCAATGAATACCGCCTTCCCATTCCCCCTAGCGGGCCGTCCGGTTCCGTTTTCGCTCGGCCGCCTCGGCATCGTGGCGGGCAACACCTTCCTCGAGGCGGTGCGCCAGAAGCTGTTCAACTTCCTCCTGCTGCTGGCGGTCGCGCTGGTGGCGAGCGCGCAGCTTTTTCGCGAGTTCAACTTCGGCTCGTCGGAGCTGAAGTTTATTTCCGACTTCGGTTTTGGCGCGATGGTGTTCTTCGGCTCGACGCTGACGATCGCGGCGACCGCGCAGTTGTTTTTCAGCGAGATCGAGAACCGCACGGCGCTCACCATTCTGGCGAAGCCGATCTGGCGCACGGAGTTTATCTTCGGAAAGTTCCTTGGCGTGTTCGCGGTGGTGGGCGTGTTTTGCGCCCTGACAACGATGTTGCTGCTCGCGCTGCTGTATCACCGCGAGACGGCGCTGATGGCTGCAAACCCCGAGGCGTTTGAGAGCGGTCGCATCATTCACTACGGAGATCTGGTGCTGATGGGGGTCCTGCAGTGGTTGAAGTTCGGCGTGCTGGCGGCGATCACGCTGCTGATCGCGAGTTTCTCCAACACGAACCTCTATACGGTGGTCATGGGTTTCTTCGTGCTGGTGATTTGCCATCTGCAATATCTCGCGCGCGACGCCTACGGCCATGTGGCTTCATTGCCTCTGCGTTTGCTGGTGCGGTTGCTCGGCTATATGTTTCCCAACTTTCAGGTATTCAATCTAGCCGACCAGATCGGTATTGGCGAAGGGATCAGCGCGGAGGTGTTTCTGCGCGTGGCGGGATATGCGCTGATCTATATCGCGGTGATCGGTGGTCTGGCTGTTTACAGCTTCCGCAACCGTGAAATTTGAACCCACCGCCTATCGTCCGGCGCTGGCCGGATTCCTTGTCGTGGTGGTGCTCGCCATCACGGGGGCCGTTGTGCGTCCGTTTGAGGAACCGGCGTGGCAGTTTGTGCGTGCAAAACAGCCGGCACTGAAACTGGACTCGTTGCAAGGCGCGCTGGGGCAGGGTGTCACGGTCGGCCTGCTGGGCGGCTTTCGCGCGATCGTGGCAGATTTCTTCTGGATCCAGACGAACTCCGTGTGGGAGGACACCGACCTGCCGGCGACCCAGACGTTCATCAAGCTCGTCACGGCCATCGACCCGCGTCCGCTCTACTTTTGGCAGAACGGGGCGCGCATGATCGCCTATGACATGCCGAACTGGCGCATCACCGAGGAGGGGGGCTACGACAAGGTTCCGAAGGCGCGCCAGCGGCAGATCGACGAAGAGCAGTCCGGCGTGGCGCTGCGCTATTTGAATGAAGCGTTCGGTCATCACCCGGACTCCGCGCTTCTCTATGTTGAAATCGCCAACGTTTACCTGAACCGCCTCAAGGACAGTGCTTCCGCCGCCGAGGCCTACCGGAACGCATCCAAGCAACCCAATGCGCCTTTCTTTGCGGCACGTATTTACGCTGAGTTATTGCGGCGCATGGGGCGTAATGCCGAAGCCTACGCATGGCTCAAACAGCTTTATCCGACACTCCCCAAGGCACCCGACGCCGCTCGGGGAATCACCGAATTTCAGGTGGAGTCAGCGATGGCGCCTGTGGTTATGGAGCGCATTCGTGAGCTGGAGAAGGAATTGAATATCCCTGAGGGAGAATCATTTAAACCCTAGTTGGCGAGTATGGATTGGGCTTTTGTCTTGCGCGGCAAAGCCTACCTCTAAAAGGTCATCAGTTTACTAAGGTAACATGACCTCCGCCGCATCCGACAACCTGCATCCCATCTTTGACCGTGTCTTGGGTCGGACGGAAAAAGAGGGCAAGCTTCGGCAGCGCGGACGGGTGATCTGGCTCTATGGGTTGTCCGGCTCGGGCAAGAGCACGCTGGCCATTGCATTGGAGCGCCGTTTGCACGCCGAGGGCGTCACCACGCATCTGCTCGATGGCGACAACGTCCGCATCGGACTCAATCGGGATCTTGGGTTCACCGACGCGGATCGTTCGGAGAACATCCGTCGCATCGCCGAGGTGGCGAAACTCTTTGTGCAGGCCGGCGTGGTCGTCATCGCGTCGTTCATCACGCCGCATCGTGCGCATCGGCAACTCGCGCGTTCGATCATCGGGGCCGGTGATTTTATCGAGGTCTATATCGCCGCGTCGTTCGAGACCTGCGCCAAGCGCGATCCGAAGGGGCTTTATGCCAAGGCCAAGGCCGGCGGCGTGCAGCAGTTCACGGGCAAGGATTCGTCCTTCGAGCCCCCGACGGTCGAGGACATCGACGCGCTTACCATCGACACCGAGGCCGGACCGGCCGAGGCCTCGCTGGTCCAGCTTCACGCGGCCGTTTTCCCCCGCATCATTTTCCAACAAATATCGTAATGAGTTCCTACAACCTCACGCACCTCGCCCAACTCGAACACGAGGCCATCTTCATCATGCGCGAAGTCGCCGCGCAATTCGAGCGGCCCGCCCTGCTGTTCTCCGGTGGCAAAGACTCCATCGTCATGGTGCGCCTTGCGCAGAAGGCCTTCGCGCCCGCCAAGATTCCGTTCCCGCTCGTCCACATCGACACGGGACACAATTTCGAGGAGACGATCGAGTTTCGCGACTGGCTCGCCAAGGACACCGGCAGCCGTCTCGTCGTGCGCTACGTCGCCGACTCCATCAAGGCCGGTCGCGCCCAGGAAGAGAAGGGCCCGAATCCTTCCCGCAACGGTCTTCAGACGATAACGCTGCTCGATACGATCGAGGAGTTTAAATACGACGCCTGCCTCGGCGGTGCCCGCCGCGACGAGGAAAAAGCCCGCGCCAAGGAACGTTTCTTCTCGCACCGCGACGAGTTCGGCCAATGGGACCCGAAGAACCAGCGCCCCGAGCTCTGGAATCTCTTCAACGGCCGCAAAAACATCGGCGAGCACTTCCGTGTGTTCCCGCTCTCCAACTGGACGGAGATGGACGTGTGGCAATACATCGCCCGTGAGAAACTGGCGATCCCTTCGATCTACTTCACGCACCAGCGCGAAATCGTGAACCGCAACGGCGTGCTTCTCGCCAAGTCTCCGTTCATCACGCTGCTCGAAGGCGAGAAGTATGAGACCCGCACCGTGCGTTACCGCACCGTCGGCGACAGCACCTGCACCGGCGCCGTCGAATCCGACGCCGCCGACCTGGGCGCCGTCATTCAGGAAGTCGCCTCCGCGCGCCAGACCGAGCGCGGCACGCGCGCCGACGACAAGCGTTCCGAAACCGCCATGGAAGACCGCAAGAAGGCGGGCTATTTCTGAGCCGTTTCACGCGCCTGATCCACCGCGTTGACCCACTGATTCCCACTTTAAAAACAAAATGACCGCTCCTGCTCACCAGCACACCGACCAGCATTACCTTGCCATGGACCTGCTCCGCTTCACCACGGCGGGCAGCGTGGACGACGGTAAATCCACCCTCATCGGCCGTCTCCTCTACGACTCAAAGTCGATCTTCGAGGACCAGCTTGAAGCCATTGAGCGCGTCACCGAACAGCGCGGCGAAGAGGTGCTCAACCTCTCGCTCCTTACCGACGGTCTCCGCGCCGAGCGCGAGCAGGGCATCACCATCGACGTGGCTTACCGTTATTTCGCCACGCCCCGCCGCAAGTTCATCGTCGCCGACACGCCCGGCCACATCCAATACACGCGCAACATGGTGACGGGCGCCTCCACGGCCAACCTCGCCATCATCCTCATCGACGCGCGCAAGGGCGTCATCGAGCAGACCTGCCGCCACTCGTTCATTGCCTCGCTGCTGCGCATCCCGCACGTCGTCGTGTGCGTGAACAAGATGGACCTCGTTGATTTCTCCGAGGCCCGCTTCAACGAGATCGTCGCGGCCTACACCGAGTTCGCCTCGCGCCTCGAAATCCCCGACATCAAGTTCATCCCGATCTCCGCGCTGCACGGCGACAATGTCGTCGATCGCTCCGAGCGCACGCCGTGGTATCAGGGCAGTCCGCTGCTCTACACGCTCGAGACCGTTTACATCGGCAGTGACGTGAACCACATCGACGCGCGTTTCCCGGTGCAGACCGTGATCCGTCCCAACAACGACGAGCACCACGATTTCCGCGGCTTCGCGGGTCGCGTGGCCGGCGGCGTGTTCAAGCCCGGTGACGAGGTGGTTTCGCAGCCCTCCGGTCTCACCTCGCGCATCAAGTCCATCCACGGTCCGTCCGGCGATCTGCAGGAGGCGTTCGCGCCGATGTCGGTCGTGATGACGCTCGAAGACGAGATCGATGTTTCGCGTGGCGACACGATCACGAAGGCCAACAATCCCCCGCACGTCACCCAGGACATCGAGGCGATGGTCTGCTGGTTCTCCGAAAAGAAACTCGTGCCGAACGGAAAATACATCATCCGCCACACCACGCGCGAAGCGAAGTCGGTCATCAAGGCCGTGCGCTACAAGGTGAACATTAATACGCTTCACAAGGCCGAGGGCGACCTCGACATCGGTATGAACGACATCGGTCGCATCGTGATCCGCACGGCGGTTCCGCTGATCTCCGACTCCTACCAGCGCAATCGTGCGACGGGCAGCTTCATCCTTGTGGACGAGTTCTCCAACGCGACGGTCGCCGCCGGGATGATTCTTTGACACGGGCGGACGGGCGGCATTGATAACAAGTAACTTACCCTGTCGTGCTTGTTAATTATTGGCTGTTGTCCGTCGCTGTGTTGCTGCTCTGGTTCCCTCGCCAGTGGCTAAGGGTGGGGCGCACGGTGGTCGTGCTTCCGAACCTGCGGAAGCGGATGCAGGCCTCCCACGATCCGCGCGACCTGTCGCTGCGGTGGCGCGAGGAGTTTTTCAAGGCGCGCAACTGGGTCGATCTGTTGCGTGCGGCCATTGGAGGAGTAGGACTGGTGCATGTATGCGTGGAGCTTTCCGGCTCTGCGGTTCGCGAGCTGGGTTTTTCGGTTCTCATCATAAAGGCGATGATTTTGGTCATCGCGGTGGCGCTCCAGACCGTGCGTATCGAATACAAGCGGATGACGCTGGTGGCGCCGGTATTTTTTATCTTCGGATTGAGCTTCCCGCTGATCGGCTGGATGCCGGCGCTGTTTGCCATCATCATGGTGTGGGTGATCAACCGAACGCTGCCGACTGTCAGCATGTTCCTGTTTGCCTTCGCCGCACTGCAGTTGGGCTTCGGCTACAATCTGAGGTATTCATCGCTGATGATGGTGCTGTTGTCCGCCGGACTGGCGTGGATGCCGGTGCTCTGGAGCGCGGCGACCCATCGGCGCCTTGAGCGCATGGCGAAGACGCGCACGTCAAGCAGGTCATAACCACCGTCCGTGGAAACCGCACAACGTCCTTCCGTCCTGTCGATCTGGGTTCGCGCGTCGCGTCCGCGCACGCTGCCGGCGGCGGTGGCACCGGTGCTGGTGGCGTCGGCGCTGGCGTGGCGCGATGGTGACTTCACGCCATTCGCCGCGCTGGCCGCGCTGGGATTCGCGCTGTTGATTCAAATCGGCACGAATTTCGCCAACGACTATTATGATTTCATCAAGGGTGCCGACACGGCCGAGCGGGTCGGTCCGCGTCGCGCGGTGGCCGCGGGACTGGTGAAGCCGGCGGTGATGAAGCGGGCGATGATCGGCGTGTTTGTCGCGGCGTTTCTGGTCGGACTCACGTTGCTGGGCTACGGCGGGTGGCCGCT
Organism: Rariglobus sp.; assembly: GCA_035459785.1. GTDB lineage: Bacteria > Verrucomicrobiota > Verrucomicrobiia > Opitutales > Opitutaceae > Rariglobus. The sequence continues at coordinate 13,174 of DATHXF010000036.1, read as the reverse complement.
ACTGGTGGTCGGCGTGGCGAGCATCCTGTGCGGCGTGGCCTACACCGGAGGGCCGTATCCGCTGGGCTACAACGGACTCGGAGACGTGTTTGTCTTCGTGTTTTTCGGTCTGGTGGCGGTGACTGCGACTTATTTTGTGCAGACTGAGGTCATCACAGACGATGCCTGGATCATCGGCGCGGGCATCGGTGCGCTGGCGGCGAATATTCTTGTGGTGAACAATTATCGCGACGTGGAGACCGACGCCAAGGCGGGCAAGCGCACGCTGGTGGTGCGGTTCGGGCGCGGGTTTGCGAGGGCGCAATTTGTGATCTCGCACGGTATCGCGCTGGCGGCATTGGTCGCGATCGGCGCGGACGAGTGGCATCCGGTGGTGTTGATCGCCGCCTCGGTGGTATGCGTCGCGGCCGGCTGGATGCAGACACGCCGCCTGGTGCGCGCGCAGACTCCGGCCGAGTTGATCAAGCTGCTGGGTGCGACCGGAATGTGGCTGGCGGTTTACGCGCTGATTTTCTCGGCGGCGTTGATCTGGGGCTAGCACGCATACATTTCGGACATGAAAAAGGCCGCCTTTGCAGGCGGCCTTTTTCATCGGGCGAATCGCGACGGCTTAGACGCTGTCCACGTAGCGGCCGATGGACTTGACGGTGTAGGATTCTTCGGAGGAACCGATCTTCACCTTTACGTTGTCGCCGGCCTTCTTGCCGAGGAGGGCGAGGCCGAGCGGGGTCTTGTAGGAGAGGATGTTCTGCTCCGGAACGCTGTCCCACGCACCGAGGAGCGTGTATTTGACCTGCTTGCCGCCGGTGGCGGTGACTTCGACGATGCTGCCGACGCTGATCTGCTCGGCGGTGGCTTCTTTGAAATCGGTGATACGGGCGCGGCTGAGTTCTTTCTCGAGTTGGGACTTCTGCGCCATGAGGACGGTCTGGTCCTGCTTGGCCATCTTGTATTCGGAGTTTTCCTTCAAGTCGCCGTGCTCGCGAGCGGTGGCGATGGCCTTGGAGTTTTCCGGGATTTTCTTGGAGACGATCGTCTCGTATTCGATGCGCTTGGCTTCGTAGCTGGGGCGCGAGACGAGGATCTGCTCTTCGTTGGACTCGGCTTCCTTGGCGACGATGGACTGGATGCCAGGGAAAATCTTGATGAAGCGGGCGAGCAGGGACTTCTTGGTGAGCTCTTCAAAACCCTGGTTGAGCATGAGGGCGTTCGCGAGGTCGCGGGCGGTCTCAGGATCGGCGGTGGAGAGGAGGTCGGCGATGAGGTCGGTGTCCTCGGAGAGGATGTCACCGAGCGGGATGCGGCGGGCGCTGGCGGCTTGGAGCGCCTCGTAGTCGATCGCGAAGAAAATCGCGCTGAGGAGACGGGGGGTGATGAGGTCGTTGAGCAGCTTGGCGAATTTCTTCGAGTGGCGGTTCTTGACGATCCAGAGGAGGACGGGAGCGCGCAGGTTCTGCTCGATCTGCCAGCGCTTGAGGGCGGTGGCGAGTTCGTCGGAGTGGCCGTTCTCAACGAGGAAGTTGATACACTCGGTGGTGAACTTGCCCTGCGAGGTCTTGAGCAGCGTGAAGGCGGCGTCGCGATACTCGATGGGGTGGGTGTCCTTGATGAGATCGAGGAAACGGCCCTGGAACTGGACCGGGATCTTCTCGGCGATATCGACGAGATCGCGGACGTTGGCGATGAGCTCGGCTTGCGAAGGAACGAGGGTGGCGGGATCGACGCCGACTTGCTTGGCGAGGGCGTCGCGGACGAAGGCGCCGTAGAGGCGCTCGGCGGCATCGAGCTGGTTGGAATCCTTCACGGACTCGGAGAGACCGGTGAGGATGGCCTTGAGGTCACCTTTGACTTCCTTGGAGCCGGAGGCGGCCACGAGGTCTTCGGCTAGGGCGATACGGCGGCGGGCGGAGCGGGTGCCGTTGAACTGCTCGATGATTTCATCTTCGGCAGAGACGGGAACTTCGCGGAGGATGTAGCACTCGGTCTTCTTGGCGGGGACGGCGATGCGCGGATCCTTGGCGATGGCCTTCTTGGCGGTGGACCACCACTTCTTGAATTTCTCTTCGCCGAGCACCTGGGCGAGCGTGATCTCGATCTCGATCGCGGTGGCGGCGTTGTTGGGATAGGACTGGAGTCCCTCGACGAGGAGCTGGGCGGGGTCGTTGGCGATCAGCTTGGTGATGACCTCGGGCTCGGTCTGCTTGCGAACCAGGAGATGGTTGGCGGGGAGAATCTGGAGCGTGCCGATGCAGAACGCAGGGTCCATCGGGTGGGCCTTCTTACCCTGGAAGTCGATGATGAGCTTCTGGGAAGCTTCGTCGTAGGACTTGATCTGGCCGAAACCCCAACTGCGATGGATACCGTAGGAACCGGGTTCCATGGCTTCGAGTTGGGCTTTGGATGCCTTGAGGGAGGGATTTTTGGCGATGAGCGCAGAGACGGCTTCCGAGTTCATAAATGGGTTATTCGAGTCGTGAATTGGTGAGTTGAACGCATCGGGGGCGGTTATGTCAACCAACGGGTTTGCGGGCGGCGGATACAGGTAAACGACAAGGCCCGCTCGGTGGGAGCGGGCCTTGCGATTGATGGGGGCGGGAGAGCGGTCAGGGGGCGGACTTCAGCTCTTTCTTGAGCTTGTCCACCTTGGGTTTGATCACGACGCGGCAGTAGCCGGCATCGGGGTTTTTGGCGAAGTAGTCCTGATGGTAATCCTCGGCGGGCCAGAACTTTTTGAGCGGGGCGATCTCGGTGGTGATGGGGTCGGAGAACTTCTTGGCGGCCTCGGCGCGGGATTTCTCGGCGGCGGCTTTCTGGGCTTCGTCGGCGTAGAGGATGATGGAGCGGTATTGCGGACCGTGGTCGTTGCCCTGGCCGCCGATTTGAGTGGGGTTGTGGACCTTCCAGAAGAAGGCGAGGAGCTCGTCGAGGCTTACCTTGGCGGGATCGAAGTCGATTTTGACGACCTCGGCGTGGCCGGTGTGCTCCTGGCTGAGTTGCTTGTAGGTCGGGTTGTCGGTGAAGCCACCGGCGTAGCCGCTGGTGACGGCGGTGACGCCCGGCTTGAGCTCATAGGCGGCTTCGGTGCACCAGAAGCAACCGCCGCCGAGAACGAGCGAATCGGCGCGGAGTGCGGCGGGCAGCGCGAGGGCGGCGAGGGTGAGGAGGAGGCGCGGTGACATGGCGCGATCAGGAGGCCGGGGTGACGGGCGCGGCGGGTTTGACGGAGGCTTTTTGTTTTTCGACCCAGTCGTTGTAGTCCTTGCGCGGCATGAAGCGTAGCGAGGCGGAGTTGATGCAGTAGCGCTTGTAGGTGGGTGCGGGGCCGTCGCTGAAGACGTGGCCGAGGTGGGCACCGTCCACCGTCACATGGACCTCGACGCGGAGCATGCCGTAGCTGGTGTCTTTGGTTTCACCGACGAAGGCGGGTTCGATGGACTTCGTGAAACTCGGCCAGCCGGTGCCGCTGTCGAACTTGTCCTTGCTGTCGAAGAGGGGCGTGTCGCTGCAGACGGAAAAGTAAACGCCGTCGGCATGGTGATCGTAGTATTCGTTTTGGAAGGGCGGCTCGGTGCCCTGCTTGCGGGCGACCTTGAACTGGGTGGGCGTGAGGAGCTTTTTCCATTCCTCGTCGGTTTTCTGCACGGCGGCCTTCGACATATCGATGATGACTTTGGAGGGGAGTCCGCAGGCGGAGGTGCAATCAAGGTCGGAGCTGGTGGCGGGCGCGGTGGATTTCATGGGTGCTTGGGAAAAGAGACAGGTGGCGGCGGCAAAAGGCATGCAGAGCAGGAGGAGAGTGGTCCGTTTCATATGAGGTAGGAGGAAGGAGACGACGGATTATTCCCGAAGTGACCGAGTTTATAAAACGATGGCGATAACGCAAACGGGGCGACGGGTTCGGGCTTGCAAGCGGGGCGGGGGGCTTGAGCGTGGGGCGCTATGACAAAACCTTTCAAGGCGGGCCTTTCGGTCGATGCGTGGGCCCTCGCGGTCGAATTGCTCGTGCGCTGGCTCGAGAACAACGAGCGCGTGGACGCCTTGCTGGACAGTCTGCCGCGTTCGCTGGGGCGGGCGGAGCGCGGGCGCTGCCAACATTTGCTATTTGGTGCGGTGCGGAACCTGGGTCGCATCGAGGCGATTTTTGCGCCGATGCTGGCGCGCCCGCCGCGCACGGCGGTGAAGGCTGTTTTGCTGATCGCGGGTTATGAGCTGATCGAGGGCGGCAACGACGGACACACGGCGCGCGTGGTTCACCATGCGGTCGAGCAGACCAAGACGCTGGCGAGTTTGCCGGAGTCGAAGATGGTCAATGCGGTGGTGCGCAAGATCGCGGCGGCCATTGAGGCGCAGACTGAGCCGACTCAGGCGGCGGGAGCGACCGAGATTGCGGCCTATTACTCGCATCCGGAGTGGTTGGTGCGCCGCTGGCTCGCGCAATTCGGCGCGGCGGGTGCGCGTTCACTTCTGGAGTGGAATCAGAAACCGGCGCCGGTGTATGCGCGCTGGCGCGCCGAGGGTGCGCCGGCGGGTGAGGATGCGGCGCTGTTCGCGGCGACTCCGTGGAAAGGTTTTTATGAAGTGAAGTCGGGTGCGTGGGCTCGCGTGGAAACGCTGGTGAATGATGGCACGTTGTTCCTGCAGGATCCGGCGACACGGCATGCGATCGAGTTGCTCGCGCCGAAGGCGGGCGAGACCGTGCTTGATGCGTGCGCGGCTCCCGGCGGCAAGAGCCTAGCGATCGCCGATGCGATGGGTGGATCGGGACGCGTGGTGGCGTTGGATCTGCCGAGTCCGCGCATCGAGCGACTGAAGCAAAACCTGTCGCGCGCGAAGATCGACGTGGCGCTGGTGCAGGGCGACGTGATGCAGGTGGAGCGGGAAGGTGTTTTTGAAGCGTGCAATCTGCCGAAGGCGTATGACGCGGTTTTGTTGGACGTGCCGTGCTCCAACACGGGCGTGATGCGTCATCGCGTGGATGTGAAGTGGCGGTTGCAGGCGACGGATTTTTCGAAACATGCGCGCCAGCAGGGCGACATGCTGAGTGCGGCGGCGCGCTTGGTTGCTCCGGGCGGGCGCTTGGTTTATTCGACGTGCAGTCTCGACGCCGAGGAGAACGACGCGGTGATCAAACTGTTTTTGGAGAAGACGCGCGGGCGGTTTACGCTCGAAGGCCAGCGCGTGAGCCAGCCGTGGGTGGACGGGCACGATGGCGCGGCGGCGTTCTTGCTGCGCAAAGCGGTGGGTTGATCCGCTCGCGCGCCGCGCAGTCCGGGGGAGTTACTTCTCCGGCTGCGGGAGGCGGGTGCTGGCGATCCAGGCACCGACCGCGAGCACGGCGGCGCCGAGGAATACGGCCTTGGCACCGAGCGTCCAGAAAACGATGCCGGCGGTGATCGGCGTGATCGCGCGGGAGAGCGAACCGAGCGAGCGGAAGATGCCGAGGACGCGGCCTTGTTCGTCGGCGCCGGCGTAGAGCGAGATAAGGCCGGTGGTGGACGGATTTACGAGGCCCGAGCCGAGCGCGAGCAGACCGACGCCGGCGTAAAGCCACACAGGCGCGGGTGCGAAGCCGATGAAGAGCAGGCCGACCGAGGAGACGACTAGACCGCTGCCGAGGACGCGGGTTTCAGAAACGCGTTTAAGGATGCGTCGAACGATCACGCCTTGGGTGATGATCGAACATACGCCGAGAAAGCCCATGAGCAGGCCGTTCTGGCGGGCGGTGTAGCCGAAGCGTTCGGCGCTGAGGAATACGAGGGATGCTTCCATCGCGACGAAGGAGATGGAATAAACGAAGGCGACCAGGTTGACGCCGCGGATGCGAGAGTCGTGCAGGCCGAGGATGGCGCGGAGTGGATTGCGCAGGCGGGTCTCGGCAGGCGTGCCGCGGACCTCGGGCGGGCGGGTTTCTTTGAAGCGGCGTTGGATCCAGACCAAGTTGATCACGCTCATGGCGAGCGAGAGCAGCGCGGGCACGGAGAACGGATTGATGCCCCACGCGGCGAGTCCGGGGAAACGGTCGAGCAGGTTGATGTGCGCAGTGAAGGCGCCGATCATCGGGCCGGTGACGAGGCCAAGGCCGAAGGCGGCGCCGACGACGCCCATGGCTTTGGAACGTTCGGCGCGCGTGGTGACGTCGGCCACGGCGGCGGTGGCGACGGAGAGGTTGCCACCGAACGCACCGGCGACGAGGCGGGCGAGCAGGAAGAGCCAGAACGAACCGCTGACCACCCAGAGCAGGTAACTGAGCGCGGTGCCGGCGACCGTGAAGAGGAGGATGGGACGGCGTCCGCGTTTGTCGGAGAGGGCGCCCCAGAACGGCGCGAAGATAAACTGCAGGATCGAGAAGAGGGAACTGATGATGCCGCCGAAGAGCACCTCGGGCAGATGCGTCTCGTTGCCGAGACTGCGGGCGAGGGTGTTGATGTGCTCCAGGAACCAACCGAGCAGGCCGGAGTGTCCGTCAACGGCGAGGTAGTGTTTGAGCAGGTCGGGCCCGAGCGGGAAGATGATGGAGAACCCGATGAGATCGATGTAGAGCGTGAGGAAAATCACGCCAAGGGACAGCGGACGCTTCGGGGAAATGGGCTCGGTGGTGGACACGAAGGGGACAGGCAAACGGGTCGTGCGGGCGGAGCCAAGGCGCGAATGACGCGCTAATGCGAAACGGCGGAATGGCTAATGGCCGGAGATGCGGGGCTAATGAAAGGAGTCCGCGTCCACCGGTGGGTGGTCAGCTCAACATCAGGCTGATCTGTTTGCGCAGGGCGGCCAGGGAGAAGGGTTTTTGCAGAAAGCTTACGCGGTCGTCGGTGGCGAGGGCGGGGACGGAGCTTTCGTTGTAACCGCTGGTCAGGATGACGGGCAACTGGGGGGCGAGTGTCCGGATGTGACGCAGGACTTCTTCGCCACCCATGCGGGGCATGGTGAGATCAAGGAGGACGAGGGCGATGGCCGCCTGGTGTTGTTTGAAGAGGGCGAGGCCTTCGACGCCGTCGGCGGCGGTGAGGGTTTTGAGGCCGAAGGCGCCGAACATCTGCTCGGCGACGGCACGCACGCCCTCCTCGTCGTCGATGAGGAGAACCGTGCCGGCCAGCGGATGGGCGCGACTCTCGAAAGGCGCGAGGCTTTCGCGTGGGGGCCGGGGGGCCGAGGCGGCCGGGAGCAGAAGCGTAAACGAGGATCCTTTGCCGGGCGTGCTGTTGACGAGCAGGCTGCCCTGATGGCTGCGAACGATGCCCAGCACGGCGGCGAGACCGAGACCGCGGCCGGCGAATTTGGTGGTAAAGAAGGGATCGAAAATCTTGGCGAGGGTTTCTGCATTCATGCCGTTGCCGGTGTCGCTTACGCGGAGGCAGGCAAAGTCGCCTTCGCCGGGTGGCGGAGCCATCACGGCGTGGGCGATTTGCGGGTCGCGGCGACTCATGGTGCAGGTTTCCACCATGATGGAGCCGTCGTTTTCGCCGAGTGCGTCGGAGGCGTTGACCACGAGATTCATGATGATCTGGCGGATCTGGGTGGCATCGACCTCCACATCGGGCACGCCGGAGCGGAACTTGAAGTGGAGGGCGGCGCGTTTGCTGATCGAGTGTTCGAGCAGCGGGGTGGTATCGCGCACCAAGGTTTCGAGGCTGATGCGCGAGACGAGGAACCGGCCCTTGCCGGCGTAGGCGAGCATCTGCTGGCAAAGCTCGGCGGCGCGCTTGGCGCCGTTCTCGATTTGTTCGAGGTGGAGTTGCAGCGCGGAGTGCCGGGGCAGGTCGAGGCGCAGGATGCCCGTGTGTCCGACGATGGTCGTGAGGAGGTTGTTAAAGTCGTGGGCGATGCCACCGGCGAGGACGCCAAGGCTTTCGAGTTTTTGGGATTCGAGAAGTTTGCGATCGAGAGCGATTTTCTCGAACTCGGCTTCCTTGCGACGGGTGATGTCGATGGCGAGGCCCTCGATGAAGAGCAGTTTGCCTTCGGTGGTGTAAATGCCCTGGCCACGGTCGAGGACCCACTTGATGGCATCGTTTTTGTCGAGCAGGCGGTATTCACTTTCGTAGGCACCCTGGCGGGCCAGTGCGCCGGAGACGGTTTGATGGTGCGCGGTGCGGTCCTCGGGAACGATGAGCTCGTCGTAGCAAACGTCTCCTGCGGTGAGGTCGTGCGGAGTGTGTCCGATGATCTCGATCGAGCCGCGACTGATGAACGTGGCTTTGCGCGGAGTGTGGTTGTCGAAGCGGTAGGCCATGCCGGGCATCTGGCGCAGGAGACTGTCGAGCTGGCGGCGGCTTTCGCGCAACTCGGCTTCGGTGGCCTGGCGTTTGGTGATGTCGGACTCGAGCAAGCCTTGGGTGTGGCGGAGTTCGGCGGTGCGTTCGTTGACCTGTTGTTCGACGAGTTCGGCGCGCAGGCGGACATTCAGAAAATAGGCGCCGAGCAGCAGAGTGAAGAGCAGGCCGCCGGCGAGGGCGATCACGGGGGTATGGCTGATACGGGTGTCGATCCATCCTGCGGTGGGTGCGTAATAAAATCCCCAGGTGCGGCCGCCTACGTTGAGGTTGGCGGTGTATGAGGCATCAGGAAGGAGATCCTCCATGGATTTTATGACGGTCTGGGGGCGTCCTGTCATGGCCCGACGGCTGAAGATGAACGTGTCGGTCTGCGAAGGCTGGGTGAGGTCGAGGACCAGCGTGTCCAGTGTGTGGGCGGGGTAGTCCACCCACGACTGACCGACCATGTCGTCGACTTTGAATACGATCTGGGCGATGCCGACCAGACGGGGGCCGGCGGCGTCCGCACGGAAAACCGGACAGGCCATGATGACACCAAAGCGATCTATGCTGGAGGTTTCCTGCACGAGCCGGATCTTGCGCGTCATGATGAGGGCGCGAGAGGAGATGGCGCGATCGAGATCTTCGCGGCTGGGTCCGACCATCAGGTCGAAGCCGAGGGCAGGCTCGTTGCCGGCGAGAGGCTCGGTGTAAAGAATCGGACGGTGGACGGGACGCTCGCCGGCGGGGATGAGTTTTCCGTCGGGGCCGCGTTCGGTGAAGGAGTAAAAGGCGGCAACCTCGCGGCGCGCCCAGGTTTCGATCTCGGTGCGACGGGCGGCGGGCACGATGGGCACCCATTGGAGGGCTTGGATGCCGTTGTGGCGGGTGCGGATGTCGCGGGTAGTGGAGGCGAATTCCGCAGGGGTGACCTCTTCGGAATTTTCGAACAAGTTGCGGAGATTATAGAGGCATTCCTCGTAGCCGCGGATGCGTTCGCTGATCAGGGCATGACGGGCGGAGGCGCGGCGGGTGAACTCTTCGGTGGCCCGGCTGCGTTCGCTGGAATACGTGTAGTAATACAGCCCGAGCGAGGCGGCGAAACCGACGGCCAGAACAACGAGCAATCCCAAGCGGCGGCGCAGCAGGTGTTTCCTGTGGGGGGCGTGGGGCTTCATATGCACTGACTTGCGAGGGGTCAGCATGGAGCAGGCCGGTGGCTCCGCGAGGCTGATTTTGGCGCATCAAAACAAAAACCCGTCCCTCGGATCGGGACGGGTTGATGATGTCTCGTTGAATAGGCGTGACCGCCGGGCCGGATCAGAGCTTGTAGGGCAGCGGGTATTTGGCGGCGAGTTTGGCGGCTCGCTCCTTGGCGGAGGCGAGGGCGGCGGCTTCGCCGTCGGTGCCGATGGCCTTCAGGACAGTGTCGATCGCGGTGGCGATTTCGTCCATGTCGGCTTCAACCAGACCGCGCGAGGTGATCGCGGGCGTGCCGATGCGCAGGCCGGACGCCTGGAAAGGCGAGCGGGTCTCGAAGGGCACGGTGTTTTTGTTGAGCGTGATGTGGGCGAGATCGAGGGTCTCCTGGGCTTTCTTGGCGGTGAGCTCGGGGAGGTTGTGGCGAAGATCGATCATGAAGAGGTGGTTGTCGGTGCCACCGGAAACGATCTTGTAGCCGCGCTTGAGGAAGGCGGCGGCGAGGGCTTGCGAGTTTTTGACGACCTGCTGGGCGTAGGTCTTGAAGTCGGGCTTGAGAGCCTCGGCGAAGCACACGGCCTTGGCGGCGATGACGTGCATGAGCGGGCCGCCCTGGCCGCCGGGGAACATGGCGGAGTCGATGGCTTTGGCGTGCGCGGCCTTGCACATGATGAGACCGCCGCGGGGGCCGCGGAGGGTTTTGTGCGTGGTGGTCGTAACGAAGTCGGCGTGAGGGAAGGGCGAAGGGTGGACACCGGCGGCGACGAGGCCGGCGATGTGCGCGATGTCTGCGAAGAGGAGGGCGCCGACGGAGCGGGCGATCTCACCCATGCGGGCGAAGTCGATGACGCGGGAGTAGGCGGAGGCGCCGACGGTGATCATCGCGGGCTTTTCGCGCTCGGCGATGGCGGCGAGTTCTTCGTAGTCGATCAGGCCGGTGTCTTCGCGGACGCCGTATTGGACGAAGTTGTATTGTTTGCCGGAGAAGTTGGCGGGATTGCCGTGGGTGAGATGGCCGCCGTGCGAGAGATTCATGCCGAGGATCTTCGCGCCGAGGGGGAGGCAGGAGGTGTAAACGGCGAAGTTGGCCTGCGAACCGGAGTGCGGCTGGACGTTGGCGTGTTCGGCGCCGAAGAGGGCTTTGGCGCGGTCGATGGCGAGGGTCTCGATCTTGTCCACGAATTCGCAGCCGCCATACCAACGCTTCGCGGGGTAACCCTCGGCGTATTTGTTGGTGAGCACGCTGCCCTGGGCCTCCATGACGGCCGGGTAGGTGAAGTTCTCGGAAGCAATGAGCTCAATGTGGCTCTGCTGGCGGGCGAACTCGGAGGAGAGGGCCGAGTAGATCTCGGGATCGAGGGTGCGGAGCGGCGTGGCGTTGATCGACATGGTTGGGAAAAGAGTAAGCGGTCATATCGAAGGGCAAATGCCGCGGGCACAAATCGAAAAAACGGGCGCCGGGGGCGAAGCGCGAATGCGACCGGAGCGGCCGCGGGGTTTGTCACTTAATAAGTGACAAATAGGTTTGGAGGCGCCCGAAGGGTTTCGGGCCTGTCGGGCAGGTGTCGCCGGCTTACTTTTTTGCGGCCAGTTCCTTGAGGAACTCGACCACGGAGGGGATGGCTTCGACCATCTCGTCGCGGCAGGCTTCGTATTCGGTGAGCGGACCGCCGTAGGGATCGCCGATTTCTTTATCGGCGGCACGGGGCATGAACTCTCGGAAAAGATAAACGTGGCGCGGCACCGGGTCGAAGGTGAGCTGGATCATCGCACGGTGACTCTCGGTCATGCAGAAAATCGCGACCGCTTCGTCGAGGAGCTGCTTGGTGAGAGGCTGGCTGACGTGGGCCTTGATATCGAGGCCCACTTTTTTCAGGGCGGTGACGGAGTTTTCGGAAACGCGGTCACCGGGGCGGGCGGCGACACCGGCGGAGACGATGCGTATCGATTTCAGGGGCTCGGGCTGGGCTTTCAACGCGTGCCGCAGAAGGGCCTCGGCCATCGGGCTGCGGCAGATGTTGGCGGTGCAAACAGTGACGATGGTTGCGGGTTTGGCCATGCGAGCGTGGAGGGAAGGGGATAGCGTTTGAGGCGAAAGGCAAGACGCAGTCGGCGGCACCCCCTGCGCTTAATCATGAACCGTGCGAATGTTTCGTGAACTCGCTCGTGAGGTCCTACTATCTCCTTGCGAGCGGTGAGGCGGGTGGAAAATGTCTGCACTCATGCCGGCGTTATTCGAAGTATGCCCGGTGCGGGTTTTCCCCGGCACCCTCTCCACGTGCTATCCGCTATAAGAAACAGGCGGTGGTGGCTGGCGGTCGGAGTGGTTGGTTGGGTGGCAGTCGTGCTCGCCGGCGTGTGGTTCATGAATGCGGACAGCTTCGTTCCCAGTGTCGCCGGAAAGGCGGCGGAGGCCTGGCCTGCGGAGACGACGTTGGCGCGAAACGAGACCGGATACACGCTGGTCGTCGCGCTGCATCCGGAGTGCCCTTGTTCGCGCGCCACGCTGGAGGAACTCGGCAAAATCATGGCGCGGGCCGACGGACGACTGCGGACGCAGGTGTGGTGCGTGCAGTATGCGGAGATCGCGGACAAGGCGGAGCAATCTGCGTTGTGGGCGCAGGCGAAGCGCATTCCGGGCATCGATCTGCGGGTGGATCACGAGGGACGGGAGGCGCGGCGCTTCGATATGCGGGTGTCCGGGGAGACAAGACTTTACGGGCGGAGCGGGGAACTGTTGTTCCAAGGCGGGATCACGGCGGCTCGCGGGCATGTAGGGGATAATCCGGGACAGGAGACAATTTTGAATCTGATCACAGGACATCGGACGGCAGGGGATATGAAAATCACGCCGGTGTTTGGCTGTTCTTTATGATGACGAATTTACATGCGTTTGAATCAGCGGTGCCGGTGGAAGACGCGCAGACTCAGGTGCGCGCCCAGAAACTTTTGGAGGCACATCAGGGAGAGATTTATAAACGGACGGACCGTCTGTTTGCGGTTCTGCTGATGTTTCAATGGCTGGCCGGGATCGGGCTGGCGTTGTGGCTTTCGCCGCGCACGTGGATCGGCGCCACGAGCGAGACGCATGTGCATGTGTGGCTTGCGGTGGTGTTGGGCGGAGCGGTGGCGATTCCCCCGGCGTTGATGGGCTGGTTTCTTTCGGGCGGCGCTTCCACGCGTTATGTGATCGCGGTGGCGCAGATGCTGGCCTCGGCGTTGTTGATTCATCTGACAGGAGGGCGGATCGAAACGCATTTTCACATTTTTGGATCGCTGGCGTTTTTGGCTTTTTATCGCGACTGGCGGGTGTTGATCACGGCATCGGTCGTGGTGGTGCTGGATCACTTTGCGCGGGGTATGTGGTGGCCGCAGTCCGTTTTCGGCAGCGTGGGCGTGTCGCCGTGGCGGTGGCTGGAGCATGCGGGTTGGGTGGTGTTTGAAGACGTGTTTTTGATTTATGCGTGTATGCGCAGCCAGCGGGAGATGGGGGAGATCGCGCTCCGGCGTGCGGAGTTGGAAGTAGGCAAGGACCGGATCGAACACGCGGTGGCGGAGCGCACGGCGGAGCTGGCGTTGGCGAACCGCGAGCTGACACAGGCGAAGGAGGCGGCGGAGGCGGCGAGCCGGACCAAGTCGGCGTTTCTCGCGAATATGAGTCATGAGATCCGCACGCCGATGAACGGTGTGATGGGCATGACGAGCCTGTTGCTGGACAC
>DATHXF010000035.1:0-7664 GCA_035459785.1 Rariglobus sp. | reverse complement strand
AGCAGGCGCTTCGTCAGGTGCGTGTGGAAGGCGGGCAGGTCGCGCCAGCGGAGCGCCACGCGGGCGGTGTGCGGACCCTCGGTTTCGTCGCGCACGGTGAAGCCGTCGTCGGTGATCTTGAAACGCACGGTTTCCGTTTCCACGTAGTCTTCCGCGTAGGCGAGGTAAACGGCCACGCAGTCGAAGAGGATGGTCGAGCGCACGGCGAAATAATCGCAGCGCATCCACGTGACGCGCGGGGCGAACAGGCAGTAGTTCTCGATCAGCGCGCGCATCATGGAGTCGCCGGTGGCGCTCCAGATGCGGTGGTAGTTTTCGCCGTCGAGGATCGCGAAGTTGCAGGTGTCGAGCGGCGTGAGCAGCACGTCGATCCACGGCGCGGCCATCACGGTGCGGAAGGCGGCGGGGATGAGGCGGACGTTGGTCTCGGCGCTGGCGGGGAGTCCGCCGGTGTAGCCGACGTCGAAGCTTCCGAACATGCCGACGAAGCGGCATTTTGCGGCGATGTGCGGGGCGCGTTCGAGTGCGGCGGCAATGTTAACGGCGGGGCCGATCGCGATGATCGTCACGGGCACGGATGATTCCTCGATGATCCGGATCATGCGGCCGACGCCGTCGGCGGTGATTTCACCGGGGTATTTGGAGATGTCGTATTTTTTGATCCACGGCTCCTGGTTGCGGTGGCTTTCGTCGGTTTCCCACGCGGGGATGCCGCGGCCGACGGGGACATCGGTGCGTCCGCAGACTTCGAGGTAGCGCGCGGTGACGGCCGTGCGGAAGTCGATGCCGCCGGCGCCGGTCAGGATGAGTTTGGGCGCGAGCTCCGGACTGCGGAGCAATTGGGCGAGCGCCCAAGTGTCGTCGATGTCGGTGCCGATGTCCGTGTCGAGAATGACCGGGATGGGAGTGCGGGATGCCATGAGGGGAAGAGGAAGAGGCGCGAGGGAACGCGAAAGCCATCTTATGAATCACCGCTGTTCCCGCGCAGCCAGCCCGAAACGGAAGCCGGCGTGGGAGGCTTTCAGTCGATCACCACGCACACCGGTTCTTCACCGCAGGAAATGGTCAGCCGGCCGGAGGTGTCGCGCACGGGTTGGACGGTGCGGTCGTAGAGGTCGTGGAGTGTGCCGGTGAGAGAGCCGGTCTTGATTTGCAGAGGCCGAGGGTCGAGCCAGGGCTGCCAGTGTTTCGAGCGGCCCGTGCGGGTGTCGCGGAGGAAGCCCCAGGCGATGATGACTTGTTTTCCGCCGGGGCGACCGATGCGGTAGGCGAGGGATTGCAGACTTCCGTGGGTGTTATCGCCGCCGGGGTAACGTGCTTCGAGAGGGGCGATGCATGCTGTATCCACATTATGGAGCCAGCCGCCCAGCTGACCGAGCGCGACCCACGGGAGGCTGGGGGCGCCGTCGCGAAAGAGACCGAGCTGGCTGAAGAGATAGGTCTGACGGACACCGAGCGCCAGAAGTTGCACGCTGCCGGCAGTGTAGATGGCGGCGGCGCGGCGTTCGCTGACAGGGCGCCAGACCGGGCCGAGCAACCACGGGTGCTTGGGGTCAAAGCGTGGATCGGCTTCGTCGCGGGCGTTGAGTTCGTTCTGGGCGGGGGGCACGCCGTCGAGGCGGGCGGCGAACTCGATGCCGGATTCGGTGTTGATCATCGGGCGGCTCACTCCGGCGGCGGCCATCGGTCCGGCGAGCATATCGACGTGGCGGGGCAGGTTGTTGATGGGCGTGCCGGACTCGGGGCTCATGAGCTCCTCATAAAAGTGGGCGCTGACCGCATCGATGTGGGCGAGCAGGCCGGCGTTGATGAGGGTCTCGACGTAGCCGCGTTGATCGCCGGCGCTGATGGCGAGACCGATGGTTTGGACGGGATGAGGCGCGGCTTGGGCGGCGGTTTTGAAGGTGCGGGCCATGGCGAGCATTTGCGCGGTGTCGCCGAGCCAGCGATCGGGTGTGTTGGCCTCGTTGCAAAGTTCGATCGCGCCGAGCGTGCCACGGGTGTCGGTGTAACGGGCGAGCATTGTGTCGAGATAGGTGCGAAGCGTTCCCCAATCGTCGGGCGGGTAGGCGGTGGCGGCGGGTTCCCAAGGCATGCCGGCCTTGCCGCGGGCGCTGGTCCAGCGGGGCGAACCATCGCTGGCGATCAACAGACGTCCGCCCGCGGCCTGCACGGATTTGAAAACGGAGTCGAAGGCGGTCCAATCATAGCGACCGGGGGCGGGGTTGGTCTTGGCCCACTGGGCGAAGTAGCGATACCAGCGGAAACCGGGCAAGGGCGGAAGGTCGGTGTCGACGTGGGCGCCGAGGGGCCAGGAGTCGGGCAACTCGGAGGCGGGGTGTGCTGCGGAACAGGCGAGGAAGGTTTGCGCGGAGGCGGGGTTTTCCACGGGCGGGCCGTCGGGCCCGACGGTAACGCGCAGGCGATGGACACCGGGCTTGAGATCGGGGCGGAGAGTCAGGGTGTCGGTGCCGGCCGGAACGGCGAGACGCGTGATCGTGGTTTTTCCGGTGAGCAGGTCGAGCCACTCAAGAGCGAGCGAGGCCTCCCGGCGGGGCGTGCCGGCGGGACGTTCAAGGGTGATGCGGACGACAGGCGGCTGGTTGTGGCCGAAGGCGTGATGAGGGGCGTCGAGGTGGAGGGTGATGACGCTGCTGTTGGCCGCGGTGGCGGATTGTATCCAGAGTTCAATGATGCCTCCGTGGTTCTCGCGATTGGTGACCTCGATGTGTTCACCGCCCTGCAGGATCACCGGACGGGCGGCTTGCAGGGTGCCATACCAGTTGCCCCACGACTCGGGATTGCCCGAGGCGCGCACGGGTTGGAACGGCGCGGCGCCCAGCAAGTGGAACCCGCCGGAGGCGGGTGCGTTGTCCCGCGCGGGAACGAGGCGCCAGCCGTAGCGGGCAATCTGGTCCTGGGCATCAGCCCAGCGGGTGCCGGTGCGGGCGATCAGTCCGAAATGATAAAGACCGGGCGGGAGTTTGAGCGCGGCGAGATCGAAGCGGACGGTGGCCGGACCGTTGAGGTGGAGTCCGGGGCGGTCGGGAAGGGCACCGGTGATCCATCCCCGGCCTTGCTCGATTTTTCCGGTTTCGGCGGGGAGTGTGCGGCTGTCGAGCGGGGTGCTCGGCAGAGGAGCGTCGGCGAATGCCGGGCATATCAGAAGTCCCCACAGCAGGGCCGGCACGAACAGGAGGCGGGGATTCAGCATGGAGCGGTTTTGCCGGAGGGCTGTTTGCGATAGCCGAGACTGGAGCGGATGCAGACAGACCGACGCACGACTGGCGAGGGCTCCGTTGCGCGGGGAAGGCATGGGGCCTTCGCAGGCTGCATTGTTCGAACATTGAGACGAGAGTTACGCGTTGGAGACAGCTTTATGTTTCAGGCATTTTTTCAGGGCGGCTTATAACAGGGAGTTTCATGAGTTACCCAAGTTATGAGTCTGTGGCCCGAATGATGGATCATGCGTTGCTCACCCCCACGTCAACGGATGCCGAACTGAGGGAGGGCTGTCGCGTGTTGCGCGAATTCCCGATCGCGACGGTGTGCATCAAGCCGCACGCGGTGAAGCTCGCCGTCGCGGAGTTGGCAGGAACGCCGGTCGAAGTGTGCACGGTCATCGGATTTCCCCATGGCACGCCGCTGCCCTCGGTGAAGGCGTTCGAGGCCGAGCAGGCGTTTCTCGATGGAGCGCGCGAAGTCGATATGGTCGTCAACACCGGCAAGGTGTTGAGCGGCGATTGGGACTATGTGCGCGAGGACATCGCGGCGGTCACCGCCGTCACCCGCCGCCACAAGGGCATCATCAAGGTAATTTTCGAGACGGATTTCCTTCCCGATGATTTTCACAAGATCCGTCTTTGTGAGATTTGCAGCGAGGTGAAGGTGGACTTCGTGAAAACCTCCACCGGCTTCGGCTTCGTGAAGGGCAAGGAGGGTGGATACGATTACTGCGGGGCCACCGATCATGATTTGAAATTGATGCGCAAGCACTGCGTGCCCGAGGTAGGTGTGAAGGCTTCGGGCGGGGTGCGGAATCTGGATCGCGCATTCGAGGTCATCGCGCTCGGGGTGACGCGTATCGGCACGGGCAGTGCGCCCGCCATCCTCAGGGAATACCGCCGGCGTTTCGGGGGCTGAAAACCCTGCCGCCATGTCCATCCGCCCCTTCACGATTATCGGCAGCGCCAACGTCGATATGATCATGAAAGTGAAACACCTCCCCGCACGCGGGGAGACGGTCACGGATGGCGAGTTCATGCAGACCTTCGGGGGCAAGGGCGCCAACCAGGCGGTCGCGGCGGCGCGTGCCGGCGGGGATGCGCGGTTCGTGGCGTGTCTGGGGCGCGATGCGTTTACTCCGGCGATGGTGGAGAACTTCCGCCGCGACGGGCTGAATCTGGACGGCGTGTGTTTTGTGACTGACCGGCCGAGCGGTTCTGCGTTGGTGATGATCGATGAGGGCGGGATGAACTATCTCACGGTCGCGCCCGGTTCCAATGCCGCGCTCGCGCCCGGGCACATCGCCGCCGAGTGGGGGCGGATCGCTTCCTCCGGCATGATTCTGTTGCAGATGGAAATCCCGGTTGAAACAAACCGCGAGGTTTTGAGGCGGGCCCGTGAAGAGGGTATTCCCGTGATGCTTAACTATGCTCCGGCGCACGCAATCCACGCGGATTTGCTGATGGGTTTGGATACGTTGATCGTAAACGAAAACGAAGCGGCCGCCTTGTCCGGCATCGAGTTCTCAGGTCCGGAGCCTGCGGAGCGGATGGTCCGTCTGCTGGCCGAACTGGGGGCCAGACGGGTGATTCTCACGCTCGGCCGCGCCGGCTCGATGACCTACGCGGACGGAGTGGTGAGCGACGTTGCGGCCTTTCCGGTCAAGGCGGTCGATACCACCGCGGCCGGCGACACGTTTTGTGGCGCGCTTGGGGTGGCTCTCCTGGACGGGCGTTCGCTGCCCGAGGCGGTGCGTTTCGCGACGGCCGCCGCGGCTCTCAGCGTCACCCGGTTCGGGGCTCAGCCCTCCATTCCTTCACGTAACGAAATCGACCGTTTTCTCCAATTACACTCATGAACTTGAAACCCCATTTTTATGCTTCGTCGCTGAAGCGTTCCGTCGTTTATCGGGCGACGGCGAATTCCATCCCGCTGGATGTCCTGTCGCATATCGCTGCGGACCACACCGCCTTCGAATGCGAGGGGCCGGTGACCATTCAGCTCGAAGTCGCCGGTCTGGCCGGCGCTGTGCGCGTGCATCCGCTGAGTCTCGGCATCAAGGCGAAGGTGGTTGGCGAACGCATCAGCTTCATCCTGCCGGAGCCGAAGAATCTCCAGATCGAGATCGATGGTCTGCCGTTGCTCTACGTCTATGCGCTGCCCGAGGCCGGACCTGCGCCCGAGGGACCGAAGGTGCGCGTGTTCAAGGCTGGCAAAATTCACGAAGCCGGTTTGATCCTGCTCGGTGAAGGCGAGACCTGCTGGATCGAGGCGGGTGCGGTGGTGCGCGGCAGTATTCGCGCGGCGGGCGTCTCCGGGGTGCGCATCGGCGGCTATGGCATTCTGGACGGCAGTTATTGGGTGGAACATGAAGGGCGCCGCCGCAAGGCGCTCGTGCTCGATCATTGCACGCGCTGCCGGGTCGAAACGATTTTGATGGTGAGTCCTTGCCACTGGATGCTGGTGCTCGGCGCGTGCGAGGACATCACGGTGACGGGAATCCGGCAGATCGCCAATGACATGAGCTCCGATGGCATCGACATCGCCGGATCGCGGCGCATCCGGATCACGGGTTGCTGCCTGCATAACGGCGACGACAACATCGCGATCAAGGCGATCAGCAACAAGTCGGGCGAGGACGAGCGCGTTCCCCTCGGGTTTCCTGACGAGGACTGGAAGGGCACGGTGGAAGACGTGGTGGTTTCCGGCTGCAGTTTTTATAACATCCACGGCGGCTCCGCCATGGAGATCGGCTACGAGACGAGCACGGAGCACATCCGCAACATCCGTTTCGAGGACATCGACGTGTTCGCGGTGCATGAGTTCGGGTCGGTCTTCGGCATTCACAACGGCGACCGCGCCAAGGTGGAGAACGTCGTGTGGGACAACATCCGCATCGATCACCACTTCGACACGCTCATTGATTTCCGCACGCTCAAGTCCAGGTGGAACGTCGATGCGGAGCGCGGCAGCGTGAGCAATGTGACGCTGCGCAACATCAAGGCGCTGCAAACCATCCATAACGCGGGCTACACGGTGAGCATCATCAGCGGCTACGATGCGGCGCATCCGGTGACCGGAGTGACGATTGAAAATTTCGAACTCGGCGGCCACTTGGTGCGCAACGCCGACGACCTGGATCTGGTCACGCGCCACGCGCATGGTATTACGTTCCGGCAGCCGGAAGTTTCCGCGGTGAAACGCGCGGCTGGTGTGTCTGTGGCGGCCGGTGCGGTGTGAGCCGCAGGCTAAAGCTTGGCCGACTTCGCATCCATTACTCCGGTGGCAATCGCATCTCCCGCCGTTTACGGCCTGTTGGTCTCGCAGATCGGTTATGACACGGCCGGACCGCAACGGGCGCTCTTGCGCGTGCCTGCGGGTTGGGGGCTGAAAGCGCCCGCTTACGAGATCACCGATGGCAAGGGAGAGCCGGTTGCCAGCGGGGATTTTACGCGCTGGGGTCGCACGTGGGGCGCGGACTGGTGGGTGGCGACGTTCCAGTTGCCCAAGGGCGGTTACGCGATCCGCGCGAGCGGCGTGCCGGAACTCGCGGAGGTGCGGGAGACGTTCACGGTGGACGACGATCTGCTTTATCGCGCGACGTGGGAATACGTGGCGTTGGAGCAGATGGAGACACGCGTGCATTTCGCGCCTTCGAAATTCGGCTGGCAGGATTGCGGTGCGGCCTTGCAGGAGGCAAACAGCCATGCGTCCTGCGTGATCGGTTTGTGTGATCTGCTGGAAATTCGCGGCGGCGAGATGACACCGGAGCTGCGTGCCCGGCTGGAAATGCAGATCGTGATGGGCAACGAATACTTGGTGAAGTGCCAGGAGCGTTGTTCGGAGTTGAAGGCGGGCGAGGGCGGATTGGTTCACGGCCTCATCACTCATGAGTCGATGGTGCTCACCGGCGATGTGTCGAAGGCCATCATCGCGTGGGCGATGAGCGTGCGGCTCGTTACGGGAGATCGTTTCGAGTCAGCGTTCACGGGTTATCAATTCACGGGATCACGAGCGCGGTTCCGCGATGCCGCGCTTCGGGCGATGAACTGGCTCGTGAACGCCAAGCCGCCCGGGCCCGACGGCTGGCTGGCGTGCGTGCATGGAGCACCGGCGGACTATGTGCCTCCGGTGGAGTGGATGACCCACGAACTCGTGTTGAATTCCTGGGCTGCGCTGGAACTGGCGGCGATCGGCGAGACTCAATATCTTGAGCACGCGTTCGCCGATCTGCGGCGCATCGCCGCGCGGCAGATCCCCGAAGGCGAGCGGCAGGTGCACGGGCATTTCCGGTTGTTTGATTCGGGACCGCTCATCGAGGTGTCGTGGTCGCACCATTTGCCGAAGGGTGTGGTCGGCGCCGATGTCGGCGCGAGTTACCCGAATTATCTGATGCCGTTTTTATTGGCGCTGAAACGTTATCCCGAGCACGCCGATGC
>DATHXF010000034.1:0-12397 GCA_035459785.1 Rariglobus sp. | reverse complement strand
CCGGACCAGGAATACTCATACCAGCGGCCTGATTGGGAGATGGAGAGATCGTTGATGACGACGGAGGTGGACATGGGGCCCCAGCCGAGGGCGAGATCGACCGGCGCGAGTTTGGCGCCGGGATCGTTGCGGTAGCGTTCGCGGGCGAGCACGACGGCTTTGATTTCGTAGCGGGCGAGCGGGGTGATCGTGTAGTCGCCGTGTTGAAAAGGCGCGGGCAGGCCGGCGCTTGTCTGGACGGGATCGCGGGCGGCGGGCATGCCTCGCCACTTGGCGGCGGGCTCGTGCAGCCAGAACCAGACGGCTCCGATGAGAACGAGCAGGACGAGCCATTTTTTCATGGAAGCGCCACGGTAACGATGACCGGAAAATGATCGGAGCCGATGTCGGGGCCGACGCGATGCTCCTTGGTAAGAATCGAGGGCGAGGTCAGGCAGTGGTCGAGGGGGATTCTCAAAAACCAAGGCTTCACCGGCCAAGTCGGAGTGATGCCACGGCCTGTGTCTTGCAGGGAGCCGTCGGCAAGCAGTCGTCGGAATGCGGGCGACCAAGGCGTGCAGTTGAGGTCGCCGATTACCAACGCGGGGGATGTCGAGCCGGTGGACCAGCCGGCGATTGCGGCGAGTTGCTGGTCACGCAGTATGACGTTTCCCGCGTCACCGGGCGGCAGCGGGTGGGTTGCGAGGATGCGGATCGACCGATTTGTGCCGAGAGTGACCGTGGCCTGGATCGAGGGAATTTCGGCCGCGCTTAAATAGGCGGTGCGGATCGCCCCAAGGGGAATGCGGCTGTAGAGGGCGATGCCAAAGTTATCCGAGCGGGAAACCTTGCGAAAGTAAGGGTGGGTTTTTTCGAGCCGGGCAACCGCGTCCAGCCAAGTGTCGTTTACTTCGAGCAGCGCGATGATGTCGGGTTGCTCGCGTGAAATCAGCTCCAACAAGGCGGCGTAATCGCGGTTGTCGGTATGAACATTGGCCAGAAGCAGTTTCAGCGACGGTGCATCGGCAGGAACGGGAGGGCGTGAATCAAAGCGTGGAAGCAGCACCGCGATGTTGAGCAGTGCGAAAGCTGCGAAGGCCGCAGCCATTCGAAACCGGCGGGCGCATGCGTAGATGGCGGCAAACACCAGCAGGCCGCCGGCATAGTGCGGGCGGAAGTGGGTGGTGATCTCCAGCAGCCAGTGGCGTTCGCCGGCGAAGCCCGACAGGGTGAGAAGACAAAGACCAAACGCTCCGGCCAAACCCACCCAGAGCGAGGCGTCGGCCACGCCGCGCAATGACCATCTAGGACGGTGGGGAGGTGTCGGCATAAATGAAAAAAGCCACCCGGTGATGAGTGGCTTGAGGGATATGCTGGTTTTCGGAAGAGCCGATCAGATTTTGCCGGCTTTGCGCTTGGCGACCAGGTTGTAGAAATCGAGGAAGAGCGGGTCGGCGTCGTTCGGGCCGGGGGCGGCTTCGGGGTGGTATTGCACCGAGAAGATCGGGAGTTCCTTGTGGCGGAGGCCTTCGACCGTGTTGTCGTTGAGGTTGAGTTCGGTGACGATGGCGCCGCCCTTGGCGAGGGAGGCCGGATCGGTGGCGAAGCCGTGGTTTTGCGCGGTGATCGAGACCTTGCCGGTTTCGAGGTTTTTGACGGGCTGGTTGCCGCCGCGGTGGCCGAACTTGAGCTTGAAGGTCGAGCCGCCCATGGCGTGCGTGAGCATCTGGTGGCCGAGGCAGATGCCGAAGATCGGATAGTGGGGGACAAGGCCGGTGACGGTCTTGTGGATGTAGGCGAGCGCGGCGGGATCGCCGGGGCCGTTGGAGAGGAACACGCCGTCGGGCGCATGCTCTTTGATCTGTGCGGCGGTGGCGGTGGCGGGGAACACCTTCACATCGAAGCCGTGGTTGATGAGCTTGCGGAAGATGGTGTGCTTCGCGCCGAAATCGAAGGCGGCGACGGTGAAGCGTTTCGCGGGCGTGTTGGCCTTGCCGAAGGTGGTGCCGACGGGGACGTAAACGGTGTTGTGGTTGGCAGCGTCATCGGCGCGCCAGAGGTAGGGCTCTTTGCAGGTGGTGTCTTTGACGTAATCGCTGCCGGCCATGTCGTGCCAGGTCTTGGCTTTCGCGACGGCCTCGGCGTCGGTGAGCGGCAGGGTGGAGAGACAGCACTTCATCGCGCCATCGACGCGGAGTTTTTTGGTGAGGGCGCGGGTGTCGACCTCGCTGATGCCGGGGATGCCGTATTTGCGGAGGTAGTCGTCGAGCGAGGACTGGCTGCGCCAGTTGCTCACGATGGGGGAGAGTTCGCGCACCACGAGACCGCTGGCGCGGGGGGCGGTGGCCTCGGAGTCCTCGTCATTGACGCCGTAGTTGCCGATCATCGGGGCGGTCATCGTGACGATCTGTCCGAAGTAGGACGGATCGGTGATGATCTCCTGGTAGCCGGTCATCGATGTGTTGAACACGCATTCACCGGAAATCGTGGCATCGGCGCCAAAGGCGCGGCCGCGAAACACGGAACCATCTTCGAGGGCGAGGACTGCGGGTTTGAACGTGGACATTAAAGTCCAACGAAAAGCCCTCCCCCCATGCCTGCCAAGGGTTTTGTGGCGCATCCGTGTAAAACCTGCGCGGCGCCCTCGGGGATTTCCCGTAACTTGCGGGGCCGTTTGACAGGACGAACGCATGAATTTAGCTCCGTCCACTCCCCGCTCATGTCTTACACCGAAGATCGTTCCACTTGGTTTGAGGGCCAAGGCCTCTGGCAGCACGTTCCCGCAAGCGATTGGAATGACTGGGCCTGGCAGCTTAAAAACCGGCTGACCAAGCTGGAGGATCTGGAGCGTTACATGACGCTTACTCCCGACGAACGGGCCGGAGTGCTGTTCGCGGGGCAGAAGCTGGCGATGGCGATCACGCCTTATTTCTTTAATCTAATTGATCGCAACGATCCGAACTGCCCCGTCCGCCTGCAAATGATTCCGCGGGCAGGGGAGGGGCAGCTCCATACCGAGGAGATGTTGGATTCGCTTGGTGAGGATGAGCATTCGCCGGTGCCGGGGCTGGTGCATCGGTATCCGGACCGTGTGCTGTTTCTGGTGACCGACCGGTGTGCGTCGTATTGCCGCTATTGCACGCGCAGCCGTCTGGTCTCCAACGCACAGGACTATAATTTCCATCCCGAATACGAACAGGGGCTGCGTTACATCGAGTCACATCCGGAGGTTCGTGACGTCCTGCTTTCGGGTGGCGACCCGCTGCTGCTTTCGGATCGCAAGCTGGACCATCTGCTGGGGCGTCTGCGGGCGATCAAGCACGTGGAGTTCATCCGCATCGGTTCGCGTATCCCGGTGTTCCTGCCGCAGAGGATTACCCCCGAACTGTGCGAGATCCTTAAAAGGCATGGTCCGATCTGGATGAGCATCCATGTGAACCATCCGAAGGAGGCCACGGCCGAGCTGCGCGATGCGTGCGAGCGGCTGTCGTTTGCCGGCGTGCCGTTGGGCAACCAGAGCGTGTTGCTCAAGGGTGTGAACGATGATGCCGATGTCATGAAGGCCTTAGTCCATCGTCTACTGCGGATGCGTGTGCGGCCTTATTACCTTTATCAGATGGATCTGATCACGGGTGGCGCGCACTTCAAAGTCGATGTGCGCAAAGGCCTTGAGATCATCCAGTCGTTGCGCGGGCATACGACCGGGTATGCGGTTCCCCAATACGTGATCGATGCGCCCGGTGGCGGCGGAAAGGTTCCGATCAACCCGCATTACATCGAAAAGATCACCGACGACGAGGTGGTCTTCAAAAACTACGAAGGTCGCACGTTTCATTACCCGCTCACGGCCACTCCGGTGGCGGATGAGGGCGGGCGCGCGGTCCGTCCGGTCAAGCTCCACGAAGAATTGCAGGGGTGATCCGCCTGTAGGCGGCTGTTGAATACGAAGAGAGTTAGTTGCGTTTTGGATTCTATTGTTAGGTATGGATTGCCTCTTGGGATCTGATAGGAATGAATTGACGTTACCCAGTGCAGCCTATTCGTTTTCAAAGTCTTTCCCCTATGCGTTTACCCCTGCGCCGGATTTCGTCTTCACTCAGTCCCGCCCGCCTTGCCTGCGGTCTGGGCATGGCCGTTGCGACTTCGTCCGGCGCCTTGGCGCAGATCCAGGTTCCGCTCCCTCAGGTGATCGGCGAGGCGGACATGCAGATCAAAGCGAGCAAGCCGGCCGATGCCGTTGTGCTCCTCGACATGGTTCTGGCCCGCGTGGACAAAGGCGAAACCTTGCCGGCCGGCGTGAACCTCGCGAATGTTCAGTTGTTGGCCGCCAACACTTATTTCCAGTTGCAGAATTTCGCGAGGGCCGAGGAGATCGCGACGAAGCTCCTGACGAAGCCGGCGACGGCGCAAGTTACGGCGGATGCACGTCTCGTGCTCGGACTTTCGCTCGCGCTGCAGAAAAAATTCGCCGAGGCCGTCCCGGTTTTTCAGGCGCTGGAAGAATCCACGACCTACCGTGACAAGGCGCTCATGTATCGCTCGATGGCCGCGCAGCAGGCCAACCAATTCGACGTGGCGATCGATGCGCTCAACCGTCTCCTTGCGACGGCCCCCCGCGACGCCGACTGGGCCGACTCCGCTCTCACGCTGATCGCTTTGCAGCTTCAGCAGAAGAATCTCGAAGCCGCCCGCCGCGGTCTCGAACTGCTTCGCGGCAATCTCAACACCGTTGATAATCTGGCCGGCTTGAACGTCCTCAGCCTTCAGCTGGGCGATACACTCCTGGGTGCCAACGATCTGGCCGGTGCGCTTACCTCCTATCGCACGGTGCTCCCTCGCGCGGAATTGCTTCGTCTGCAAAAACAGCGCACCGCCCGTATGGAGGCGCAGCTGGCCCGCCAAAAATCCCTTTTTCGCGGGTCGGCCTCGGTGACCGATTCCGACACGGTCCGCCGTGTCGAGACGCGCATCAAGGCCACCAAGGAAGCCCTCGACGAGATCGCCAAGCGCGGCGACTACGATGCGACGCTCTTCTACCGTCTCGGCCACACGTTCCTCCAGCGCGGCGGCGCTTGGGAAGCGGCCATCGTGCTTGAGCGGCTGCTCAAGGAATTTCCGCAGGCGCAGGAGCGCGAGCAGGCGTCGCTGGAACTCGTTCGCGCCTACGCCGATTCAGGCCGCGTTGATCGCATGCGCACCGCGCTCGACGATTTCATGCGAAACATCCCCGACAGCAAACTGCTGCCGCAGGCCCTGTATGTTGCCGCCCAGACCGCCTTTGATCGCGGCCGCGCGGACCTGCAGCTCGAGTTTTTGGAAGTCGGCGTGAATCGTTTCCCGGATGCCGAGCTCACCGAGTTCATGGTGCTGATGCAGACCAACGCTCATTTTTCCGGCGGTCGCTTCGAGGAGGCCCGGACCTCCGCCGAGCATTACATCACGAAGTATCCCCAGGGCCGTTTCGCCGAAGACGCCACCTATCTCAAGGCCATGGCCACGCTGGTGCTGGGCCGGGCGGCCGATGCGATCAAGGATATCAACGCTTACCTCGCCAAGTATCCCGAGGGCCGTTTCGTGGCCGACGGACGCTACCGTATCGGCGCCGCGCTCTATGCGATGCAGGACTACGATGCCGCCGAGAAGCAGCTGGATTCCTGGCTTGCGGATTATCCGGTGGACCATGCGCAACGCGGCGAGGCGCTCTCGACCATGGGCGATGTTTACGCCGGACAGGGACGCATCAACGAGGCCATCACCAGCTACCGCTCCGCGATGTCCGCCACGCTCACCGACGATCAACTCGGCTACGTGCTCGACGAGCTGACCAAGCATTATCAGGGCAAGAAAGAGTTCAACACGGCCGCGGTCATGTGGGAGGAGTTCGCCCGCGAGCGCCCCGACCATCCGTTTGTCATCAACGCCGCTTACTGGATCGGCAAGTTGCGCGCCCGCGAGGGCCGGGCCGACGAAGCCATTTCGCAGATGGGCGACATCGCCCGCCGTTATATCACTGATCCGAACCGCGACGCCGTCGAGCGTCTGCTTACGCAGATGGCCGCGCTGCTGGCCCGCAATCCGAAGGCCGGCCCCGACGGCGTGCGTCCGCCGCCTCCTTCGGCCGAACAAATCTCCGCCCGCGTCACCCGGGAGCTCACCACGGGTCAGGATGCCAGCCAGCCTACCGTGCGGGCTCGCGTGCTCTTCACCGAGGCCGAGGTTGCTTCGCTCCGCAAGAACACCGTCCTGCGCGACCAGTTGCTCTCACGCATCGGCGACGAGATCGCCCCCGAGGCCCTGCCTCCCGGCCTGTTGGGCCGCGTCGGCGACCTGCTCCGCGAGCAAGGCAAGCTCGACCGCGCCCGCGCCTGTTACGACCAGCTTGTGCTGCGTTATCCGCGTTCGATGTATGCCGATTTCGGATACGTCGGTCTCGGCGAACTCGCCTATCTTTCCGGCGATTACGACAACGCCCTCATTCATTTCACCAACGCGATCGACCGCGCCGGCGCCCGCTTCAAGCTTCTCGAGGCCACCCTCGGCCGGGCCAAGACGCTTCTCGCCAGCGGCAAGCTGGACGCCGCCAAGGAGCTCTTCGAGCAAATCGCCAGCAACCGTTCCTGGCGCGGCGAGGCCACCGCCCAGAGCATTTATTCGCTCGGCGAGATTCTGCTCAAGCGCGGCAGCTCCAACGATCTCGCCCAGGCCCAGGCGCACTTCCAGCGCGTCTTCATTTCCTACAAGAAGTTCACTCCCTGGGTCGCCAAGGCCTACCTGAGCAGCGGCCAGACCTTTGAGAAGCTCGGCCAGGCCAAGGAGGCTCTCGCCACCTACAAGGAAATGATCCGCGCCCGTGATCGCTTCGAGACCTATCCCGAGCTTCAGCGCGCCGAAGAGCGCGTCAAGGTGCTCGAATTGCAAGTTCCCGCCTCGGCCGTGACCCCCGCCACCGGAGGTGCCTCATGAAAAAACTTCTCTGCGCCCTGATCGCCCTCGCGGCGGTTTCCCCTCTCTGCGCCCAGCGCTACATCCTGAAGGACGGTCGCGTGGTAAACCACGCCGACGTCACCCTCAAGAACGGCAATCTGGTGCGTCCGCTGGCCGAAGGCGGCGAAGTGTCCGTTCCGATTGCACAGGTTGTCCGTCTCGACTGGCCCGAACCTGCGGAGCTCGACCAAGCCCGCCAGCTCATCGCCGCCGGCAAGGGTGCCGAAGCGGAGGAGAAGATCACGCCGATCTACCGCCTGTTTGCGCCCTTCTCCAAGCTGCCTGGTTCGTGGTGGGGCGACGCCGCCTTGATCCGCGCCCGCGCGCTTCTTTCCCAGGAAAAAACCGCCGATGCCGAGCGCGCCGCCCGAGAGCTGATGTCGGGGTCGACGGATACCGACACGGTTGCCTCCGCGCAGCTGATCATGGCCCGCGTCCAGATGAACCTCAACAAGCCGGACATCGCCGACGCGATGCTCGACGAGATCATGCGTAAAGACGCATCCGCGGAGACCGAGGCTCGTGCGGCCATCCTGCGCGGCGACATCGCTTTTGCCCGCAAGGACTTCGAGAAGGCTCTCGAGCTTTATCTTCAGGTGCCGGTTTTCTACGGCACCGAGGATGCGGTGATGCCGGTGGCCTTGCTGGGAAGCGCCCGTAGCTACCGCGGCTATGGTGACACGGCACGAGCCGAGCGCGCCTACCTTGATATCATGGTGACTTACCCGGACAGCGCCGAGGCGGCCGTCGCCAAAAAAGAATCCGCGAATCTTTAAAAACACTTTCCTCTCTTAGAACACATTCCCCTTGCGAATTATGAAATCCAACCTGCGCCGCTTTGCCGGCTTCACCGCCCTCATCACCGCCAGCCCGCTTGCCCTTCTGGCACAGGAGGCTGCCGCCGCCGCCCCCACGGTCGTCACCAAGTCCCTCCTCCAGGAACTCAGCGCCCCGGCGATCATCCCGCTTTGGATCTGCTCCGCGCTCATCGTTTATCTCGTGATCGACCTCTACATGAAGACGTCGCACAAGAACTTCGTCTCGCCGGTTGCAGTCGAGTCCTTCCGTTCATTTTTCCGCGCCGGTGATTACCACGGCGCCTATAACTGGGCGCAGCAAAACCCCGGCATCCTCGCCAACGTCGTTTACGCCGGTCTGAAGCATGCGCCCAGCGGCAAGCAGGCCGCTGAAGACGCGATGGGCTCGGCCATCATCGGTGAAAACTCCAAGTTCCAGAGCAAGATCGCCTATCTCTCCGTGATCGGCGTTATCGCGCCCATGATCGGCCTCACCGGCACGGTCGTCGGCATGATCCAGGCGTTTGCCGCGATGGGCCAGGCCGGTGCGGCCGACCCTTCCAAGCTTTCGGGCGCCATCGGCCACGTGTTGCACGCGACCGCCTCCGGTCTCGCCGTCGCCATCCCGGCGTTCGTGTTCTACTACCTCATCCGCAATCGCGTCGGCCACTCGGTCCACGCCGTGTCGGATGCCGCCAACGACTTGTTCCGCAAGTTCCCCTACGAGCACATCGCTCACGTCGAGTTTGAAGGCGGCGAAAGCTTTGCCGCCACGCCCAACTGGGTTGAAGGCAGCCCGACCTACGTTCGTCCCGGCCAGCAGCAGGCCTGATTTTGCCCTTGGCGCGGCGGGTCTCCGGACCAGACGCGCTTCTACCCAACCCTTTAACTCTTAAAACATATGGCAGGTGGTGGTGGCGGAGGTGATGGCGAGCCCGAATTCCAAATCGCCCCTATGATCGACGTGCTGCTCGTGCTGCTCATTTTCTTCATGAGCATCGCGACGACTGCCGTCTCGCGCTACGACCCGTCCATCGAGCTGCCCATCGCTCCGGACGCGAACAAAAAGGACGACTCCGAAGGCGAGCTCGTGTTCAACGTTGCCTGGAGGCAGCAGACGCAAACCGCCGTGACGACCTACGAGGAACGTGCCGTCAATCTGGACGATATCATTCCCTCGTTGATCGCCCATAAAAAGGCCAACCCCAAGGTGCGCGTCCTCATCCGCAGCGATGCGCGCACGCCGATCCGCTATGTCTCCGCCGTCGTCGAGGCTTCCGCCAAGGCCGGTATTTCCGATGTGACCTTCGCCACGCTGGCCCGCTGATATCCGACCATGAAAATGCCCATCCAACAGGCCAACCCCGACGTGGGCTTTCAGATCGCGCCCATGATCGACGTGGTCTTCGTGATCCTCGTCTTCTTCATGGCCCTGGCCGCGCAGATCAAGATCGAGCAGATCCTCCAGACCAAGCTCCCCGGCGTCGCCGTGGCTTCATCCACGACCGAGTTTGTGGACGAGCAGATCCTTCAAGTCGGCGAGGACGGCGAAGTTTCCCTCAATGACGAGTCTTATGACTCCCCGCAAAGCCGCGAACTTCCCCAGCTCACCGGCACGCTGCTCCGCCTCAAGTCCTCCAGTGATGCGGCCAAGAGCAAGCTCGTGGTGACCCTCATCAGTCATCCGGAATCTCCCTACTACCGCACGATCGATGTGCTCAACGCACTGGCCATCGCCGGCATCAGCAACGTGACCTTCACCTCCGATTCGGAGCAATAATCCCATGTCCGAGGAGACCCCCAAAAAACACCCCAATCTCTACAAGCGCGTCACGGCCAGCGTGCCGTTGCTCGTCACGGTGATCGTGCACGTGGTGCTGATCGGTATCGCCGGTTACTTCGTCGTCAGCGAGCAGATCATCGGTAAAAAGAAGATCATGGAGGCGTCGGCGGCGACGGAGTCCGTTGCCCAAAAGCAGGTCGAGCACCGTCTGCAGGTCGCCCGTAAAGGCGGCGGTTCGGCCAGTTCCTCGCCGGTGTCGGCCTCCCGTATTTTCTCCACGGCGGAAAACGCCCTTCAGGTGCCGGCGATGCCCGACCTTCCTTCGGTTGGCGCGAGTTCGCTGAGCGGCATGGGTTTTGGCGCCGGTCTCGGCGGGGTGGGTGGCGGCACGGGTTACAACACCGGTATCGGCAACGGCAACGGTCTGGGCAGCGGCTTTATGAGCATGAGCTTCCTCGGCACGACCAGCCAACGTGCGTCCAAGGTGGTCTTTGTCATCGATGTCGGCACCAGTCTGATGGACATCCGCAAGGGCGGCTTCGAAGCCTTCCAGATCATTCGTGATGAAATGGCCAAGCTTGTGAGCCGCCTGCCCCCGAGTGCCGAGTTCGGTGTGGTGGTGTTTGAATCCGGCACCTCGGGTGCCGACGGTTGGGTCACCTCGTTTGATCGCACGCTGCTGCCTGCCACGGTGGCCAACAAAGAACGGCTGTTTGCCTGGATCAAGCCGATCAACACCGATTCCGCCAAGGTGGGCATCCAGTCGGTTCCCAACCGGGTCACCTGGCGCCCCAAGCCGCTGCCGAACGCCGGCCTTGATGATACGCTGACGGTTCCGCTCTGGACCCGGGCGCTTCGAGCCGCGCTCGAACTCGAGCCTGACACTGTTTATTTGATCACCGGCAGCGCGGGGTCCCAGCGTCGCAAAGTGAGCGAGGCCGTCTTGGCCAAGCGCAAACGGGAAAACGAAGAATATCTCGCGGATCTCAAGCGGGAAGGCTTGGATCTTAACGCCGTGGCCGCCGCTCGTAATGCCGCTTTGAACAAAGCCCGGTCCCAACTTGATGCGGTAAACGCCAAGCTGAAAGCTGCAGGCAAGTCGCCTTTCATTATTCAGGATACCAAGCGTATTTTTGACGGCGATTTTCAAGCGGCCCTCAAACGTATTGGAGAAACCATCAAGCTGGATACCGCGGGGTGGACTACCAAGGACGGTAGGCTTCTTTGGTGGACGGGCTATAGTGACTGGGAGGGCGCCGAGTATGCGGATGTGATCACCCACATTTCCCAACTCCAGCGCGCTCTATTGAAGGATCGTGCGGCGCTGAATATCTTTCTGTTCGTCGGGCCCAACGAGGAGCCGAAGGCGTCCATGGAAAACCTGGGCAAGACGAGCACGCGCAACGGCGGCAAGTTCGAGCTCATCACCACCAAGCGCCTGCAGGAGCTCGCCAAGCGCGACGAGGAAAAGAAGTAAGCCTGATTCACGTCCGCGGCGAGCGATACGCTTGCCGTGGGCGGACAGGGGAGTTTTCTCGGAGGCATGCCCGTAAAAAAACTCCTCCACACCCGCTATCGCGTTAACGACATCGAGCGCTCGGTAAAATTCTACCAGGACGCGCTCGGGCTCACGGTTTCCCGCCGTCACACGTCGCCGCGCGGCGCGCAACTCGTGTTTCTCGCCACACCGAACAGCGACGAGGAAATCGAGCTGTGCCAGATGCCCGCCGGCGCCGAGCCGGTGAACGTGCAGTCCGACCTGACGCACCTTGCGTTCGAGGTGGACGATTTGCTGGTGTTTGCGGACGAGCTCAAGGCGAAGGGTTTTGCGCTGAGCGACGGACCTACGACCACCGGCAGCGGTTCGTTCATTGCGTTCATCGACGCACCCGAGGGTTACGAGATCGAGTTGATCCAACGTTCGCCGAAGTGACGTGAACGACACGCCCGAAACCGAGCGAAGCCTTTGGCTCGACGCCTGGCCGGATGCGCTCGCGTTCGTCACCGGTCTCGCGATTGCGGGGCTGGCCGGTTGGGACACGGGCGACTTGGTGTGGAGCCTGTGGCTGTCGAGTCTGGTGGTCGGCTACTCAATGATTGTGTGGACGATCTTCAGCCGTGCCTGGGGCCGTTTTGGGGAAATGTTGGGCGGCCTGTTTCTACTGGCGTTCTTCACAGTGCATTTCGGGATGTTTCATTTCGTGCACTCGATGTTCCTTGGGCAGTTTTTCCCGCTCGACGGAGTGCGCGGAGAGACGCCCGACTACATCGAGGTGGTGGTGCGCTACGGTATCTGGCTGCCGGTGGCGTTTTTTGCGGAGCGCGCGGCGTTCCGGCGTCCGCCGCCACGGGTGCTTGATACGACTTCGATCAAGGCGGCTGACATCGATGCCCGCAAGGCGCGTGATGGCGGTGCATTGATGATGAGGCCCTATCTCAACGTGGTGCGCCTGCACCTGTTGATCTTCTTCTTCGCATTCGCGCATTTCCTGAAGTGGGAAAACTTCACGGTCTATGCGATCGTCTACGCCGTGTATTTCTTCCCGTGGCGGCTGCTGCGGACGAAGAAAGTGTAACCTATTGGGTTAGACTTTGGGTTGCGCGCGTTCGTAGGCGAAGAGGTATTGCTGGGCGAGGCCGGCGTGGGCTCCGAAGTGGGTGCGGCCGAAGTGGGCGATTTGCGCGGGCGTCCAGCCGTCGAGTCCGTAACGGCGGGCCATCGCCTTGATGATCCATGTGTCGACGGGGAACGCCTCGAGACGGCCGGCACCGAACAGGAGGACGCAGTCGGCGACTTTTTCGCCGACGCCGGGCAAGCTCATCAGCCGGTTTTTTGCCTCCGCGTAGGGCGCGG
>DATHXF010000033.1:0-4984 GCA_035459785.1 Rariglobus sp. | reverse complement strand
CGTCGCTTACGGTTTGCTCACGTTGATGCGGATGAACAGCGGACTGCCGGAAGACGCGGTCCACGGGAGTTTATACTGATGAAAGCCGGTGGCGGCGTTGTAGGTTTCCAGGCTCATGTTGACCGCGCTCCACACCGCGGCATCGGGACTGGTGTAGAGTTGATAGACAAAACCGGCTCCCGCTTTTTGGTAGCGGACGGTGTATGTTTGGGTGGACAGGCTGTAGCCGGCCATGGGCAGGGGCAGCAGGGCTTGGTCGAAGTCGAACACCTCGTAGTAATCCGGTTCGGCATCTCCCACGAGGTCGTAGGGGACGGAGAATTCCGGGAGCGCGGTGAAGGTCTCCGTTCCGTCGAAAGAGAGATACTCGCCGTCTTCGATGGAGGGAACGAGCAGGTATTCGACGTTGAGGGCCGCGACGTCCGTTTCGGGAACCAGCAGGTAATCGTAACTGCCGGCCTGAGCGAAGGTGACCGTCGTCGTTTCGGCATAGGCGGCCGCGGATGAACCGCCGCCGGATGTGGTGGAGGAGAACGTCGTCATGCCCGAGCCGGAGGGAGGCACCAGCAACCGCGGACTGGCGGCGGGGCCGCTGCCCGATGGCACGGAGATCTGGTCCGTGGTCAGAAGGATGCGATCCACGTAGGCGCCGTCTTCGCGCATCCACAGGTTGATGGTATATACGCCGGCCTCGGGAATCACCAGGGTAGCCTGAGCGGTGGTGTTCATGCGCTTCGAGGTCCACAGGAAGCTTGCGGCGCGTTCCATGGAGATGTCCTTCGAGGTCGCGGTCAGCACGCCGTTGAGACCGATGTGGATGCTGTCGCTGGCATCGGCGCCAGCGGCATCGCCCCGGATCCAAACCCGGTAGGTGCCCGGCGTGACAAAGCTCACCTCGTAGTCGAGCCGCGGACTGGTGGCGGGCACGTTGGTGGTGAGGTTGGAACCGGCGTTGGGCAGGGATTGCATGGAGCCGGTGCCGGCGAAGCCGGGGCGGGCGGTGGTGAATTCCCAGATGCGCACGGTGGCTCCGACGGTGACCGAGGTGTGCTGCATGTAATCCTCGGCCTCGAACGCCACGACGCCGCCGGATTCGGCGTAGGGGCCGGGGACCAGCTCCACGTCGATCTGCTCCGGCGTGAACAGGGTGTTGATGAGCGAGAACCGGGGCTGGGCGGTGCCGCTCTTTTGGGCGACTTCGAAGCGCAGGAGGTTGTCGCCGGCCTCAAGCCGGATGGTGCCGAAGTCGAACGTGGCGGGGGTGGTGCCTTGCGTCTGGTTCCAGAGCTTGTTGGCCACTTCGAGGTCGTTCACGAACAGCTTGAAGATACCGCGGGCCGGGTTGACCCGGTTGGTGGCCTTGAAGTTGTAGGTGCCGCCTTTTTCGGAGCGGATCTTGAGCGTCACGAAGTCGCCGATGGCGTCGAAGTTCCAGATGAGTCCGCCGTCGATGGCCTCGGTGGTTTCGCCGGAACTGCCGGTGACGGTGTATTTGTTCACGTTGAGCGTGGTGGGCCACGACGACAGCACGGAGTCGGGCTGCCGGGTCGTGAACGTGAACGTCGCGGCGGTGCCCAAGGTCTGGCCGTAAACGTCGGCGACCGTGGCGGGAAGCGTGAGCGTGTAGGCACCGCCGGGCTGCAGGTCGGCGCCGATTCGGAACACCGCTTTGACGGCGGTGCTGGCCGACGGATCGTAGGTCAGACCAGGCGAGCTTGCGCCGGCGAGGGTGACATTGCCCAGGGTGGCGGGTGCGAAGCGGCTGTTGAAGGTCACCTCAATCGTGTCGAGTCCGGGGTCGGCCGTGGTGGATGCATTGGCTGGGGTGGTGCCAGTGACCTGTAAACCGAAGGCGCTCTGAATGGTGAACTGGAACTGGCGGGCGGTGCCCACGGTCTGGGTGTTGCCGACGTTGGCGACGGTTGCGGGGACGTTGATGGTGTAGGTGCCGCCCAGCGTCCAGGTGCCTTGAACTTTGTATTCCGCCAACTGGGGAACGGAGCCCGGCTGGTAAACGAGACTCACATTGCCGGGGCCGGTGAGGGTGACCTCGGTGTCCAGCGTGGCGGGATTGAAGGCCTCGTTGAAAATCACCACGACCTTGTCCTGTCCGACGAGCACGCCGGTGCTGTTTTTTGCCGGCACCGTGCCGATGGGGGCGAAGCCGGCCGAGACTTCGAGCAAGCCCTTTTGAATGGTGGTGGTGGCGGGGTAGGCCAGCACCTGGCCGATTTTCTGACCGGCTTCATAGACGTCCACCAATTCGTAGGTGGAGGCCTTGTTTTGCACCATGTAGCTGCGGTTGCCGGCGGCGTCTTTGAAGACGGCGCTGGTGCCGATGGAAAGATGCTGGTCGGTTTGGATCGTGCCGAGTCCGTGCAGCGCGGTCAGATAATAATAGAAGAACATGTTCGATTCCGTGTCGGCCGCGTAGGACAGGTTGCGGCGGCGGTATTCGGCGATGACCTTCAGCGCGAAGTCAGGCTCGGCGAAGCCGTCGTAGCAGAGCGCGATGAGCGGCCAGGAATTGCCGCCGATGTCCTGCATCGCGGCCAGCAGACCGGTGATGCTGTCGGCGCTGTCGCGGGCGGCATAGTTGGCCGGGTCCCAGGTGTAATACTGGTTGTAGCGAGTCCAATCGGGGCCGGGTCCGCCGTTGGCGGTGTGGAAGGCGGCGACCCATTTGGCCAAGGCGTAGTTGGCGAGACCCGCCTCGGTGGCCGGAGGCACGAGGTGCGGATTGTTCGCGACGAGGGAGTCGGGAGTCCAGAGGGCGGCGGGGAAGGTGATCTTGCTGGTCTTCGTGTCGGTGGCCGGGAGGGTGACGAGCCACTGGCCGGTCACGTGATCGTAGAGCGGGTTGTCCAGCAGCGGATCGCCCTCATGGGAAATGTCGCGCACGAAGACAGGGTTCAGTTCGTAGAGCGCCTGGATCGCCCACTTGATTCCGTAGGTGGGCCAGCCCTCCTCGATCGCGACCACGCGCTGGTCGGGATCGCTGGCGGTGGGCGCGGCATACCACTTGTTGCGCAGATTCTTCATCGAGGAGCGCAGCGGATTGAGCTGGGCGATGGCGAAGTGAGCGCCGCGGTATTTGAACAACGTGTCGAACTGGCCGCGGATGAACGCCGGGTCGCGGGCGAGGAACATCATGTGCGGGGCGTTGGGCAACCACTGGATGCCGTAGGTGTGCGCGGGTTCGCCGGAGAAGTAGTTGGCGAAGGAATTGCCGCTGTCGCTCATGATGCCGTTGGTGAAGATCCAGGCGGGATGGTCGGCGTAACCGTCGGCGTATTTGCCGTAGCGGAAGGCGTCGGGCCAGTTGCCATGGCGGGTTGCGCCGACGGCGGGCTGTCCGTTGCGATCGAGCGGTTTTGCGGCGAAGGGGCTGCCGTGGTAGTCGGCGTAGTATTCGTAAACGGCGCGGGTCTCGATGGCGTAGCCGAACGCGGCGGTGGCAAGGATGTCGTTGGCGCGGGTGTCGTTGCCGCGCAGGACTTCGCCGAGCATGAACATGCCGGCCCAGGCCTGGATGGATTCGGAGGAGGATTCCTGGTTGTTGCCGCCGGGGCTGCTGCTGCCGCCCGCGTAGGAATGGCCGACGATGGGCTCGAAGGTGCGCATCCACGGATACTGCGTGCTGGTGCGATCCCAGTTGGCGTAGGCGCGCGCGAGGTGGATGGCGATTTCCTTGTAGCGATCGCGGAACTCGGCGTCCTCCGAGGCGAGCAAAGAATAGGCGAGGACGTAGTAGCCGTAGTGGAAGTGCACGTCGGTGAAGCCTGCGAGGTTGAAGTCGGGCACGAAATTGTGGCCGACCATGTGGCCCCAGCGGTCGTTGCGGGCGAAGTAGTGGTTCTGCTCGGTGCCGTCGTAGTTGAACCAGTCGGAGAGCGATGCGGTGAGTTCGGCCTTCAAGTTGGCATAGACATCGGTCAGCCCGAGATCCTTGGCCATGTGCATGGCGCGCGCGTGCTTCACGAGGTTCTTGGCGCCGTAGTAGGTGTCATCGCAGACGCCGTTGTTGGTGTTGTCGTAGCTGCGCAACAACTGCTCCATGTAGGTCGGATCGAACCCGTCGGGCAGGCCGCGCAGGGTGGGCTTGGCGAAGTTGCCGAGAATGCCGTTGAAGCCGAAGTTGATGGTGAAACCCGTGGTGGCGACCGCCTCGCCGCAGCGCAACATGCCGCGCGGAGTGGTGTAATCGAGTCCGCTCACCAAGCCGAGGTTGGCGCCGGTTTCGCGGTAGTGTGGAGGCAGCCAGCCTTGCAGCACTTTGTTGGCTCCCGATTTCAGTGCGGTGATCTCGTATTTCCAACTGGTCTGGACCGCGTTGCCGGTGGCGCTGGCGGGGTTGTAGGCATACGTGACCGTGGTTTTTTCCGGGCGCGCGTAGGCGTAGGTGTCGAACGTGGCGAGCTGGCCGGCTGAGAGCATGGCGCTGACCACGAGATATTTTTGGCCTGCGGCGGCCGGCACGGCGACGGTCAGCCGCTTGGTGGCGGCCTCATAGGCGAACGTGGTGCCGGCGGCGACGTGCACGCCGTAGAACCGGCCGTCCACTTCGATTGAGATTTTTTCGTGACTACCCAGGGCGGAACCGGAGAGGACGTTGCCACCGGCGTCGCGCAGGACGACCGTGGAGGTGGTGTTGAAACTCAGGCGCGGGTTCAGGTCGGTGACCTCCAGCCAGACGAACGGCATGTTGCGCACGAGGGTGAAGTCCATGGTCATGGCAGGGACGGTCGCGTCGGTCTTGCGGACCTTGACGAGCCAGTCCGACCAGTCGCGCACGCGGGCGGGGCTGCCGGAGATCAGCCGCGTGCCGGGCCGCACGTCGGGGGCGAGGGTTTCGTTGCTGAGCAAAAGCTGGTCGACGCAGATCCAGGCCGAGGCGGTGTTGTCGATCACGCGGACCCGGAGGCTCTGGCCGGAGAGGGAGGTCAGGTCGAATTTCTGCCAGCCGAGAACCTCGTTGGCGCCG
>DATHXF010000032.1:0-13440 GCA_035459785.1 Rariglobus sp. | reverse complement strand
GACGTCCTTTTCGCGGAAGTCGTGCATGAGGCGGCCCGGGCCGCGGAGCAGGGAGACCTGGAAAAAATCGTGGTAGTGGGGCTTCAGGCGGTCGGGCTCGCGGGCCATCGATTCTTCATAGGCCATCGCGACGAAGCCCTCCGCGCGCAGGGTGTCGCGGCTGTGCGGATTCATGCCGATCGCGGGAATGGTGCGGGATTTCATCGCGAGGGTGAAAATGGCGGGCGGGCGCCGTGGAATCGAGGCGCATGTGCGCGCCAGGTGACGGACAGATGCCTTGCCGCTGGAGAAGAGGACGCGTTGGCTGGGCGCGTGCAATCCGACGACGACCGCGAGTTCAGCGTGATGGTGGCGATCTTTTCCGTTTCGGCCGGAATGGTGGGCGTGTGTCTGACCGGCATAGGGCTGGTGCAGGTGCTCACGTCGTTGAAAAAAGTTGGCACGCTGGCCGACGAGTTTCTCTCGGTAAACGCGGGCATCTTTCTCAGTTGCTGCCTGCTGACGTTCATATCGTTCCGGCTGCGCCATACGGGGGCGAAGGTAAAAATCCAGCGCGTGGCGGACGTGCTGTTCTTTGTCGGACTGCTGATGATGGCGGTGATCTGCGTTCTGATCAGCCGGGCCTTTGTGTGACCGTTCAGCCGCCGGCGCGCTGTGCAAGGGCGGCGCGGGCGCGTTCGAGGGCGGCGGCGAGGTCTTCTTTTTTGATGGGCTTGCTGAGGTAGTCGTCCATGCCGGCTTCGCGGCAGTGCTCGGCGTCGCCGTCCATGGCGTTGGCAGTGAGGGCGATGATCCAGGGGCGGTCTTTGTGCGCGGGGTCGGCTTTGATGCGGCGGGTGGCCTCGAGGCCGTCCATCTCGGGCATTTGCACATCCATGAGGACGATGTCATAGGAGACGGCTTTGCACGCGGCGATGGCTTCGAGTCCGTTGGCGGCGATGTCGGCGCGGTAGCCGAGGCGGGCGAGCATGTGGAGTGCGACCTTTTGGTTCACCGAGTTGTCCTCGGCGAGGAGCAGGTGTTCGGGGTGGTTTTCGACGGCCACGGGGATGGCGAGGGTGTTCTCGGCGGCGGGTGCTCCCGCGGCGCCGAGAATGCGGGTGATGGTTTCAAAAATCTGCGAAGGTTTCGCGGGTTTGTTGAGCAGGGCGGCGAACAGGTGGCGGGCTTGCGCGTCGTCGGGGCGGCCGATCGAGGAGAGCAACACGAGCGGCAACGAGGCGCCGGCGGGCAGGCGGCGCAGCTCGGTGGCGAGCATGAAGCCGTCCATCCCCGGCATTTGCATGTCGAGAATGGCGAGATCGAAATGCCGGCCTTCGCGGAGGAAATCGAGCGCCTTGGGTCCGGAGGAAACGGCGGTGCAGAGGAGCCCCCATTTGCGGGCGAGCGTGGAGAGGATGCGGCGGTTGGGTTCGTTGTCGTCAACGACGAGGAGATGTTTGCCGCGCAAGCTGGCGGCGGTGTCGGCCACGTAGGCGCGGGGGCCGGATGCGATCCACTCGGCGGCGAGCGAGAAGGAGAAGGTGGAGCCGATGCCGGGTGTGCTCTCGACCCACATGCGCCCGCCCATGAGTTCGGCGAGGCGTTTGCTGATGGCGAGGCCCAGGCCGGTGCCGCCGTATTTGCGGGTGGTCGAGGAATCCACCTGCGTGAAGGAGTGGAAGAGTTTGCCGAGAGCTTCGGTGGGGATGCCGATACCGGTGTCGCGCACGGAGAAGACCAGCTGGCGGGTTTCGCGGTTGGTGCGCACGATGATTTCGACCTCGCCGTGCTCGGTGAACTTGAGGGCGTTGCCGACGAGGTTGACGAGGATCTGGCGCACGCGGGTGACGTCGCCGCGGACTTCGGCGGGGACGCCGTCGGTGATCTCGTAGAGGAGGTCGATGCCCTTTGAGGCGGCTTTCGGGGCGAGAAGATCGAGGGTGCTCTCGATGCACTCGTGGACGCTGAAGACCTCGGACTCCATGTCCATGTGGCCGGACTCGATTTTGGAGAAGTCGAGGATGTCGTTGATGAGCGAGAGGAGGCTTTCGCCGCTGACGCGGATGATCTCGGCGAACTCCTTCTGGTCGCGGGTGAGCGGGGTGTCCATGAGGAGCGAGGTCATGCCGATGACGCCGTTCATGGGGGTGCGGATCTCGTGGCTCATCATCGCGAGGAACTGGCTCTTGGCGATGTTGGCCTGTTCGGCGCGGACGGCGGATTGACGGGCGGTCTCGGCGGTCTCGGCGAGGCGCGCGTTGAGCTCTTCGGCAGAGTGGCGGGCGGCCTGGAGCTCGGTGATATCGGCGAGGACGCCGAACCAGACCTTGGTGCCGTCGGGGCGAACGGAGGCGGTGGAGCGGGCGTTGATCCAGCGAAAGGAGCCGTCGGGGCGGTGGATGGGGAACGTGTCGCCCCACGCGGCGGTGGCGGCGACGGCTTTTTCCAGGTGAATGTAGACACGTTCGCGATGGGCGGCGTCCACCGCGGCATAGAGGCGGGCGGGCTGGGCGAGGACCTCGGCGGGGTTGAAGCCGAAGAGATCGCGGAAGCCGGCGCTGAGGAAGGCGAAGGAGCGGCTGTCGTCGGGGGCGACCTCGAATTGAAAGAACACGCCGGGCGCGTGGGTGGTGAGGGCGACGAGGCGCTGTTCGTTGGCCTGGAGTTTGAGTTCGGCGGTCTTGCGGTCGGTGATATCGCTCTCGATGGCCATGAAGCCGGTGAAGGCGCCGTCTTTGTCGTGGAGGGGCTGGACCTCGATGTGGAGCCAATAGGCGTTGCCGGTCTTGCCGTAGTTGAGGATCTCGACGTTGAAGCCTTTGCGGGTGACGATCCCCTCGTGCATGATCTTGCTGGTGGCGGGATCGGTGAGCGGACCTTTGAGGAAATCACCGGGGCGTTTTCCGAGGGCCTCGGCGAGGGTGTAACCCGTGATACGGGTAAAGCCTTCGTTGGCCCATTCGATGCGTTCGGTGGTGTCGGTGATGATGACGGCGTTGCTGGTGTGGTTGGCCACCATGGCGAGCTTGCGGGCTTCTTTCTCGGTGGCGCGCAGGCTGGCGGTCATCTCTTCGGCGAGGGCGAGGGCACGGCTGCGGCTGCGGGCGAGCGCGAGCACCATGCCGGCCATGAGCAGGGTGACGAGCAGGCCGCCGCCAAAAATCACCCAGGGAGTGCGGTGCTCGATGGTGGCATCGAACTTGGCGGTGGAGGTCACGACGAGGCTCCACCCGCGGCCGCCGACGGTCACATAGATCGTGCGGTGGAAAAGCCGTCCGGCAAAGGGCGCAGGCTGGGCGACGTCGGTGGCGCTGACGAGTTCGTTGTCGGCGTCGAAGAGCAGGTTGGCCCGGGTGAAGACCGGCCCGTCGTAAACTTCCACGTCCACCAGATTTTCGGTGAAATTGAGAACCCCTGCGAAAACCCGGTCGATGACCATCGGGGCGAAGACGAGGCCCCAGAGCGCGGCTTCGCGCTCTTCCGGTGTGGAGGGGTGCGTGTTGTTGAGGTAAACAGGCACCAAATAGAGAAAGCCCGGTCGCTTTTTCCGGTCCTGGGCCAGCGTGAGGGGGCCGGAGAGGGAAGGCGCCCCGGTGCGGATGGCGCGGAGAATGGCCTCGCGACGAACCGGATCACGTCCGCCATCGTAGCCCCATGCGGCCCGGTTTACGGAGAGCGGATCAATGAATTTGACGATGTAGAGATTGGGTTCGTCGCTGTTGCGGATGACATTGAAGTCGGGCGCATTGTCGGCGCGTTCGGCCGCGATGAAAGCGTCGAGTTGGTCGTGAGGCACGCGTTGAATGAAGCCGAACCCGAGGACGCCGGGAAATTCGCGGTCGAGATCGCGTGACTCGGC
This sequence comes from Rariglobus sp., assembly GCA_035459785.1. Classification (GTDB taxonomy): domain Bacteria; phylum Verrucomicrobiota; class Verrucomicrobiia; order Opitutales; family Opitutaceae; genus Rariglobus. The sequence continues at coordinate 9,599 of DATHXF010000032.1, read as the reverse complement.
GTAGGCGCGAAACTCCAGGCGTTCGACGGATTTGCTGGCGGCGTAAACGCCGCGCGCGCCCATGAGGCCGTAAACGGGAAGATTGGCCCGGCGCTCGACTTCGCGGCCGAGACGTTCGGCGAGACGGTCGAAGCGATCACGGGCTTGCTGATGGTAAATCTGTCGCGCCGAGTATGCGCCCCAGCAGGACAGCAGCGCGCCGCCGATGATGATGATGCCCACGGGCAGCCAAATCATGGAGCCTTGGGGGAGGCGCGACGTGCTCGACATGGATGAAAACCTAAGGTGAAGCGGCGGGGCGGCGCCAGCCAAACATCAGGCTGGGTCTGTGTGGACCGGTGGGCGCCGGAAGTGGGTGGGTGGATACAGAAACGGCGGACCGGTGAGGGTCCGCCGTGTGCGAGAGAAAAAGAAGCGGGAGCGTGCGGGAGTCTAACTCAGGCGACCGTGAGGGTGACGGGGATGTTGCCCTTGGTGGCGTGCGAGTAGGGGCACACGACGTGGGCCTGGGCGACGAGGGATTCGGCGGTGGCGCGGTCGAGGCCCGGGATCGTGATGGTGAGGGCGGCTTCGATGCCGAAGCCCTGACCGTCGTCGCGGGGGCCGATGCCGATCTTGGCGGACACGGTGGCGTCGGCGGGGATTTTCACGGAGGCCTTACCGGCGACGAATTTGAGGGCGCCGAGGAAGCAGGCGGAGTAACCCGCGGCGAAGAGCTGCTCGGGGTTGGTGCCGGTGGCACCGTCGCCGCCGAGTTCCTTGGGCGTGGTGAGCGTGACGGCGAGGACGCCGTCGGCGGATTTGGAGGAGCCGGATCGGCCGCCGGTGGACGTGGCTTGGGTGGAGTAGAGGACTTTCATGGTGGGAAGCCGAAGAGAGAGGATTATGCGCGGGCGAGCAAGCGGGCGGATTGGTTTTTGAGCCAGTCGGCCTCGGGCTGGAAGACGGTGTGGGCGGAGCCGGGGAAGATCTGCTTGGTGACGTCGGCGTTGAAGGCGGCGAGGGCGGTGGCGCTGTGCTCGACGTGTTCGAGCGGGATGTGGGCGTCGTGGTCGGCGCAACCGAGGAGAACGGGCGTGCCGAGGAGATCGACGCAGTCGCGGGCGGTGTCGGTCGGGCCGATCAACGCGCCGCTCAAGCCGGCGACGAAGGCGTAGCGGCGCGGGTGGCGCGAGGCGTATTCAAGGGACAAGCACGCGCCTTGGGAGAATCCGACGAGCGCGATGCGTTCGGACGGAATGCCGGCGACGAGGGCTTCGGCGACGAGGGTGTCGATCACGGCGAGCGCGCTGGAGAGCCAGGGTTCGTTTTGCGCGGGCGGGACGAGGAAGCGCTGCGGATACCAGGAGTTGTTCGCGGCCTCGGGGGCGAGGTAGGCGAGGTCCTTAGCGACGGCGGGATCGAAGGCGCGGATGAGGCCGGTGATGTCGTCGGCGGAGGAGCCGCGGCCGTGGACGAGAATGACGGCGCCACGGGCTTTCGCGAGCGGGAGACCGAGGCGGAGGGTGTTGGTGGCGTCGTGGAGGTGCATGGCGGCGGTGAAGAAGTAGCGAGTAGTGAGTAGCGGGTAGCGAGTAGGGCGGAAGACGGAAGTAGTAGGAGTTAGCGGATTGGAATGCTCGCTACCCGCTACTTCATTTTACTTGGCTGCGAGTTTCGCGGCGACTTGGGCGGTGTGTTTTCCCTGATAGCGGGCGATGGCGAGTTCGTTGGCGGTGGGGGTGCGTTCGCCCTTGGTGCCGGCGATGGTGCCGGCGCCGTAGGGAGAGCCGCCGGTGATGTCGTCCATGTGGGTGAGTTCCTGCGCGGCATAAGGCACGCCGACCACCACCAGACCTTGGTGAAAGAGGAACGTCTGCATGCTGACGAGCGTGGTCTCCTGGCCGCCATGTTGAGTGCCGGTGGAGACGAACACGCCGCCGGCTTTGCCGACGAGGGCGCCTTTCTGCCAGAGGCCGCCGGTGGAATCAAAGAAGGCCTGCATCTGCGCCGATGCGCTGCCGTAGCGCGTGCCGGAGCCGAAGAGGAGACCATCGGCGTCGGCGAGGTCGCCGGGCTTGGCGACGGGAATGTGGGCGAAGGCTTTCTTGGCTTCAACCGCGCCCATCTTGGAGAGGACCTCGTCGGGGAGGGTTTCGGCGACTTGGAGGAGTTCGACCTCGGTGCCGGGGACGGAACGGGCGCCTTCGGCGACGGCTTCGGCGAGTTTATAGACGTGGCCGTAGAGGCTGTGGAAGATGACTTTGATTTTGGTGCTCATGGTTTTGTTGGAAGTAGCGAGTAGGTCGGAGAGAAAGTAACCTATTGGGTTACTTTGATGGGAGGGAGGAGGCGTTCGATCTGGGAGCGGGCGCGTTCGAATTGAACGGGGAGTTTAAGTGTGGTTCCCAAGGTGGCGAGGGATTCGTCCACTGCGAAACCGGGGTTGGTGGTGGCGATCTCGAAAAGGATGCCGCCCGGTTCGCGGTAGTAGATTGAATGGAAGTAATTGCGGTCGCGCACTTCGGAGACCGAGTAGCCGGCGACGTGGAGCGCCTTTTGCATGACGAGTTCGGTGGCGTCGTCGGGCACGCTGAAGGCGATGTGGTGGATCGTGCCGGAACCGCCGGCCCCGGGTGCGGCCGAGGCGTCGGCGATCACGTCGATGTAGGTGCCGGAACGCTCGGCGGACGCGGAGGTGAAGCGGGCGCGGTTGCCTTCGCGGCGGACCAGACGGTAGCCCATCGTGGCGGTGATGAGATTTTCCGTGGCTTGTGGGGCGCGAACGGTGAGTTCGGCGGTGTGCATGCCGCGGAGGGCGTGGGCGGCGGGGATGGCAGTGGTGGTCCAGCCGGTGCGGGTGTCGGCGGTGACGGCGACGATTTCGACGGGGATGCCATCGGGGTCGGCGAAGGCGAGGACGTCTTCGTTGAAACGCGTGCGGCGGGTGGCGGCGATGGAGAGGGAGGCGAGACGTTGCTGCCAGAAGTCGAGGGAGGCGGCGGGGGCGGCGAAGACGATGGCGGTGTTTTGTCCGGCGCCGACGCGACCGCGGGCCTCGTGGCCGGGCCAGTAGAAGAACGTGATAATGGAGCCGGGGGAGCCGGATTCGTCGCCGTAGTAGAGGTGGTAGGCGGACGGGTCGTCGAAGTTCACCGTCTTCTTCACCAGGCGCAGACCGAGGACGCCCGTGTAGAAATCAACGTTCGTCTGCGGATTGCTGGCGATGGCGGTGATGTGGTGGAGGCCGGTGGGTGTGGTGTGCGTGTTCATGGTGAAGAAGGAGTGACTGGCGAGTAGCGGGTAGTGAGTAAGCGGAGGACGGAGCCCTTACTTTTGGGCGGCGCCGGCGAGGGCGAGGGTGAGGACGATGTTTTCGGCGACCTTGTCGGTGGCCTGGCCGGGCATGATGTTGAAGTCGCTGCGGTTGATTTCGAAGGTGGCGCGGAGGACGAGGAGGTCGCCCTTGAGCTTGGCGTCGCCGAGACGGGCGCCGAGTTTGTCGGCGAGGTGGGTGAAGGTGACGGGAACGGTGAGTTCCTTGGTCACGCCTTTGACGGTGAGGTTGCCCGTAAGATCGGCGGTGACCTGCGCGCCCTTGGTCTTCACGTTGGCGACCTTGACGGCCTCGAAGGTGATCTCGGGATACTTGGCGACATCCAGCCAGTTGGCGCTGTGGAGATGCTCGGCCATGAGCGGGTTGCCGACGGTGAGGGACTTGGTGGCGAGGACGATCTTGCCGGTGACGGATTCGGGCGCGGCGGTGTCAAAGACAACCGTGCCGGAGATGCCGGTGGCGGTGCCGGTGATGGATTCGAGCGGAGCGTCGAGGTGGAACTGGACGTTGTTCACGCCTTTCGGGTCTTTGAAGTCGAAGGATTGGGGCGCGGCGTAGGCGGCGGAGACGAGGGCGGTGGCGAGGAGGGAGGAGCGGAGGAGCGAGTTCATGATGTGTTTTTGGAATGATGGTTTGGGTTGGCGGGAAAATTTTCAGGCGCGGCGGCGGTTGGTGAAGACGCTCGCGGCGGCGAGGGCGGCGGCGAAACCGGCTCCGACGGCGAGGACCTCGACGCCGGCGACGAAGGTTTTTTCGCGGACGGGGAAATCGATGCCGGTGACTTCGTCGTGCTGCACGACGACCTTGCTGGTCTGGGTCCAGCCGAGGTGGGCGCCGGTGGCGACCCAGAGGCCGAGGACGGCGAGAAGGGCGGTTGCGGCGGTGAGGCGGAGGGCGAGGGAGAGTCGGTTGGTCGGTTGCATGGGACCAGATTAGCAGGCGGGGGGGTATGCGCATACTGCACGGAACGGCTTGCGGTAATGCGTTTCGCGCATAACCGTGGGCACATCGTGAACATCGATTTACTGAGATCGTTTTTTGCCATCGTGGAGCAGGGCAGCTTGAACAAAGCGGCGGAGCGGTTGCGCGTGTCGCAGTCCACGCTGACGCGGCAGATGCAATCGCTGGAGCAGGAGGTGGGCGGGCCTTTGCTGGAGCGGAGTCCGGGCGGAGTGGCGCTGACAGCGACGGGGCATGTTCTGTCGGAGAAGATGCGGCCGCTGCTGGAGAAGTTTGATGTGGCGCTGGCGGATGTGCGGCAGCGGGCGCGCGGGCAAAGTGCGGTGTTACGCATCGGCTATCTGATGTCGGCGGCGGCGTGTTATCTGAATCCGGCGTTGTCGGCGGTGCGGAAGGCGCATCCGGAGGTGAAGGTGACGATGCGCGATTTGTCACCGGGGGAGCAGATCACGGCGTTGCGTGACGGGACGATCGACGCGGGTTTGATCGGGCAGGCGGGGGCGCTGCTGGCGAAGGAATTTTATGTGAAGACGCTGGCGGTGCTGCCGGTGTGGGTGGCGATGGCGGAGGAAAATCCGCTGGCGAAGGCGAAGACGGTGAAGATGGCGGATTTGAAGAAGGATGTGTTTGTGGGCGCGCTCGAGGAGGACGTGCCGGGACACAACCGGTGGGTGTCGCAGGTGTGCAAGCGGGCGGGGTTTCGCGCGCGGTTTGTGCAGGACGCGGAGAGCCTCACGCACGGGATGTCGCTGGTGGTGACGGAAGGCGCGGTGGCGTTGCTGCCGGGTTATGTGCAGCGGCAGCAGGTGCCGGGCGTGGTGTTTCGCGAGTTGCGCGACACGTCGGCGACGTGGGAGCTGATGGTGGCGTGGCAGCGCGGAAAGTCATCGGCCGCATTAAAGACGCTGCTGGAAGCGCTGGCGGTGGCGGGTGCGGAGCGGCGGTGAAAGTTTTTGCTGCGCGGCACGGCGCGATTGTTGCAGAGTGGCGGGATGTCCGCGCCGATCCTTTACGAGTCACATTGCCACACGCCTCTCTGCAAACATGCGTTCGGGGAGCCGGAGGAGTATGCGGCGATGGCGGAGTTGCGCGGCTTGAAGGGTATCATCTTCACGTGCCATTCACCGCTGCCGGACCGGTTTGCGCACGAGGTGCGGATGGAGCCGGAGCAATTTGAGGAGTATGTGGCGATGGTCGCGCGGGCGCGCGAGGCGTTCGCGGGGCGCGTGGACGTGCGCCTGGGACTGGAGAGCGATTTTTATCCGGGCGTGGAGCCGTGGTTGGAAAAACTGCACGCGCGCGTGCCGCTGCACCATGTGCTGGGGTCGGTGCATTACCAGATGCGGGATTATCGCGCGCTGTTCTACCGGGGCGACCTGGCGGCGTATCAGGAAATTTACTACGAGCACCTCGCGCTGTCGGCGGAGAGCGGGTTGTTCGACACGCTGGCGCATCCGGACCTCATTAAAAACGAGGAGCCGGCGCGGTGGAGTTTTGAAAAGGTGCGTCCGCACGTGGAGCGGGCGCTGGACCGTATCGCGAAGACGGGCGTGGCGATGGAGTTGAACACGAGCGGGATGATGAAGGCGCTGCCCGAGATGAATCCGTCGCCGAGCCAGTTGCGGCTGATGCGCGAGCGCGGGATTCCGGTGGTGATCGGCGCGGACGCTCACGTGCCGATGCGCGTGGGCGACGGTTATGCGGCAGCGCTGAGGACGCTGCAGGCGGCGGGCTATGCGGACGTGAGCTATTTCCTGGAGCGCAAGCGCCACACGGTGCCGATCACGGAAGCGCTGGCGTCGCTGCGCGGGTGAATTGACCTTGTGGGAGGGCGGGGCGGGCTTATTGGTAATTATTAAACCTATTATGCCCGGCCCGAAAAAAGTTTCCCAACAGCGCATTGCCAAGGATCTTGGAGTTTCCCAGGCGCTGGTCTCGCTGGCGCTGAACGGCCGGAGCGACAGCATCAACGCTGATACCTATAAACGCATTTGGGACTATGCGGTGGCGAGCGGTTACAGCCCGAAGGGGATGAGTATGGACCAGGCGATGGCGGGTTCGCGGCCGCGCCAGGTGGGGTTCATCCTGCGGGCGCCGTTGAAGCTGTATAACGCGAGCAACTTTTTCAGCCATGTGCAGCACGGGTTGCACGTGGCGCTTGAGGCGCGCGGGTTCACGTCGGTGTTTCTGGGGACGGAGGACAACCTGTCCGCGGACAAGCTCGCGCAGTTGCTGCGCGTCGCGCACGGCTGCGAAGGTGTGGTGCTGATGGGCCAGGTGTCGCGGGCGTTTTTGCAGACGCTGCGCAACCACACGCAGAACATCGTGGCGGTGTCGGCGTGTTATCCGGGCATCTGCCATTCGGTGCAGTCGAACGAGCAGCAGTCGCTCGGCCTGCTGGCGGCGCACCTGGTGTCGCTCGGCCACCGGCGGATCGGGTGGATCGGCGGCAACCGAGGGATGTTCCGCCACGAGCAGCGCTTTGCGGCGTTTCGCCAGGCGCTGCAGGACCACGGTCTGCCGGCGCTGGAGGCGTATTGGAATTTCCAGGACGGCGGCGACCGGGTGGAAGGCGCGCAGGCCGCGCGCGAACTGCTGCGGTTGCGCGGACAGCCGGATTTCCCGACGGCGTTCATCGCCTACAACGGGCTGATGGCGCGCGGGGCGATCAACACGCTGCTGCAGCAGCAGATCGCGGTGCCGGGTGATCTGAGCATCGCGGCGGTGGACGCGACGCGCGTGATGGAGGAGGACGAGCCGGGGATCACGTCGGCGAGCGCGAATCCCGAGAGGTTGGGCGAGGCGGCGGCGCGGCTGCTGCTCGACGCGCCCGCGAGCGAGGGGAGTTTTACCGACCTGGTGATGTCCTCGGCGCTCACGGTGCGGGCGACCACGGGCGCGGCCGCGGGGCTGCGTGATGCGGCGCCCGCGGCGGGAACAGTGCAGGGCTAGGGCATTTCAAGTAATGTCATAACCGTTTTGGGTGGACGGCGATAAGAGCCCTGTCGCTTCGCTCGGTAACCGAGCGCCGTCTGGAACCATCAGCCCGCAGACCGCGCCCGGAGGTCACGGTCCACCTCGGCACTGTTCAAGTAGCGGCTATAGTTTTATTTGAACCGCTCTAAGGCGCGTAGCCGAGCGGGCCGGCGTTGCTTGCGGTGAGCGGGGCGATGCGCGTGGCGGCGGTGCCGGCGCCCGACGGAGCGAAGTAGAGCGTGTAGCCGTTGACGGCCGTGGCGACGAGCGCGGGGTCGGCCGCAGTGTCGATCCCCGCCGGTGTCGGCGTGAAGCCCAGCGCCGAACCGTAGTAACGCTCTCCGTCGTAGGTGTAGGCGGGCGTGTAGGCCGGCGAAGGCGCGGTGGACGGCGTGACGACGCGGACGAAGTCGAACTGGCCGTTGCCGGCGAGATTGTTGCGCGCGCAGTTGTCGATGAAGGCGGCGGACTCCGGCGGGAAGCCGTAGTTGCCGCCTCCATACACGAAGCTCTGCTTGCAGTTGATGAGCGAGTTGTTCTGCACGGTGACGGCTTTCACGGGCCAGTGGTCCTCGGCGAGCATGGTGGATTCGGCGGTGGCGGGGTGGTAGTCGCTCGACATGAGCACGACGCCGCCGATGTGGGTGCTGCTGCCGGTGCGCGCGCCCTGCACGTAGTTGTCGATGATCTCATGGTCGGTGCCGCAGACGCGGATGCCGCCGAGTTCGGTGCGGCCGTTGAGATTCAGGATGGTGTTTCCCTCGACGAGGTTTCGTTTGCCCTGGCGCAGAGTGATGGAGCCGCGGCAATTGAGGAGCGTGTTGCGGCGGATGACGTTGTCGGAGCTTTTGACGGAAATCGTCTCCAGTTCGCCGTCGCAGTTTTCGAAGAAGTTGTCCTCGACGGTGGAGAACGCGTTGGTGGAGATGGCGAGCGTGCCGACGCCCACGCGGACGGACTCGTATTCGTTGGTGCCGTCGCCTCCGTAGGTGAAGTTCCGGAATTCGTTGTGATCGATGCGGTGATAATCCGCCGTGCCGTCGAGCTCGATGTCGATGATCTGCCCTTGGCCGACCTTGCCGGCGAAATGGCAGTGGTCCACGCGGTGGCGGTCGCCCTTGAGCTGGATCCATTTCGTGGCGTTGTCGGTGGCGTTGACACGGTTGAAGGCGTTGATGGTGCACTCGCTGATGCGGTTGTCGGTGCCGCGGATTTTCAGGAGGCCGCTGCTCTTGGGCGGGTTGACGTAGTCGGGGGACGGACGGGCGTCGCCGTTGAAGCGGAAACCGTCGAGGACGACATAATTCGCCTGAATTTCGAACTGGACGTTGCCGTTGAAGATCACGCCGCCGGGAGTCTGCGCGCGGACGGTGACGGGCTGGGCGGCGGTGCCGCTTTTGATCATCTTGTAGTAGCCGAAGTTCGTGTAGGTGCCGTTGGCGAGGATGATGACGTCGCCGGGAACGGCGGCACCCAGGGCGGTTTTGAACGCGGTGGTCGTGGGGATCGCGGCGGGTGCGGCGGCGACGGTGATCGTGAGCGCGTTCGTGTCGGAGCCGCCGCGGTTGGTCGCGGTGATGGTGGCGGAGAAGGTGCCGGTCTGCGTGGGGCGGCCTTCGATTTCTCCGGTGGAGGGAACGACGGCGAGGCCGGCGGGAAGGCCGGTGGCGGAGTAGCTGTCGACGGGCTGCGGCGCGGTGATCCGGTAGTTGAAGAGTGTGCCGGCGGTGCCCGCGGCGGAGGCGGCGCTGGAGATGACGGGGCGTTCGACGCGTTCACTTTCGGCGGGTCCGGTGTCGGCGGGGATGAAGGCGGCGTTTTGGGTGGCGACGAGCTTGTCCACGATGACGCCGTCCTCGCGCATCCAGAGATCGACGGAATGGATGCCGGGGGAGGCGACGTTGAAGGTGATGCGGCTGGAACCCTCGGTGTTGTCCCAGACATAGCCCGAGGAGGAGCCCGAGGTGAGTCCGCCGCCCGTAGCGGTGGTGAGCATCACGGATTTGTAGCCGACGTGCGCGGAGTCGCTGGAGGAGGAAGGACCGGTGAGGCGCACCCACAGGTAATAGACGCCGGTCTGCGTGAAGTTGACCTGGAAGGCGGCGCGCGGGCTGTTGGTGGTATTGCTGTAAACGCCGCCGTCGGGCGAGGCCTGGATGGCGGTGCCGCCGGAGGCGGACGCGGATGCGACGTCGAGCCAGTCGCGGGAGACCGCGGAGATGCGCGCGGTGGCGTGTTCGGCTTCCATCGTGACGACGCCGGCGGACTCTTGGAAAACCTGGAGGGCGAGGGCGGAGACCGGGGCGGCGAGGGCGAGCGAGAGGAGCACGGCGGGGCCGGCCCTCCG
>DATHXF010000031.1:0-3216 GCA_035459785.1 Rariglobus sp. | reverse complement strand
TTGCCGGCGGCGAGCATCATGAGGCCCATGATGGATTTGCCGTTCACTTGCTCCTCGTCCTTTTCGACGAAGACATCGGCCTTAAATTTGTTGGTGATGCGCACGATCATCGCGGCGGGACGCGCGTGGATGCCCATTTTGTTTTGGACGACCAGCTCTTTCACATGCTGGCCGGTCGCGGTCGTGTCGTTCTTTTCCATTGCAGTTTGACCTAGCAAAGTCCGGACAGAGGGGACGGCTTGCAACCCAAAAACCGGACGCCCAGGTTTTGCGGCATCATGCCCAAGACAGCGATCATCGTTCCCTGCCGCCTCGAATCGACGCGTTTCCCTCGCAAGTTGCTGCACGTCATCAAGGGACGTCCGCTGGTGTTGTGGGTGGCCGAGCGCATCAAGAAGGAGGCGCCGGAGTTCCCGTTGTTCTTCGCGGTTGATGACGAGTTGCTGGCCGCGCCGCTGCGCGCGGCGGGGTTTCAGGCGATTCTCACGGGGGTCCAGCACCAGAGCGGCACCGACCGTATCGCCGAGGCCAACCGCACGGTGAAGGCCGACCACGTGATCAATGTGCAAGCCGACGAGCCTTTGGTGACGCGTGCGCAGATTCTCACGCTGGCGGAACTGATCGGCGGCACGGCGGCGATGGCGACGCTGGGCACGCCGTTCACGACGGCGGCGGATTTCAACAATCCGAATCAGGTGAAGGTGGTCTTCGCGCCGGGTGGTGCGCGTGCGCTTTATTTTTCACGGGCGGCGATTCCGTATGCGCGCGACCGCGCCGGCCAGGTAGATGACGCGTGGGTGAAGGCGAATCCCTGTTTCAAGCATCTCGGGCTCTACGCCTACAAGGCGGCGCTCATCGAGAGTTTCGCGAAATTGCCGCCGGGACGTTACGAGCAGATCGAAAAACTGGAGCAGCTTCGCGTGATCGAAAACGGTTTCGAAATCCTGTGCGGAGTGACGAATGATCCGACCATTGGCGTGGACACGCCGGAGGACGCGGAGAAGTTCGAGGCGTGGCTGGGATGAGCCGGCGACACGCGGCGCGGGATTGCGGCTTCCCACGCTGACGGGGGGGTGCTAGGTATGTTCACTTCATGCCGTCCTGTTCCCCTCACGACTGTTTGCAGCGATTGCGTGGGCGTTTTTTACGCACGGCTTGGGGGCTCGGCATGGGTCTATGTCCGGCCACGCGCATGTGGGCGGCCGGCGAATCTCCGCAAACCTTGCCGGTGGCCGGCTGGGCGGACGGGGTTGTCCTATTTGTGGTGGCGTCGGGGCTGGCGGTTGCCTGGTGGCGGGAGCGGCGCGGGCGGCGGCGCATCGAGGAGAAACTGGCGTCCGCAACGGATCGTTTGAGGGCGTTGTTTGATGAATCGCCGCTGAGCATCTGCCTGTTTGATCCGAATGACCGCGACATCCCGTATCGCATTGTTGAGTGCAATCAATACGCCGCCGATCTGCACGGGTATGCGCGAGAGGAGCTGATCGGACGCGGCATGGCGGTGCTCACGCCGTTGAGGCCGACTTATGAGGATGCGCAACGTTTCCTGGAGCGGCTCCGCAGCGGTCCGTGCCGCGGCGAAAACCCCCATTGCAGAAAAGACGGCTCGGTGTTTTTCATCGAATACGTCGCCCGGCGGGTGGTCATCGACGGCCGGGACTATGTCATCGGGGTTGATCGGGATCTCTCGGAGGAAAAGGCGCATCAGGCCAGCGAGAAACAGTTGCGCGAGACTGCCGAGCTCAACCAGCTCGTGCTCCGGGCGTCCAATGACGGCATCTGGGACTGGATGATCGACGAGGGGCGCATCATGTTCAGCGAACGGTGCCGCGAGATTTTGGGTTATACGGTGGAAGAGCTGCCCGACGACGGAGCGGCGTGGCTTGCGCTCGTGCATCCGGACGATGCGGTGAAACGCGAGGATTTGTTGCGGCGGCACTGGGAGGAGAAGGCGCCTTACATCTTCGAATACCGGGCGAAGCACAAAGATGGAAACTGGCGGTGGATCATCAGCCGGGGGATCACTCTTTTCGACGCGCAGGGGAGGCCGCATCGCATGGTGGGCAGCCGCACCGACATCACGGAGCAGAAGCGCACCGACGCCGAGCTGTTGCAAAGCCGCAAGCTCCGGGCGGTGGGCGAGATGGTCGGCGGCATCGCGCACGAATTTAATAATCTGCTCACGCCGATGCTGCTGCATGCGGAGCTGCTGGCGTTTACCAACGGCGGGAATCAGAAGCTGATGTCGCACCTCGCGCCGATCCGCACGGGCGTCGATCGCGCGCGCGAGCTTACCCAGCGCATCCTTACCTTCGGACGGCGGTCGGTGGATGCGCGCGAGTTTCTGGATTTGGAGGCGGTGGTGCGCGACAATCTCAATTTCCTCGCCCAAACAATCGACCGGCGCATCCAAATCGCGATTCAGCCGTGCGCGAAGGCTGCGATGGTTTGGGCCAACCGCTCCGATCTGAATCAGCTGGTGGTCAATCTGCTCATCAATGCCCGCGATACCTTGGTCGAGAAGACGGGGAAGGCGCCCGCCGCCGACTGGGTGCCGCAGGTCGGGATCGTCGTGGACTCGCTCACGCGGGCGTCCGGTTCACGGGATGCCTCCGACCGGCATACGCCGCGGTGCTGGCACCGGCTGACGGTGCGGGACAACGGCCTCGGCATGAGCGACGAAGTGAGGGAGCGCGTGTTTGAACCGTTTTATACGACGAAGGTGGTGGGGCAGGGCACGGGGCTGGGACTGGCAACGGCGTGGCATGTGAGCACAGCCATGGGAGGTTGGATCGAAATCGAGTCGCGGCCGGGTGAAGGTTCGGTGTTCAGCGTTTTCCTGCCTGCGGTGACGGACCGGCAGGACGGGATTGCCGCCGTCGCGCCGAGGGTGACGGCCGGGAGTCCGAAGGCGGAGCCGCCCCCGCGGGCACCGACGGAGCGGTTGCGCGTGATGCTGGTCGAGGACAACGATATCGTGGGGCAGTCGACGCAGGAGTTGATCACGTCTCTTGGGCATGACGTCGAACTGTTCACCGACGGGCGTGCGGCTTGGGCGGAGCTCTCAAAAAGATCCGGGGGCTTCGACGTGGTGTTCACGGATTTGAACCTCCCGGGAATTTCCGGAGTGGAGTTGGTGCGTCGTCTGCGCGCGTCCGGCCATGCGGGTCGGGTGGTGGTTTACAGCGGTTATTTTTCCAGCGAAGACCGGATCGA
>DATHXF010000030.1:0-3751 GCA_035459785.1 Rariglobus sp. | reverse complement strand
CATAATCGGCCGCCTGCACACTGCCGAGAAATGCCGCCCAGGCCTCGACCGACGTGGAGTTGATGTTGAACGCGCCGTCGATCATCAGGCGCGTGGCGGCGAGCGGATATCCGTTCACACCCTCGAGCGGAGTGAGGTCGGTTGAAGAACCGGCTGGATCATGAAAGCGCAGACGCGAGTCGGGCAGGTTGGCCGGACGCGTCGCCAACGAGGTCGGCAGAGTGGAGAGAAAAAACCGGTCCCACAGCGCTTCATTGAGCGCATAGCCGAAGTCCGGCTTGTTGTATTCGTAGAAGATGGAGGCAAAACTGTTGCCGAGGGGATACGCGGGGTGTTTGCCGTCGACGCCCCAGTTGACGTGACCCAGCCGGCCCAGGGACACAACTTCTTCGTTTTCCCGCAGCACATCGAACAGGACGACATGCGTGCTGCCGTAGGCATCGCCTTCGACGCTGCCGCCCCAGAAGCCATTGATCCCGTTCGCATCGACCGGAAACAACAGATCAGCGGCACCTCGCAGCGGAATGAAACCGTAGTGGGCCACACTATCCCAGCCACCCAAACGCTGCGAAAGAATCGCCCGCGGATTATTGTCGATCAGCATGCGGGTGCCGGAAGCGTCTCCCTTGGTCCCGCCGGTGGAGCCGTAGGCGGGGTGCGAGGAAGGCACTTGATGATTGTTCGAGCCGGGTTGATTGCCGGATGAATTGATCAGCATCGTGGCGTCACGAAGCTGAAAGCGCATCGCCAGCATTTCCCGTGATGATGCCGGACTCCGGATGAGGGCGCTGGGATTCGGGACCGTAGGATAAGGATTGTTGGGCTCCAGGGGGTAGGCATCCAAACCGCGACGCTTGGGCTCCAGTTCAATGCCCCGCATGCGCTGTGAGGCGACGGCTCCATCGAGACCGAATGTAATCTCCGGTTGCTGGCTGCCGGTGTAGGTGTTGAAAACAATCCGCACGCTGCTCGTCGGACTCTGATGGGCGGGGTTTACCACCACCGACGTATCGAAATACGCGCAGGTCTGGCGATAGCCCACCGACAGCGGAACGGTGCTGTCTGCACCCGGATCGAAGGCCACGTCCGCCGCCGGCGTATACACCTTCACCTCGCCGGGTGCGAACCCATCGGCCGCAATGGTAAATGTCTGGGTAAGCGTCGCGGTGGTGGTCGGAACCTTAAACGCGGTTCCGGCACTGGCCGGAGTAAACGAAAACGTCACCTGAGAGTTGGCCCCTCCGATGGGCCGGTAGGTTATTTTATATGCGGCCGGAGCGAGCGTAACGTTGTAAGGGTTGCACAGGACCACCCGTGGGCTGCATATGAAACGATAGTTGGTGCTGCTGCCGTCGACTCCATAACCGATCTGCAACATGACGGGCACCGGCAGAAATGCCTGGGTGACCGGAGCGGCGGTGCTCGGGGCCGTCAGGGGTGCATCAACCGGCGTAAGCGTGCCACTCGCATCCGCTCTCCGGGACCAATAGGAGCGAACCTGCGACCATAGCGGAGCCGGCGGCTCCTTGTTGGGCGTGTAAGTTTGGGTCGGCGCGGTCCTGCCCACCGGTCCCGGTGCCGGCAGAGTGAATACAGCCATGCTGTCGCCGATCTCGGAGTCCGCAGTCGAGCCTGCCGTCGGCGATGCCACCAACCCGCGCGTGAGGTCTCGGCGCAATCCGCCGCGCAACGTGTCGGCCAGAACGCCCTGCCCGACCGACGTCAGATCGTGATAATAACGGCTCGCCTGCTCCACCGTGGTGCTGGTTGCGAGGGCGGCGTCCAGCAGTGGCAGTTGTTCGTAGGACAACAGGCGCGCGCGCACTGTCTCAAAGGCCATCGTCGTTCCCGTAAACGCACCTGAAAACTCTGTCTTCGCCAGCAACTGTAAATCGGGACGAGGCGCCGCCCCGCGGCGCCAGGCGGACTCCGCATCGGTGCTCGCTGCGGTGCGGTAGGGATCGGTCAGGTTGATCTTCGCCTTGATGCCCTCGTCTCCCACCCACCAAGCATATGCCCCCACCCGCACATCCGGCCCCGTGGCATCCGCCCCGGGCACCTGGCTCGCAGGGACGGTTATGGGGCTCTTGGCGAGCCTCACGCTCAGGTCCTCGGGATGCGTTTCTGTATCCGAAAGATCCTTACCCATGGCCTTGCGCAAGAGCCATACGTTATTCGCATCCTGCTCCGGAAGCGCCACCGCCTTCGCCGAGGGGATGAGCGCGATGCCATTGGACTCATTGCCGCTCACCAGCCAGGCCATCGGGGCGTTTGACGCCGGGGCGACCGCATGCGTGGGCGTGGCCGCCGATGGCGGACGCGCGTCCCACACGCCGGTCCAAAGCGGGTTGTGCGGTATGACCGGCCCGCCCGGTTCGCCCGGTTCACTCACGTTCGCCGCATCGATGTCGGCGCGCGCCGTCACCGCCTGGTCAGGCCCCGCGTATTTCTGAAGCTGGCCGACCGCCAGGTTGAGCGCGAAAAGCGCGTTCGCCCGTGCCTGCGCCAGTTGCGTGTTGTTCGCGGCCACCTGCGTCTCCACGCGCGTCAGCGAAGCCAGCGAAACCAGCAGCAGCACCAGAAACGCGAGCAGCGTGATCGTGATCAACAGCGCGAATCCGCGCCGCGACGATGTCCGCGTCCGGCGTTGCACGGATGAAAAGCTCGGGCTGGCGAGCGAAGGCACTGAGAAGGGGGTGTTCACTGTATCCGGGGTGGGATTGCGCTGCGATCAGCGGGAGTGCCTGCAACACATCGTGTGCGGAAACCGTTCGCAAACGAACCAAAAGTTTACGCGTAATCCACGCGGGCCTTTGCGGTCTCCTCATCGCAACAACAGCTTCCTCCGCGTTCCCTCACCCCTTTCGCCCATGAAACAAATCCTACCTTGCTGGCGGCACGGCTTGCTCCTCGCCACTCTCTGCCTCGGCGCCACCGCGCTCGTCGCCCAAACCGCATCCTCGGTGAAAAACCCGACCTTCGCCGATGCCGATGGCGACGGCACGCCGGACGGCTGGAATCCCTACCCGCCCGCCAACGGCGACACGTTGGTCCTCGCCCCCGCACCCGGCGGCGGTCTTGTATTCAAAGATAATGACAAGGCCAACGGCCTCGGCCTCGAACAGTGGATTCCCGTCCAGGAAGGCCTGCGCTACACCGCTTCCGCCGAAGCGACCGGCACCGGCGGCATCTCACTCACTCTCATCTTCGCACCCAGAAAGCCCAGCAAGCCCGGTGATCTGAAATCCATCCAGCTTTCGGAAAAGGCGGTTCACATCGCCCCCGGCAAGACCGCCCAGGTCGTCGCCGTCGCGCCCGCCGGCGCCAAGTGGATGAAGCTCTGGCTCTACTGCCCCAAGATCGGAATCGCCGACCTGGTCATCAAAAAAGTCGATCTCGCCTCCGACACGCCGCCGGCCGCCGCTCCGGCTTCAACCGCCGCCGCCGCTCCCGCACCGGCCGCTCCCGCGGGCGCAACCGTCCCCGCACCCGTGGTTCCAGCCGGTCCGATCCCCGAAGGAAATCTCCTGAAAGCCCCGACCTTCGCCGACAGCGACGGCGACGGCACGCCCGATGGTTGGAACCCCTACCCGCCCGCCAATGGAGGCACCCTCGTCCTCTCCCCCGCCCCCGGCGGCGGCCTCGTCTTCAAAGACAACGACAAGGACAACGGCCTCGGCCTCGAACAGTGGGTGCCCGTCCAGGAGGGCCTGCGCTACCTCGCCACCGCCGACGCAACCGGCACCGGCGT
>DATHXF010000029.1:0-12663 GCA_035459785.1 Rariglobus sp. | reverse complement strand
AAACCTTGCGAGAGATTGATCGCGCCGTGTTGGGCGGCGACGCGCGACATCTCGCGGATGAGCGACTCGGTGAAAACGGACGTGCGACGTGAGGTGCGCGGCATGGAGAAAACGCCGACTGTGCGGCGAGGGGGGTTCAGGTTACGGGATGATCAACGTCATGCCCGGCTGGAGCGCACCCGCGCTGGGCAGCACCGAGCGGTTGGCGTTGAGGATACCTTGAACGCGAGCGTTGGTGGCCGATCCGTATTGCGACTTCGCGATGGCGTAGAGCGAGTCACCCTTCTGAACCACGTAGCGACGTCCGCCGGTTTGCGCAGGCGGGGTCGGGGTCTGGTTCGGACGGGGAGTCGGCAGCGGCACAGGAGCAGGCGCGACGGGCGTCGGCGTGACCACGGAGATGGCGGGCAACGGTGGCTCGGGCGCGGCGCTGATGGGGGATTGCGACGTGTCGATCGCGAGCGGGGCCTGCGCCGGCTCCTCGACCTCAGCCACCGGAGGTTGCAGCGAGGATGACCGCGGCGAGTTGATCGCCTGCGTGCGCACACCGATCAACTGGTCCTTGAGCTGCACGTTCTCGCGCTGGAGCTGGTCGATTTTATCGAGGAGATCGAGGCGCTCCATCTGGTTTTCGAGCGGCTGGGCGGGCAGTGTGCGGGCGAACTCGCGCGTGGCCGCGTCGATGCGCTGGCGCACGAGGTCGGACTGCGGCGAATTGCGCTTCAGCTCGCGGAATTTTTTATAGTGATAGATCGCGGTGATCGGATCCTTGATGTGCTGCTGATAAAGGATACCGGCCTCCAGATGCGATTCGGGTGCGTCGTCGCCGCGCTTGTCGATCACCTTCAGGAACTCGGCGAGCGCCTCCGGGTTGCGCCCCTGACGCAGCAGCTCCTTGCCGCGGCGGTAGTTGGGTTCGTCGATCTCGGCCGTGAACGGCGACGAATCATAACGACCGCAACCGGCCGCAAACAGCATGGCTGCTAGCGCACAGAGAAAGAGCGGAATCAGGCGTATCCTCATCGGTGGCGGGTGAAATGGTTTGAACGGAAAAAAGTTGCTCCTAAGTCTCGCAGACGGTCCGACGACTCAAACCCTAAATGGCCCTCGACTCCAAAACCACCCTGGCCCGCGCCCGCGCCGCCATCAAAATCGAACAAGAGGCCCTCGCCGCCACCTCGCGCACGCTCGACGAACGCTTCGTCGAGGTCGCCCGCGCGGTGCACGCCACCAACGCCGCCGGCCGCAAACTCATCTTCACGGGCATCGGCAAGTCGGCCCACATCGCCAACAAGCTGGTCGGCACGTTTAATAGCACCGGCGTCTCCACGTGCTTCCTCGACGCCACCCAGGCGCTCCACGGCGACCTTGGCGTGTGCAACGACGGCGACTTGGTCTTCCTCCTGAGCAACAGCGGCCAGTCCGAGGAAATCCTGCGCCTCATCCCCGGTTTCCGCCGCCTCGGCGTCCGCACCGTCGCATTCACCAGCAACGCCTCCTCGGACCTCGCGAAAAACACCGAGCTGCAACTCATCTATAACGTGCCGCGCGAGGCGTGTCCGCTGCGACTCGCCCCCACCGCCAGCACAACGGCCGCCGTGGCCATCGGCGACGCGCTCGCCATGGTGCTCCTCGCCGAACGCGGCCTCACCCGCGACGACTTCGCGAAATTCCACCCGGCAGGCAACCTCGGTCGCGTGCTCCTGTTGCGCGTGAAGGACATCATGCGCAGCGGCGCGCGCCTGCCGATCGTCACCGAGAAGGCCACCACGCAGGAAGCCATCCTCGCGATGACGAAGGCCAAGAGCGGCAGCATCGCCATCGTGAATCCGAAGTCCGGCAAGCTCACCGGCATTTTCACCGACGGCGATTTCCGCCGCAGCGCGCTCACGGGACCGGACTTTTTGAAAAAGCCCGTCGCCACATTCATGACGCATTCGCCGAAAACCGTGTCCGAAGACGCACTCGGCGTGGATGCGCTCAGGCTGTTCCAAGAACACAAGATCGACGACCTCATCGTGGTCGATGCGAAGGGCAAACCGAGCGGCTTGGTCGACGGCCAGGATCTGCCGAAGCTGAAGATCGTCTGAGTCGGTTAAATGGAGCCGAGGTGGCGACCCCGGCCCATTATCAAATCTGGAAATCCGTGCGGCCGGTGGTCTCATGCAGGCCGCACTCACGCTTTACTCCGCCGAAACGCGTCTGCTCCTCGGTCATGCCGGCCTCGAGCTTCGACGTGCTGTGCCAGTCGCCGATCGAAACATAACCCTCTTCCCAAAGTGGATGGTAGTTCAGGCCGTTTTCCGTGAGGTAACGGTGGATCGTGCGGTTGTCCCAGTCGAGGATCGGGTGAACCTTCGCGATCTTGTTCTGATTTTGAACGACGGTCAGTTTTTCACGCGTGCTGGCTTGCGAACGACGCAGACCGGCGAGCCAGGCGGTGGCTTTCAATTCACGCGCGGCGCGGTCCATCGGCTCGACCTTGTTGATGTGGTTGTAGCGCTGGAGCCCCTCCAGCCCCAGTTCCCACTGCTTGCCGTAAAGCGCCTCCTGCTGGGCGGCGGTCTGCGCGGGCACGTAGGTCTTCAGATTGAGATCGAGCTTCTTGGTGAGCTCGGCCGCGAAGCGATACGTCTCAGGAAAATGATAACCCGTATCGATGAAGATGACCGGGATCTTCGGCGCGATTCGCGTGACCAAGTGGAGCATCACCGCCGCCTGAATGCCAAAGCTCGTCGTGAGCACGAGGCCGTCGCCGTAGGTGTCCACCGCCCACTGCACCCGCTCCTGCGCCGTGGCTTTCTCGAGGTCCAAAGTGCGGACGGGCGTAACGGTGGAAGAGGCGGCGGCGTTCATCGAAGTATGGAATTAAATACTTACTTTATGTCCTAAGTAAAGATTTAGGATTAAAGTAAATACAACCAACTTTAAACCAGTCAGTTAAATTCCCCTTAAAATCAGGGGATTTTGAGAATTACAGGGCGTTTAACAGGCGGGTGATCTCGTCTCGCTTGGCCTTTTGATCAGCAAGCTGCTTACGCGCACCTTCGAGCACGGCCGCGGGGGCCTTGCTGGTGAAGGCTTCGTTCGACAGACGGGCCTCGGTGCCGGCGATGTGTTTGCTCACCACGTCGAGTTCCTTCGTGAGACGCGTGCGTTCGGCGGCCGGATCGACCTTCACACCGGTGTCGAGATAGAGCGTGCCTAGCGGCGTCACGATGGCGGGCAGCGCGACTTCGCTCGTGATGCGGGTGATCTCGGCCGCGCCAACGAGGCGCGTGAGTTTGGCGGATGACGCGGAGAGCGAGGTCCACGCGGTCTCGTTGGCGAGCGCGAGGAACTTCACGTCGCGCTTCTGGCCGACGTTCTGGTCGGTCTTCACCTGGCGGGCGAGCGTGACGAACTGTTTCAGGGTTTCCACGCGGCCGGACGCTGCGGCGTCGATCTGCACGCCGCGCGAGGCGAGCGTGGCGACGAGGCTGTCGGCGGTCTCGATGCGCGTGTCCTGCACGAAGCGTTTGCCGGCGGGCGCGTAGCCGAGCAACGACCAGAGCTCCTCGGTGATGAACGGCGCGAACGGCTCGAACATGAGCAGGAACTCGCGGATGACGAGGTCCTGCATGGCGAGCGCGTGATCCTTCGCGACGGGGTCCTGCACGCGGGTCTTGGCGACTTCGACATACCAGTCGCAAAAATCATTCCAGAAAAACGAATACAGGCGCTGGGTCGCACCGGCGAATTCGAAGTCGGTGAAGCCGCGCTCGACCGTCTTCATCGTGTCGATGAGCGCGGTGAGCAGCGCGTGGTCGTCGTCATCGAGCTGCTTGGCGTCGAGGCGCGCAAGGATGGCGTCGAGCGAGGTGTTGTCGCTCGCCGCGCCGCTCATCTGGCGGAAACGACAGGCGTTCCAAACCTTGTTGCAGAAGTTTTTTCCGCTCTCGATACGGTCCTCGTCGAACTTCACGTCCTGCCCGAGCGGGGCGATTTGCAGCAGCCCGAAGCGCAGGCCGTCGGCGCCGTATTTCTGAATGAGGTCGAGCGGGTCGGGCGAGTTACCGAGGGTCTTCGACATCTTGCGGCCCTGCTTGTCGCGCACGATGCCGTTGAAATAAACGTGCTTGAACGGAATGCGTTCCTCAACGGGCGCGCCGGGCTTCGCAAATTCAAGGCCGGCCATGATCATGCGGGCGACCCAGAAGAAAATAATGTCCGCGCCCGTCGCGAGCGTGGTCGTCGGGTAGAACTGCGAGAAGCCTGCCTTGGCCTGTTCTTCCGCGTTGGGCCAGCCGAGCGTGGCGAAAGGCCAGAGCCAGGAGGATGCCCACGTGTCCAAGACGTCGTCTTCCTGCGTCCAGTTTTCCGGATCGGCGGGACCGTCGAGCGAGACGTGGATTTTCTTCGGGTCGCGCAGGTCGGCCTCGGTGAGTTTCTCGCGGTCGACACCCTTCGCATACCAGACGGGAATGCGATGGCCCCACCAGAGCTGGCGGGAAATGCACCAGTCTTGGATGTTTTCCAACCAGTTGAGGTAAACTTTTGTCCAGCGCTCGGGGTGCATCTGGATGAGGCCGTCGCGCACGACGGACTTGGCTTCCTCGACGCGCGGATATTTGAGCCACCACTGCTGCGTGAGGCGCGGCTCGATGGGCACGCCGGCGCGCTGCGAGTAGCCGACGTTGTTCTCGTAGGGTTTCGCCTCGATGAGATTGCCGCTGGCTTCGAGAATCTCGGCGGCTTTTTTGCGCGCGGCGAACCGGTCCATGCCGGCGAGCTCGTGGCCGGCGAACTCGTTCATCGTGCCGTCGGCATTCAGCGCGTCGATGACCGGCAACTTGTGGCGCTGGCCGATTTCGAAGTCCACTTTGTCGTGGGCGGGCGTGACCTTGAGCGCACCGGCGGCGAAGGCCGGATCGACCGCGATGTCCGCGATGATCGGAATCTGCACGCGGTCGCCAAGGGGGCGCCAGACGCGTTTACCGACGAGGTGCTGGTAGCGCTCGTCATCCGGGTGAACCGCCACGGCGACGTCGGCCGCGATAGTCTCGGGGCGCGTGGTTTCTAGAATGAGGTGCGTGAGCGGAATCACGTTGCCATCGGCGTCCTTCGTGGTCGTCGGCTCGACGAGTTCGTAGCGGAGGCGATAGATGAAGCCCTTGGTCGGCTTCATCTCGACCTCTTCGTCGGAGAGCGCGGTGAGCGAAACCGGGCACCAGTTCACCATGCGCTTTGCGCGATAAATCAGAGGGCGCCCCTGCTCGTCGGTGCTGTTGAAAAGCTTCACGAACGAGGTGAGCACGGCCTTCGAGTAGCCGGGATCCATCGTGAAGTGCGTGCGGTCCCAGTCGCAGGAACAGCCGAGTTCGCGGAGCTGCTTGAGGATGTGGTCGCCCTTCTCGTCGCGCCAAGTCCACACGCGCTTGAGGAATTCGTCGCGGCCGAGATCGCGGCGGCCCTTGCCCTCGGTTTTCTTGAGGTGTTTCTCGACCATCGTCTGCGTGGCGATGCCCGCGTGGTCGGTGCCGGGAATCCAGCAGGCGGCCTTGCCGTCGAGGCGGGCGCGGCGGATGAGCGCGTCTTGCAACGTGTTGTTGAGCACGTGGCCCATGTGCAGGATGCCGGTGACGTTCGGCGGCGGGATGACGATTGTGTAGGTCTCCTGCCCGGGGGCGGCCTTGCCGGCGAAGCACTTGGCTTCCTGCCAGGCGGCATACCATTTCGTCTCAACGTCGCGGGCTTCGTAGCTCTTGGTGATCTCGGCCATGGTTAAAATTTAAGCCCGCCAGCCAACCGGCCCCCGCCCCCGCTGGCAAGCGTCGGAATTACCCCCACGCGCGGCTTGCCAAGCCCCCGCGGCGCAACTGATTCTCGCGCACCTTACCACTGTGATCGGCCGCATTCAAAAACACGCCCGCGAACGCCTGAACTTCGTCGGCGAGGTTCCCACCGCCAAACGCCTCTCGGCCTGCAAGACCTTCCTGCGTCTCGAAAGCGCCATGATCCGCATGCGCCACGACGCCGGCGAATCCGGCCTGACCGTGACCCGCGCCCGCAGCTCGATGATCGATGTGATGCTGTCGCACCTGTTCAATTATGCAATCGCCTCCTGGGAGCGCAAAAACGGCCGTCTCTACACTCCCGTGGCGTTGCTCGCGCTCGGCGGCTACGGGCGCTGCGAACTCAGCCCTCACAGCGATATCGACATCATGTTTCTGTTTCCGTCGAAGCTGAGGGAAGCCGCCATCAAACCCCTGCAGGCGCATCTCACCGACGAGATTCTCTACATCCTCTGGGACTGCGGCCTGAAGGTCGGCCACTCCACGCGCACCATCGACGAAGCGTTCGCCGAAGCCCGCAAGGACATCCAAAACAAAACCGCCCTCCTTGAGGCCCGCCTCGTCGCCGGTTCCGCCCCGCTGTTTGACGGTTTCGCCCAGTCCTATCGCGCCTACTACACCGTCGAGGATCCGAAGGGCTACATCGCCGCTCGTCTCGAAGACCAGCGCAGCCGTCGTAACAAACACGGTGACTCGGTTTTCCTTCAGGAGCCCGACATCAAGAGCGGCGTCGGCGGCATGCGCGACTACCAGAACACCCTCTGGATGGCCCGCGTAAAGCTCGGCATCAACGACATCAAGGAGCTCGGCGAACAAAACTACCTTCGTCGCAACGAACTTCGCGACTTCCAGCGCTCCTACGAGTTCCTGCATCGCGTGCGCAACGAACTCCATTTTCAAAAAAAGCGCCCCACCGACCTGCTCGACCTCGAAGCCCAGCCGCGCATCGCCCAAGGTCTCGGCTACACCAACCTAGATGTCCTCGGACGCGTCGAACAGTTCATGCGCGACTACTACCGCGCCGCGCAGACCATCTACCGCATCTCCAAACTCGTGGAGAGCCGACTCGCGCTCACCTTGGAAAAACCCAGCCGCTTCCTGTCGTTTCGCGAGGTCGTGCGTTCCCGGCGCTACGAACGCGTGAAACACATCGACGGCTTCGTCCTGCGCAACCGCGAGCTGAGCGCCGAGACGCCCACCGTCTTCCGCGACGACCCCGCGCGCCTCATCCGCGTTTTCCGTCACTGCCAGAGTCTTGAGGCCCAGATGGACTTCGCCCTGCAAACCCTCGTCCGCGAATCCATCCCGCTGATCACCCGGCGCGTATCCGAATCCACCGACGCCTGCACCAGCTTCAAAGCCATCCTCGACGAGGCGGGCAACGTCCACCCCACCCTCGCGCTCATGCATGAACTCGGCGTGCTCGGCCGTTTCATCCCCGAGTTTGACGGCCTCACCTGCCTCGTTCAGCACGAATATTACCACCGCTACACGGCGGACATTCACACGCTGAACGCCATTCGTGAACTTGACCTGATCTTTACATCTGCCGAGCCCACCGCCCTCAAATACCGCGAGGCGCTCCACGAGACGCCCGAACCCACGTTGTTGTATTTGATTTTGCTGCTCCACGACATCGGCAAGGCCCGCGGCATCCAGGGTCACGCCGAAAGCGGCGTGGTGATCGCCCTGCCCATCCTCAAACGCCTGAACGTCAGTCCCGAAAACTCCGAGATCACCACCTTCGTCATAAAAAATCATCTCATCATGGCACGCTTTTGGCAGAAGCGTGACGTAGATGATCCCAACACTGCCGCCGCATTCGCCGAATTGGTCCCCGATGCCGACAAGCTCCGCCATCTCTACGTCCATACGTTCTGCGACGCACGCGGCACCGCGGCAGGCCTTTGGAACGGTTACAAGGACGCCCTCCACACCAGTCTTTACCGGTCCACGCTCGACCAGCTGATCCACGGCGCCGCCCTCGTTACCCGCAATTCGCAACGCCTGCAAATGACCTATCAGGACCTCGTTTCCAAGACCATCCCCGGCATCAGCACGGATGAAATCACCGCGCACTTTAATCTGCTGCCCGAGCGCTATTTCATCCACACGGATCCCGCCGAGATTTCGCTGCACATCAGCATGGTCAACCGCCTGCTGAAATCCATCAGCCAGGCCGACTCCGTGGGCACCCTCCGCCCCGTCATCGAATGGAAGGACGACCTCAACCGCTCCCTCACGGTCGTCAACGTCGTCACGTGGGACCGCGCCGGCCTCTTCTACAAGCTCGCGGGCGCCTTCAGCGTCGCCGGCCTCTCCATTCTCGGCGCCAAGGTCATCTCCCGCTCCGACCACATCGCCATCGACACCTTCTACGTCGTCGAGCCGGGCCGCGGGGTCGTGCAAAACATCAAGTCGCAGGAAACCTTCGCCCGCACGGTCGAAGAGGCCCTCGTTACCAACAAAGATCTCTACCCCGACATCATCGCCCAGGCCCGCAAGCTCGCGCCGCCCCGCTACGCCCAGCCCGCCGGCGGCGAGATGATGCACCACGCCTCCTTCCCTCCCACCGTGGATGTTTACCACGAGCTCTCCATGCAGCGCACCATCGTCGAGGTGCAGGCTCGCGACGAGATCGGACTGCTCTTCCGCCTGGCGAAAACCATCAGCGACCACGGCTTCGACATCACCTTCGCCCGCATCGGCACCGAACGCGGCATCGCCATCGACACGTTCTACATCGAAAACAGCTCGCCCGAGACCGCCGAGGACAACTCCCGCCTCCACACGCTGCGCGACGCCCTGGCCTCTATCATTAATCCGACGGAAACCGCCGCGACCGCGATCTGAGTTTGCCCGCCGCGCCACGGCCGCGATAGTCGCGGGTAAACATGGAAGCCGCCACCGATCCGCGCGCAGACAGCGCGCTCTATCGCATCAGCAGTCTCACCGGCCGGATTGATGATCCCCGCGAGGCGCTGAAGATCATTCTGTCCGTCTGCATCGAGACGCTCGGTGCGTTCTCCGGCTCCATCTCCCTGCTCAACCCCGACACCGGAAAACTCGAGATCGACGTCCACGAGGGTCTCTTCAAAGAAGCCGACGAGGTCAGCCTCCGCCTCGGCCAGGGCATCACCGGCTGGGTCGCTTTCCACGGACGTCCCCAGCTCATCAAAGACGTCACCTCCGACCCCCGCTACATTTCCATCCGCAAGGAAGTGCGCAGCGAAATGGCCGCCCCGATGGTCGAGGCCGGCGGCCAAATTCTCGGCGTGATCAACGTCGACAGCGACCGTCTCGACGGCTTCAACGACGGCGATCTCGCCCTCCTTGTGCGCCTCTGCGAAGAAGCCACCGCTGTCATGCGCCGCCTCTGGCAGCTCCGCCACCTGCGCGGCAAGGCCCGCCAGCTCGAGTCGCTCATCACCATCGGCCAGCGCCTTGTCGGTAAACTCGAGCAGCAGGAACTTTTCGACGCCATCACCCGCGATGCCCACGGCATCACCAACACACGCGCCTGCGCCTTCTACCTCTACGACCCGACCCGGCTCACGCTCCGCCTCCTCTCACTCACGCAGAACGGCATCATCAAAAAAACCCACGACGACGTCCTCCCGCTCGCCTCCTGCCTCGTCGCCTCCGCCATCCACACCCGCAAGCAGATCGAGTTTCTCAACATCCAGTCCCCCGAGTTCCTCGACGTCGTGGACCTCCCTCGTGATCCCGCGCTGCGCTCGATGCTCGCCGCCCCCGTCCTCTACGAAAACGAGGTCATCGGCGTCCTCGCGGTCTTCACCGACCACATCCACCGCTTCAACAACGACGAGAAACGCCTCCTCGCCGCCCTCGCCTCCCTCGGCGCCGTCGCCCTCCAGAACTCCCGCCTCTACTCCCGCGTTTTCCAAAGCGAAGAATCCCTCCGCAAAAACGAGCAACTCACCACGCTCGGTCTGCTCGCCGCCGAGATCGCCCACGAGATCCGCAATCCGCTCACGGTTATCAAACTCCTCTTCGGCTACCTCGACCTCGATTTCCCCGCCGACGACCCCCGCCGCACCGACGTGCGCGTCATCAGCGAAAAGCTCGACCAGCTCGAGGCCATCGTCTCCCGCGTGCTCAACTTCGCCAAGGCCCCCTCCAGCCTCCACTCTCGCTGGGCGCTCGCCGACATGGTGGGCGACACCCTCGTGCTCATCCGCCTCAAGCTCGCGCAGAGCAAGATCCACCTCCGTTTCGAGCCGCCGCCCCGCCCTCTCGTCGTCGATGTTCAGAAGGGCCAGATCCAGCAGGTGCTCCTTAACCTGCTCATCAACTCCACGCAGGCCATGAACGACGGCGGCACCATCGTCGTGAAGTGTTCCACCGAGAAACGCGGCGACTCCGAGTTCGCCCTCATCGACATCAGCGACACCGGCCGCGGCATCCCCGAGGAACTGCGCGCCCACATCTTCGATTCGTTCCTCTCCGGCCGCGCCGACGGCACCGGGCTCGGCCTGGCCATCGCCAAGCGCATCCTCTTATCGCACCACGGTGACATCACGCTGCTTGATTCCGGCCCCGAAGGCACCACGATGCGTATCGCCCTGCCGTTGGTCGATTAACCCTCCCCGTTATCATGCCCGCCTCCGATAAACGCCCAGTCATGATGATCGCCGTTATCGGATTGCTCATCGCGGGACTCGTTGTGCTGTGCATTTTCCGCCTTCCGTTGCCCTTGCGTCTCGCCGTGGCCGGAACCGACTTGATCGCCGCCGCCATTCTCTTCGTCGCTTTCCGCCAACAAGACTCCCGCTGATCTCGCCATGCGTGTCCCCACCCGCTGCCTGCTCGCATTCCCCCTCTTCTCATTGACCGCGGCTTATGCCGAAGAACCCGTGACCCTCGACACCGTCGAGGTATTCGGCTCGCTCCCCGCGGATTTTCGCCTGACCCGCACGACCACCGTCACCAGTTACAACGGCACGCTGCTCGAAACCGCCGGAATCGACACCTACGCCGAACTCGCCCCCCTCGTCCCCGGACTCTTCATCTCCGAGCAGTCCATCCTCACCACCAGCTACAACGTGCGCGGTGTCACCACCGACGACACCGATCCCCGCGTCACCCAGCGCGTCGCCGCCTTCCAGGACGGCGTTTTCCTCGCCAGCGCCTCCGGCAACAACCTCGCCCTCTTCGACCTTGAGCGCATCGACGTGCTCAAAGGCCCCCAGCCCGCCGCCTTCGGACGCGCCGCGCAGATCGGTGCCATCAACACCGTCGGCAACAAAGCGGCCAATACCACCGCCACCGAGATCACCGCCGGCTTCGGCGACTACAACTCACGCACCGCCTCCGGCTTCACCAACCTCCCCGTTATCGACGGCAAACTCTTCGCCCGCGTCGCCTTCACCTTCGACCAAGCCGACGGCTACGTGGACAACCTTGCCGACGGTTCCGACCTCCAAGGTCGCGACACCGCCGCCTTCCGCGGCAGCCTCCGCTGGCAACCCTCGGCAGAAACGACCGCCGATCTCATCCTCAACTACCAGCGCGATACCCCGCCCGGCACCGCGTTCAAGAGCATGGTGATCGCGCCCCCCGGCGGTAACACCAGCCCCTACACACCGGCCAATCTCAACCGCGGCCGCGAACTGGGCACTGATCGCGAGATCTTCGCCGTCACCGGTCTCGTCACCCGCACGCTTAACGAAAACTGGACCCTCGTCTCGACGACTGGCTGGCGCGACATCGACGCCCGCGAAGAACTCGATATCGACGGCTCGTTCTTCCCCGCTCTCGACGCCGGCGACTACAACCGCTCCCGCCAGCTCAGCCAGGACGTCCGGTTCAGCTACGACTCCGGCGACCGCCTCACCGCCTCGATCGGCGCCGGCGCCTTCTGGCAAAAGTCCTCCCAATCCGCCCGCATCCTGACCAACCAGCAGTCGCTCGTCTTCCTCTTCACCGGAGTCTTCAACCCGTTCCTCCCCGCCGCCTACGAGGAAAACTACACCAAATACGGCGAAACCCTCGCCGGCGACGTGTTCGGCGACGTGAATTACAAACTCACCCGCCGTCTCACCGTCGGCGCCAGTCTCCGCGTCACCGAAGAAAAATTCACCTCCGGCTACCGCTCGCTGCCCGGCTCCACCCCGAGCATCCCCATTCTTCCGACTGCCGGCGGCGGCAACAGTCTCTTCGCGCCGACCCCCGGACTCATCGAGGCCGACACTCACGCGACCAGTTGGGTCGGCGGTATCAATGCCAACTACGAAATCACCCCGCAGCACAACGCCTACGCGAGCATTTCCCGCGGACGCCGCCCCCCGAGCACGACCTTTTCGCAAGACCCCACGTTCACCCAAATCACGCTCGAAGAAGAAGTCGTCTGGAACTACGAGGCCGGCGTCAAAGGCTACCTCGCCAACCGCCGCATCGCCTACGGCGTCGCTGCGTTTCTCTACGACTATAACCATTTCCAAACCCAGCAGGTCGTCGGTCTCGGCGTCACCACGCCCACCGACGGCGGACGCGCCCGCGGCCAGGGTTTCGAAACCACCCTGCAAGGTGCGGTCAACGATCACCTGCTGCTCTTCGGCTCCTACGGTTTCACCGACGCCGAGTTCGCCACCCTCGACGAAGACGGCAACCCGCAAGCCTACGCCGGCAACACCTTCCGCCTCACCGCCCGGCACACGCTCACCCTCGGCGCGACGCTCAGCCTGCCCGTGGACGGTGTCGGCACGTTCTTCGTAACCCCGTCGTGGGAATACAAGTCCGAGCAGTTCTTCGAGGACGACAACTCCAATGCCGGCACCACCGCGATCAACCCCGCGGTTCCGCTCTA
>DATHXF010000028.1:0-4097 GCA_035459785.1 Rariglobus sp. | reverse complement strand
GGCGGCGACGGTTTCATTGTGCAGGGCGACGTCGCGGTGGCGGCGGATCGCGAGCGGTTGGTCGCGGAAACCGTGAAGAATTTCGGTCGCATCGACCTGCTCGTGAATAATGCCGGTGTCGCCCCCAAGGTGCGCGCCGACCTGCTCGACGCAGGCGAGGAGAGCTTTGACCGTCTTTTCAGCATCAATCTCAAGGGGCCGTATTTTCTCACGCAACTCGTCGCGAAGCAGATGCTCGCGCAGGCGCCGGATGCGGAGGGTTTCCGCGGACGCATCGTCAACATCACCTCGATCTCGGTTTACACCGCGTCGATCAACCGCGGCGACTACTGCATGGTGAAGGCCGGCCTCGCGATGATGACCAAGCTCTTCGCCGACCGCCTCGCGAACGACGGTATCAATGTTTACGAGATCCGCCCCGGCGTGATCGCCACCGACATGACCGGCGCGGTGAAGGAAAAATACGACAAGCTTATCCTCCAGGACGAACGCGGCATCACGCCGATCCGCCGCTGGGGCAAACCCGAGGACATCGGCCGCGCGGTCGATGCGATCGCGGCCGACAAATTTCCGTTCACGACGGGCACGGCATTTGACGTGGACGGGGGCTTCCACCTGCAACGTCTTTAACGACTTTGGCATCCAGAATCAGGCGCGCTTCGGTGCGCCTTTTTTTGTGTCTAATACCTGCGCACCGCGTGGAGTCAGACGGAGTTCTGAAAGCGGCTAGAATAACGGTTAATACCCGATAAACCACAACAGGTAGTGGGTTGACTGCTGGTTTGGCACAATCCCTTGTGGGTGCATGTCGCCGGTGCAGTCGTGTTATCTTGGTGAAACCAAGGCCTGCATTCGTGAGACATAAACCCATCGGAAGGCGCGTTGCCGCGCTTTTCGTGTATGTTTCAACCCGCTTTGCCGTCCGTTCCCATCCCCATGTCTTCCACGTCTCATTCTGTCCATTCCGATCCCGCCGCCGCCAAGCCGCGCCACGGTTCGCAAGTGCTCCAGCGCCATATCGCCGCCGCCGACCGCGAGGTCATCAAACGCGACGGCTCCCGCGTGCGCTACGACCAGAACAAGGTCACCCGCGCCATCGCACTCGCATTTCGCGAGGTCCACACGGAGAACGACGCCAACCCTTACCGTGACGACATGCTCGCGTGCTTCGGTTTGGACAGCGACCGCTTCATCGAGTCCACGAAGATCGCCGAGGCGGTTTCGCAGATGTTGGAACTCTACTACCGCCAGGGTCTGCATCCGACCATCGAGCAGGTGCAGGACGCCGTGGAAAAATCCATCGCCGCCGCCGGCCACTGGGAAGTCGCGCGCGCCTACATGCTTTATCGCGAACGCCGTTCGCTCACCCGTCTCGCGAACTATGCCGACAGCGGTCTGGCCGACTACATCGCGATGGCGAAATATTCGCGTCACCGTGCCGAGCTCGGCCGCCGCGAAACGTTCACCGAGGGCGTCGAGCGTGTGAAAGAGATGCACGAGACGTTCTTTGCCGCGAAACTCGACAAGCGCCTGCTCGCCGTGTTGCCCGCGCCGCTCGTTGCGCTGGCCGGCGACACGGCTCCGCTGCTGGAGAAAACACTCGGCGGCCGTGCGCTGGGCGACGTGATCGAAAGTGTGTTCGCCGACGTGGCCGCGAAACGCGTTCTTCCCAGCATGCGCTCCATGCAGTTCGGCGGTGAGGCGATTCTCACGAACCACAGCCGCATGTTTAATTGCAGTTTCTCCAACGTGGATCGCGTGGAGTTTTTCCGTGAGTTTTTCTTCCTGTTGCTGAGCGGTTGCGGAGTCGGTTTCTCGGTGCAGAAGCACCACATCGCGCTTCTGCCGGCGCTGCCCACGCGCGCCTCCGCGCATGACCTGCCTGTGTGGCACTACGCGGTCGAAGACACCATCGAAGGCTGGGCCGATTCGCTGCACGCGCTTTTCCAGTCCTTCTACGAAGGCAAAAAAATCGAATTCAACTTTTCCGCGATCCGTCCGCGCGGCGCGCACCTGCGCACCTCCGGCGGCAAGGCGCCCGGACATCTCCCGCTCAAGCAGGCGCTCATCCGTATCGAGGCGATTTTGGAAGGCGCGACCGGCCGTTCGTTGCGTCCGATCGAGGTTTACGACATCAACATGTTCACGGCGAAGGCCGTGCTCGCGGGCGGCATCCGCCGTTCGGCCACGATCTGTCTCTTCTCGCCCGACGACGAGGAGATGATGGATGCGAAGACCGGCAACTGGTTTGAGACGAATCCGCAGCGCTCGGCGTCAAACAACTCGGCGGTGCTCGCGCGCGATGCGAACAACGCCGTGCATTTCCACCGCCTTTTCAAGGCGCAGAAGGAATTCGGCGAACCGGGTTTCTTCTTCTGCGACCACCCCGAAGCCGGCTGCAATCCGTGCGCCGAGATCAACCTGCTGCCGGTCATCGACTGGGAACTCTCCGGGGAAGAACTCTCGAAACTCTTCGCGTGGGGTTACAAGGGCGACCTGCCCGGCATGGCGCGGCTCTCTGGCTTCCAGCACTGCAATCTCACCACGATCAACGGACGCGCCGCGACCACGCCGGAGCGTTTTTACGAGGCGTGCATCGCCGCGACGACCATCGGCACGTTGCAGGCGGCCTACACCGACATGCCTTACCTCGGGCCGGTGACGCGCCTCATCAACGAGCACGATGCGCTGCTCGGCGTGTCGATCTGCGGGTTCATGGACAATCCGAACGTGCTCTTCGATCCGGAGATTCTGCGCAAGGGTGCGAACCTCTGTCGCGCGACGAACCGCTTCGTCGCCGAAGTCATCGGTATCAAGCACGCCGCGAAAATCACGACCTGCAAACCCGAGGGAACCGCGTCGCTGCTGCTCGATGCGGCGTCGGGGATTCATCCGCATCATGCGCGGCATTATTTCCGCCGCGTGCAGGCGAACCGCAAGGAGCCGATCTATGCGTTCTTCAAAGCGATCAATCCGCAGATGACCGAGCCGTCGGTGTATAGTCCGCACACGGATGACGTGATTTCGTTCCCGGTGTCGGCGCCCGAGGGGGCGATTCTGCGCAAGGATCTGAACGCGCTCCAATTTCTCCAGCTCGTGATGCTCGTGCAGCAGGCGTGGGTGATTCCTGGCGGCGATCCCGAATCGCGCAGCGCGGGGCTGCATCACAACGTCTCGAATACCTGCACGGTGCGCGCCGACGAGTGGAACGCGGTGGCGGATTTCATCTGGGCCAACCGCGCGCTCTTCACGGGCGTGTCGTTGCTCCAGGACGCGGGCGACAAGGCGTATGCGCAGGCGCCGCGCGAGGAAGTCATGACGGATGCGGATATCGCGCGCTGGAATGCGCTGCGTCCGCGCAAAGTGGACTACACCAAACTCGCCGAGCACACCGATGAAACCAGCCTGAAGGACATCGTCGCCTGCGCGGGCGGGGCGTGTGAACTGACCTGAATACTGTTTTGGCGCGCGCGGCGCATGGGGGAACGAGCCTTAGTAAGGCTTCTCGATCGTGTCCTGGCCGTTACCCAAGACAATGACGCGGCGGGTTTCGTCGAGTGACACGAAGCGCAGGCGGCGTTTGTTGTCCGCGATGTCGCCAAGGCCGATGATCAGTCCGTTGATCGTGATTTGCGGGTTGCGGCCGCCGAGCACGCTGCTGACGTGCAACTCATCCAGGACGATGCCGGTGAGGCGCTCGAGGCGGACCTGGGGTTGCAGCGGGATCGGCTTGGGCTGGGGTGGGGGTGGCGGGAGCGTGGGCATCGCCAAGGTATTCGAGGCGGCGTAGTTGCCGCCGGCCGACTCCTCGATGAGGGCGTTGAGGTTGTCCACGTTGGCGTTGTTTTTCGCGACCACGCCGCGGGTTTGCCGGAGCAGTTGGACGCTCGCAGGGGCGTCCTTCGAAAGGGTGGTGCTGCCGGGGTGGGCCAGTTCCTTCAGAAAAGGATAGGCGCTTTTCGTCCCGAAGTAGCAACCGGCGAGCACGATGGCCGCAGCGATGCACACTTTGAAAAAACGCGTGAACGTCGACGCCGGGAGGGGCGGCGAACTGCCGGCGACGACGGGAACAACCGGAGGCGCCACGAAGGGCGGTG
>DATHXF010000027.1:0-51354 GCA_035459785.1 Rariglobus sp. | reverse complement strand
CCGTCGCCAAATCCCGCCGCCAGCGCCGCCTCGGTCACGGTCGTGTCCGCGTCGCGCAGCAGGTGGCATGCGCGCGCCAGCCTCACTTGCAGCAGGTAATCGATCGGCGACGTGCCCGTCACCGCCTTGAACGCGCGCTTGAACGTGCTCAGCGACATGCCCGCTTTTTTCGCCAGCACGTTCAGCTCAACGGCATCCGCGTGGTTTTCCTCGATGTGGCGGATCGTCTTCTGCACCGCCAGCAACCGCCGTCCCGCCGGCGACGCGTGCGCACCGTAACTCCGCGCCAGCCTCACCACCAGTTGCGTGAACAACGCCTCCACCAGCACCGTCGCACCCGGCGAGTAACGCTTCGTCTCCACATCCAGCTCGCGCACCAGCGTCGCCACCCGTTCCAGTTCCTCCGGCGGCAGCCGCAGGTGTCCCGCAAAACCCTGCGCATCGCGATACTTCGGCTCCGACTCGAACAATGCCTGCCAGCCCGCTATCCTCCGAACTTCCTCTGAAACCTCCGACAACCGCTTCGGCAGGAAGAGCACGTTCACCAGACCCAGCCCCCGCGCGTCCGCAAACCCGTGCGGCTGTTCCGGCGGAATAAAAAACACATCCCCCGCCGCGATCGGATAATGTCCCTGTGGCGTCACATGAGCCGCGCTCCCGGCAAGGATGATCGTGAGCTCCGCAAACTCATGACGGTGCAAAGGCATCGCCCCCTGCCCCGGCATGGCATGGACCGCCACGGGGATTTCCGGCACGAAAAAATAATCGGCGACGCGCAGTCGTTGCATAAGGGTGAGCCGAACGTGCTATCACGGCCTCATCACGTCAATCCGCGTGCTCCCGATACCACGCCAGAGTCTCCGCCAGGCCGCTCTCAAAATCGTAGCCCGGCGTCCATCCGGCCGCGCGCAACTTGTCGGCCGAGGCGCGCGAGTGCCGCACGTCGCCGGGACGCGGCGTTTCGTGAACGATCGAGCCGCTCCCGCCCGTCTGCGCGAGGATGTGTTCGGCGATCGCGTTGATCGTGATGCTGCCGCCGTAACCGACGTTGAACACGCCCGTGAGCCCGTCGGTGGTCGCGGCAAAGACATTCGCCGCGACCACGTCCTTCACAAAAACGAAGTCCCGCGTCTGCGCGCCGTCTCCGTGGATCGTGATCGGTTTTCCCGCGAACGCCCGGCGGATGAAAATAGGCACCGCCGCCGCATAGGCGCTGCGCGGATCCTGACGCGGCCCGAACACGTTGAAGTAGCGCAGGCACGCCGTCTCGATGCGGCCCGTCGCGGCGAACAACGCGCAGTAATATTCGCCGTCGAGCTTGGTGATCGCGTAGGGACTCTTCGGCGCCGGACGCATGTCCTCGCGCTTCGGCACCTCGGGATCGTCGCCGTAGATCGCCGCCGAACTGGAGAGCACGAGTTTGCGGGCACCCGCCTCCGCCGCTTCTTCAAGCACCGTGAGCAGACCCGTGACGTTGAGCGAAACACATTCGTGAATGCGCTCCATCGACTCCGGCACGCTGACCAGCGCGGCCATATGAAAAACCGTGTCGCAACCCTGCACCGCCTCGCGCACGACTTCACGATTCGTGATGCAACCGCGCACCAGACGCACCGGCAGGCCCTCGATGTTGCTCAGATGACCGGTGCGAAAATTGTCCAACACCACGACTTCCGCGCCCTGTTCGAGCAAGGACCGCACGAGATGTCCGCCGATAAAACCGGAGCCGCCGGTCACCAGGGCTTTTTTAATGGATGAAGCGCTCATGACGAAAGGGCGGAGACGATTTTATCGAAGACTGCCGACTGCGCCTCCAGGCTGCGCAGCAGCGCGAACTGGTTGCGCGCACGGTCGAGGTTGTGGCCGGGCCGCTTGATCTTGAAATACACGTCGCCCTGCAGGTGGTCGGTCAGGAAGCGCAGACCGATCTCGTAGGTGATCACCTGGCCGGCGACGACCAGATGGGCGCGCTCCATGTCGTTGATCGCCGTGCCGGCACCGGCGAGAAACCCCTCCGCCAGCGCCGCGAAGATTTCCGGACGCGCGACGACTTTGGCGAGATCGGTTTCGTCTTCGGCCGCGGCGTTGGTCGCCGAACGCACCATGTCGCCGAAATCATAGAGCGACAGCCCTGGCATCACCGTGTCGAGGTCGATCACGCATACGCCCGCACCCGTGGCGACGTCGAGCATCACGTTGTTCAGCTTCGTGTCGTTGTGCGTCACACGCTCGGGCACGAGTCCGGCGGCGAGCAAATCAGTGAGCGTGCGCGCCAGCGGCTCCTTGCCTCGCGCAAACGCCACGGTGTCCGCGCAACCCGCCGCGCGCCCCGCAACATCCGCTTTCGCGGCGGCTTCGAACGCGGCGTAACGGCGAGGCGTGTCGTGAAACGCCGGAATCGTCTCGCTCAACCGCCCGCCCGGCAGATCGGCCAGCAGTCGCTGAAACTCCCCGAAGGCTTGCGCGGCGGTGCGCGCCTGCGCGGCGGACTCGATTGTGTCGTGGGTCAGCGCTCGTTCGATGAAGAGATACGCGCGCCACCAGGCGCCGTCGTCGTCGCGCACATAGGGCTTTCCATCGCGCGCCGGAATCACGGTGAGCGAGCGCCGCGAAGCATCGTCAGCCCCCGTCCCCGCCAGCCGGGCCTGTTGGTGCGAGGTGACGCGCAGGATGTTGTCCATCAGCGCGGGCACATCCGTGAAAATGCGATGGTTGATGCGCTGGAAAATATAACGCACCGGCGTGCCGGCCTGGAAAACCGTGACGGCAAACGTATCGTTGATGTGACCGGAACCGTGGGGCGCGGCCGCAACGGCTTCGCCATGGATCAAAAAACGGCGTGTCAGTTCGGCGAATTCAGACAACGCGGGCAGGGTCGTGGTGGACATGTTGAAAAGGATCAGGCGTTGAGCGGAGACGGATACGCGCCCCCGGCGACGAGCGCGGCGATGGCGGCCTGCACGCGCGGTTTATCTTCGCGATAGGTGACGCCGAACCACTGGTCCGCCGTCGGCCGCACGCGCACGCGCGCCTCGCCGGAGGCCAGCAGGTCATTCACCGCGAAGGGCAGGTAGAACTCGGTTTTCTCGCTCGTGCCGTTGAGCGCGAGAAACGCGCGCCACCGCGCATCGAGCATCGGCAGGAAATCGGCGGTGAACCCCCAGCAGTTCATCGAAACCGTCACATCGGGCGCATATTTTTTATCCGAACCCGCGCCCACCTCGGCGGCCAGAATGCCAGTGTGCTCCTCTATTCCCTGCAACACGCCGTCCACACCCACGGCGCAGACGCCGCGCGAGACCGCGCCGTGTTCGGACAACGTGTTCGCGAGCGCAAAGCCCACCATCGCGAACTCCGGCGGATGTGCCTTCGCCGCTCCGGTCGCACGGAGAAACGTAGCGAGCCGCTCAAACGAACCCGCTCCGTAGAAGTCGTCCGCGTTCACGACGGCAAAGGGTCCGTCGAGCGCCTCACGCGCGCACCACACCGCGTGCCCCGTGCCCCAGGGCTTCGTCCGTCCCGAAGGCACCGCATGCCCCGCCGGCAGCGCATCGAGCGCCTGGAAAACATAGTCAACCGGCACGCGTCCCTCAAAACGCGAGCCGATCACCGCCCGAAACTCCGCCTCAAAATCGCGACGGATGATAAACAGCACGCGTCCGAATCCGGCGCGCATCGCATCGTAAACCGAATAATCGAGGACGGTCTCCCCCGACGGACCCATCGGGTCCACTTGCTTGAGTCCGCCGTAGCGGGACCCCATCCCTGCGGCCAGAACGACCAGTGTGAGTGTCATGATCGCAAACGAAACAAAAAATCTCTGTATGCAACAAAATATCTTGTTGCAAAATGAAGCATGCCATCCTCGTGTTTCATTTATGCCATCCCGCTCCTCCGAGCCGAAACCCAGCAAGCGTCTCGAACTTTTTTTGCGCACGCGCGCCGTTGACGACGCCTGGCCCGTCGATCGGCCGCTGCCGACGACCCGCGAGCTGGCCAAACGCTACAAGCTCTCCGCCGCCACCGCATTTCGCACATTGCAGGAACTCTCCCGCGAAAGCCTCTTCTGGCAGCACACCAGCGGGCGCTTCTATCGCGCCGCCGCCCGTCCGCTGCTCGACCGCCCCCGCCCCGCCGCCTGCCTGATCCGGCGCCTCGAACTCTGCAGCGCCCTCTATCGGGAACTGCTCGAAGGCATCAGTGCCGGTTCCGGCGAGGCCCGCCGCGCCATGCTGCTCTGGCACGACGACGTGCTCGTCAACCACGCCAACCCCGTGCTCCCGCCCGCCTTCGCCGGCGAGGACGCCCAACGTCTCCTCCTCGACAGCTTTCTCGAACGCCATGGTGACTACGCCGGCGGTTACCTCCTCGATCACGTATGGTCCGACGCCGTGCTGAAACGCGCCGGCGACCGGCTGGCGCCCGGCGTGCTGTTGTTTCGCAAGGCCCCGGCCGGACTCCGCCTGTCCAACGTGCGCGCCGACTTCGACGCCGCCGCGACCCAAGCGCTCGCCCACCTGCTCGGCCGTGGCTTCACCCGCATCGTCCCCGTCGAACCGTTCTCCGGAGATCCCGCGGTCACGGAGTTTTTCAACGCGGTGGAAACCGCCGCCCGCGCCCTCGCCTGCGAGGAACGCCTCGCACCGCGCGTCCGCGCCAGCACGCCCGAAGAGGCGGCGGCCCTCATCGACTCGCTCCCGAAAACCACCCGCACCGCCCTGCTCGTTCCCGAAGACCACGTCGCCGTCCGCCTGCATGCACTCTTAAGGGAAACCGGCCGCGCCTGCCCCGAAACCGTCGGCATCCTCGCCGTGATGGGCACCGGCGTCAGCGCCCAAGACGGGCTCAGCCGGCTCAGCTTTGATTTTCGCGCCATGGGTCGCGCCGCCGTCGGCCTGCTCACGGAATCAAAACCGCGCAGCCTCGCCTTCCATCCCGCGCTCCAGCACGGCGAAACGACCTGAGTAATCACTGGAGGGCGGGCCACCGCGCCCGCCGATCCCGACTGTAAGGGCGTCGCTTGACGACGCCCGCGTTGGCCTGCCCACCCCGCAGGCAGCGAGCTCGCTCGCGCTCCGAAACACCCGCCGCCTCATCCGCGCGCAAAACCGCCCACCCGCCCCTCACACGGTTACCCCAGTCCAGCTCTCGCAAATTCAAAGCACGCAGCAAGGGCATCCAGTAAAAAAAGTTTATACACTTACAATACAGATTCTTGCCGATTAATTTATCATTTTGCGTAACCACTTACATTTAAATCTTGTAACCGGTTACATTTTTGGCCTCAGTTCTGCTAAACCTACCCCGTTCACGTTTAAAACAAGCTCATGATTCGCCTCGGTCTCATCGGTCTCGGTCAACGTCTCGCCCACATGGTGACGTGCTTTCAAGCCAGCGATCCTTCGCTGCGCATCGTCGGCGTCGTAGATCCCGACCGCGAAGGCGCCCTCGCCCGTCTGCCAGAGGCCGACCGCGCCAGTGTGCGCTTTTTTGACAGCCTTGACGCGATGCTTCGCGAAGCCCGCCCGGACGCCCTCGCCATCGGCACGCGCTGCAATCTCCACACTCCCCTCGCCATCGCCGCCGCCGCGTCCGGTCTCCCCCTCTTTCTCGAAAAACCCGTCTCCGTTTCACTCTGCCAAGCGCGCGCCCTCGAACAAGCCTTCGCCCGCTCCCGCTCCGAGGTCGTCGTGAGTTTCCCTCTGCGCGTCTCCCACCTCTGCCGCATGGTCAAAACCCGCGTCGAGGCCGGCGAACTCGGCCGTCTCGAGCATATCCTCGGGGTCAATTACGTGCCCTATGGCAATGTTTACTTCGACTCGTGGTATCGCGACTACGCGACCACCCAGGGCCTCTTCCTTCAGAAAGCCACCCACGATTTCGACTACCTGTCCCATCTGGCGGGAGCACCCATCGTCCGCGTCGCCGCCATGGCCCAGCATGGCCGCGTGTTCCGCGACCGCTCGCTCGAACCCGCCGGGGGCGACGACACTCGCGCCTACTTTGACGACATCGGACGCCCCGAGACCGGCATGAACGAGGATGCCTCCAGCGCCCTCCTCGAATTCGCCAACGGTATCCACGGCGTCTATACACAGATCTTCTACTCCAAGCACGAGGCCCAGGCCCGCGGCGCCACCCTCAGCGGACTCCGCGGCACGCTCCGTTTCGACTGGTATCAAAACGAGCTGCGTCTCCACTCCCACGCCGAGGCCTCCACCCTCACCGACCGTCCGCCCGAGGGTCTCAACCATTTCGGCGGCGACGGCGTGCTTGCCGAAAATTTCATCGACGTCATTCGCGGCCGCGCGCCTTCCGCTTCGCCGCTCTCCGCCGGCCTTCAAAGCGTTTACGCCTGCCTCGCCGCCCGCGAAAGCGCCGCCTCCGGTCGTTTCGTCGATGTCCAGCAACTCACCGCTCTCGCCCCCGCCGCACCCGCCTCGGCCGAGGAACACGAACCCATCGCCGCCTCCGTCTGATCTTACCCATGGATATCCGCACGTTCTCCTCCCTCATCGGCGTCTCCACCGCCACCGTGTCCCGCGCCTTCTCCGGTCGCGGCGTCGTCGGCGCGGCCACCAAGGAGCATGTGCTCAGCGAGGCCCGCCGCCTCAACTTCAGCCCCAACGTCCTCGCCCAGCGCCTCTCCATGCAATCAAGCGGTGTGCTCGGTCTGTATTACAGCTTCGGTGACGAGGCGATTTTCGACTACTACAACATGGAACTCGCCCAGGAGGTCGCCAAGGCCGCCGCGGCCGCCGGCTTCGGCCTCCACCTCGAACTCGCCCCGCGCCGCACGCCCGCGCCTTCCGATCCCGCCGCGCAACTCGCCGCCCTCGCCGCCGGCAAGGCCATCGACGGCGTGGTCGTTGTTTCCGACGGACACGAGAGCGCCCGCCATCTCCTCACCCATCTCAAAGGCACGCCCGCCGTCATCCTGACCGGCGAACTCCACACCGGCCTCGATTGTCTCGCGCAGGTCGTCATCGACTTCGAACCCGGCGTGCGCGCCGCCGTCGATCACCTCGTCGCCAACGGACACCGCAACATCGGTTTCGTGCGCGGCCTCGGCGACAGCGCCAAACTCTCCGCCCTGCAAAAAGCCCTCGCCGCCCACGGCCTCAAGCCCGCCGACGTCGCCATGCGCACGGGTCAAAAAACCTTTGCCGACGGCCAGCGCGCCTTCACCGAACTCCGCGCCGCCGGCGTCACCGCCGCGATCTGCGCGACCGACATCCTCGCCCTCGGTGCCATTCACGGCGCGTCCGCCGCCGGCGTAAAGTTGCCCCGCGAATTTTCCATCGTCGGCATCGACGACCTCGCCATCGCCGAACACTCGGTGCCCACGCTTTCGAGTATCGGCGTGCCCCGCGCGACGCTCGCCCGCGAAGCCATCGCCGCGCTCACGTCCGCCCTGCGCAAACCGGCAGACGACGAGACCGCACCGCCCGTGCTGCCCGCCTCGACCTACTTCATCCCCCGCGAATCAAGCGGGCCTCTTTCCGCCTGAGAACACTCAACGTCAGACACACCACTATCATGAACACGCTCCACCGCCTGCTCGCCCTCCCGGTCCTAGCCCTGACCGTTGCCACCGCCCACGCGTCAACGTTTGCCAACATCACCGTAGATGGCGATTTTAGCGAGTGGGCGGAAGTGCCGTCGATTTCGCTGAGTTTCAGCAATGATCCGGAAGGCGGTCTTAATATCGCGAATGTGAAGATGGCCAACAACGCCACGCACCTTT
Organism: Rariglobus sp.; assembly: GCA_035459785.1. Taxonomy (GTDB): domain Bacteria; phylum Verrucomicrobiota; class Verrucomicrobiia; order Opitutales; family Opitutaceae; genus Rariglobus. The sequence continues at coordinate 43,607 of DATHXF010000027.1, read as the reverse complement.
TTATCTACGTCTCATTTACCAGTGCGGTCAGCGCCAACGGGGGTCCTGATACCGAAGGGGGTCCCGCTTCAGGTCGCAGCCTGATTTTTGGCGTTGATAGAGATCAGAACTTCTCCACCGGCTTGAACGTCTTCGGCGTAAACCGTGTCGGAGTGGAAGGCACTTGGGTCAACGATACAGGCGTTGATAACCTGAATGGCGGCAGTCTCAGCGCCAATGCCGGCATCTCTCCCTATTATTCGTCTACATTGGGACAGGAGTATTCGATCAGCCTCGGTTCGCTGCTCTCCGACAACAGCGCTCTCTTCGGTGCCGCCGGCAGCTCGTTCGCCTTCGCCTTCTACACCAGCGGAAACCAACCTTATGAGAAGCTGGCCGTCGGCTCCTACACCCTCTCCGGCATTCCCGAGCCCTCCACCTACGCCGCTCTCGCCGGCTTCGGCGCCCTCACGCTCGCCTTCTTCCGCCGCCGCCGCTAAACCCTGAAGCCGTCGGGCGTCCTCCACCACCAGCAACTCATCGCACACGTCATGAACTCTTCGTTCTCACGTCGGCGCCCCACCGGCTTCACCCTCATCGAATTGCTCACGGTCATCGCCATCATCGGCGTGCTCGCGGGCATCCTCATCGCCGTCATCGGCAACGTCCGTCTTTCCGCCAAAAAAACCGAATCCCTCGCCAAGCTGCGCGAGATCGGAGGCGCCACCTTGCTCTTTGCCGGCGAACACCGCGGCGGTCTGCCCGTGTGGCTGAACTTCAACACCAACAAACACTGGTGGCGCTACCTGCAGGACTACGTCGGCCAGGATCCCGAGCGTTTCCACAGTCCCGCCCATGAGGGCTTCGACGCCTCCACCAACGACAGCCTGATCGTTACCATTTCCTACGGTTGGAACTACACCGTCCTGGGCCGGCACATCGGCGACCCCAGCAAAGAGGGCGACCACAACTTGATCATGCTCGATTTCGTCAACCCGTCCAAAACCTTGATCGCCGCGGATGCCCGCGACAACTCCTACGGTTTTATCTCGGCCGACTCCGCTCCCGCTTATGGCCGATATGGCGGCACCATTCCGTCCGTGTTCCTAGACGGACACGTGAGCAGCCGCCCGGACGAAGAGTTCCGGCAGGCCGATCCCTGGTTCAACGCCGTCAAAGCCCTGCCCGCCAATAAACCCTAACCCCGGCTCACACCCCATGAAACCGACCTTCCTGCTTTTCCTCGCCGTGCTATGCGGCCCGGTGTCCGCTCAGCCGTTCACCCAGCCCGCCGCCGCGACGACCGCCCCCGAGGGCACCGGCTTGCTCGCCGCCAACGCCACCGTCACCAACGGCATTCTCACAATCAGCCTCAAGTCCAACGGCGGCGACTTCACCGCGTGGACCCACGTCTTCATCGACCTCGGCCCCGCCGCCAAGCCTTCCTACAACCACACCTCCGGCAAATCCGCCGGCAACGGTCTCGAAATCCTCCTCGAGGGCGCGCAGGCCTACCGCTTTACCGGCGACACCGCCTACGTCTGGTCCTGGGCTCCGCTCTCCGGAGTCACCGTCGAGCGCACCATCACCGGCGACACGCTTACCCTCAAAACCGCCCTCGCCCCCTTCGGACTTCCTTCCGGCGGCACCGTCAAAATCTTCGCCGCCACCTACACCGAGAATTACGCCGACACCCTCGACACCCTTCCGCGCGACACGCGCTCGTGGACGTTCACCGTCCCCAAATACAACGCCCCCCTCCCCGGCAAAACCACGTCCGCCGTCACCCCGCTGCCCGCCCGCCAAGACGCCCGCGCCGCCTTCAAAAAAATCCAGTCCTACTCCTGCTTCTACGGCCCGGGCCGCACCGCCGATCTGCTCACCCGCGACGCCGCCATCATCGAAACCCGCGCCCAGTCCGTCGCCGAGGTGAACGCCCTCCGCTCCGCCGGCCGCATCGCCATCGGCTACATCTCCATCGGCGAAGACTCCGAACTCCGCACCGGCGACGCCAAGGGCCCCGGCGGCTATGACTCGTCCTACTTCGACCGCAACGGCGACAACCTCCCCGACAAAAACACGACGTGGAACTCCTACTTCGCCAACGCCACATCCCTCGCCTGGCGCGTGCACTTCCTCGCCCGCGCCGACGAGATCATCAAGACCCACGGCGTGGACGGCTTCTTCCTCGATACCGTCGAAACCTCCCTCAGCTACCGCGACTCCTTCCCTGCGATGGTCTCGCTCATCCGTGAACTCCGTAACCGCCACCCCGAGGCCGTCATCGTCCTCAATCGTGGCTGGGATCTCCTCCCCGATCTCGGCGCCACGCCCGACGGCATCATGTTCGAAAGCTTCACCCTCAGCTACGACTTCGCCGAGAAACGCTACGTCACCATGCGCGCTTCCGCCTGGGACCACGGACTCGAGGTCTGGCAAAAACTCATCCACCCCGCCCAGCAAAAACACGGTCTCGTCGCTCTCGCCCTTGACTACGCCTCTTCCGCCGACCGCCCCGAAGTCGCCCTCGCCTACGACCGCGCCACGACCCTAGGCATGATTCCCTGCGTCACGTCCATCATGCTCGATTCGTTCTACGACATCACCTACCAAGGCCGCGTTGACGCCCGCTGGCTTTCGCCCGCCGAGACCGCCGACACGCGTATCGTGACCATGGATACCGAGCGCAACGGTTTCCCCGCCGGCACGCGCATCACTCCCAGCTCCAATTACGCCGACTACACGGTCGCCGCCGTGATCGATGGCGTTGCCGACAAATCCTCGCTCGGCTGGCGTGACCGCGCTTGGGCCTCCGCCGAAAGCCGCACCGAGCATTCGCTTGAGTTCACCTTGCCGGCTGCTGAGGCCGCCGGCGGCGTCACCATCGACTGGGCCCGCGACAACGGCCGCGCCTTTCCCGCTCGCGCCTTCCGCGTCGAAGTCCGCCCTGCCGGCCCCGATGCCACCGCCTGGACCCGCGTCGCCCAAGTGAAGGACAACACCGGCGAACGCAGCCTCATCACCTTCGACCCCGCCACGATCACCGCCCTGCGCATCGTCCAGTCCATCGCCGGCGGCGCCCCCGACCGCCCCAATCTCATGTGGGTCCAGCAAGTCAGCCTGGTCCGCTAATCCGCCCTCTTCATCCCTCCGCCTCCCGGCGGCGATTAGCCGCCACCTCCGATCTACCGGCGCAGGCGATCAGCCGAAGCCACACTTCAAAAAATCGCCCCTTGGGCGATTTCATCAGTGGTTAAAAAACTCCGCCTCCGTCCTCCGACCCTCCGTGCACACCCTCGACTGGATCATCCTCGCCGTCTCGCTCACCGCCCTGCTGATCGTCTGCGCGCGCGCCGGCCGCCACATGAAAGGCGTGTCCGACTACCTCGTCGCCAGCCGCTGCGCCGGCCGCTACCTGCTCACGCTCTCCGAGGGCGCCGCCGGTCTCGGCGCCATCACCATCGTCGGCACCTTCGAGATCTTTTTTAACGCCGGCTTCGTCCCGCTCTGGTGGGGTTATTTCCTCGCCCCGCTCGGCCTGTTTATCGCCCTGAGCGGCTTCGTCATCTACCGCTACCGGCAGACGCGTGCCATGACGATGGCCCAGTTCATCGAGATGCGCTACTCGCGCAAATTCCGACTCTTCTTCGGCGCGCTCACGTTTGTCTCCGGCGTGATCAACTACGGCATCTTCCCCGCCGTCACCGTGCGCTGCTTCATGCAGTTCTGCGGAATCCCCGCCACGCTCGTCCTCGGCGGTTTCGATCTTCCGATGTTCCCCGCGCTCATGGCGCTCGAACTCTCCCTCGCGCTCGGCCTCGTCTGGATCGGCGGACAAATCACGATCCTCATCTCCGACTTCCTGCAGGCCGCCTTCTGCATGGTCGTGTTCATCATCCTGATGGTCTTCTTCCTCTGGCTCATGCCGTGGGGAGATCTCATCACCGGCCTCGCCGCCGCGCCCGCCGGAGCCTCGATGATCCACCCGTTCAAGACCGGCAACTCCGCCGACTTCAACACCGCCTACTACCTCATCGGCGCCTTCATGGTCGTTTACACCACCCGCGCCTGGCAGGGCACTTCCGGCTACAACGCCTCCGCCCGCTCCCCCCACGAAGCCCGCATGGCCGGCATTCTGGCCAACTGGCGTTCGATGGGCCAGAACCTCGCGCTGCTGCTCATGCCGCTCTGCGTTTACGCCGTGCTCCACAACCCGGCCTTCGCCCCGAAGGCCGCCGAAATCAACGCTCTGCTCGCCAACATTTCCGACCCCGTCACCCGCGCGCAGCTCACCGTCCCCGCCGGTCTCACCGTGCTCCTGCCCGTCGGCTTCCTCGGACTCCTCGCCACCGTGCTCGTCGCCGCCGCGCTCAGCACCGACAACGCCTACCTCCACTCGTGGGGCAGCATCTTCATCCAGGACATCGTCCTCCCTCTCCGCAAAAAACCGTTGGAGCCCGTGCAACACGTCCGCTGGCTGCGCCGCTCCTCCCTCGGCGTCGCGCTCTTCGCCTTCGCCTTCAGCCTCCTGTTCCCGCTGAAGGACTACGTCTTCATGTTCTTCGACATCACCGGCGCCATCTTCCTCGGCGGCGCCGGCGCCGCCATCATCGGCGGACTCTACTGGCGCCGCGGCAGCACCGCCGCCGCCTGGTCCGCCATGATCACCGGCGGCGTGCTCTCCACCGGCGGACTCGCCGTGCAAAGCGCCTGGCCCGCCTACTTGTCTCCCTGGCTCGGCGGACTCTTCACCGACAACGCCTGGCTCATCGCCCACGCCGCCAAATTCCCCTTCAACGGACGCGAAATCATGTTCGGCGCCATGCTCACCGCCCTGCTCGTCTATGTGATTGTCTCGCTCTGCGGACGCACCCGTTTCGACCTCGAAACCATGCTCGGCCGCGAAGCCCGCGTCGTCCACGACCCGCTCGCCGCGCCGCGCTTTGGCTGGCGCGAACGCCTCGCCGAAACCCTCGGCAGCGGCCCCGAGTTCACGCGCGGCGACCGCCTCATCTGCCGCGGCACACTCGTGTGGACGCTCACCTGGTGGCTCATCTTCGTCATCGGCACCATCTACAACCTCGCTGTCGACGTGCCCGACTCCTCCTGGGCGTCCTTCTGGAAATGGAACATATGGATCAGCATCCCCATCGGCATCGGCGCGACCGTCTGGTTCCTGGTCGGCGGCATCCGCGATTTCCGCCAGATGTTCATCGACCTCCGCGCCCCCCGCACCGCCACCGCCGAGGACGGTCGCTAACCCGGTTGAGAAAGCCGCACTTGCCGACGGCATGGCTCCCGCCACGTTGGCGGCATGAGCACACACGAGGCGGTTCAATACATCCTCAAAAATCTGCCGCCGGATGTATCACTCCACGACGTGGCTAAAGAGATCGAAGTGATTGCCGCCATCCGTGAAGGAATCGAGTCTGCCGAACGCGAGCCCGGCTATTCCGTGGAAGATCTGAAACAGGAGATTCCGAAGTGGGTCGCCGAAGACTGATCATCTCGGCCCGCGCCCGTGCCGATCTGCGCAATATCACGCGCTACATCGCGAAAGACGCCCCGCAACGCACCGAGGCATTTGCCCAGCGGCTCTTGGAGCAAGCAACCAAAGCCGCCGAGTTCCCCTGCTCCGGCAGGCAGGTGCCCGAGTTCGACGAAAGCGAAGTGAGTGAAGTCATCCTGGCTCCAGTTCGCATTTCTACCAAGTGCGCGCAGACGACACGGTGATCATCCTCCGCTTCTGGCACTCCTCCCGCGATAAAACGGCTTTCTAACACCCCAACGAATGTCTCGCCAACGAGGCAGGGGCGCGAAGGGTTCAGTCAACGGGATGACCTCCGTGTCCTCTTGCTCGAACTCCGGCTCGGCTCTGTGACAAAAACTCCGATTCCGGTTTTCGTGTCTTTTAGTGTGTTTCGTGGGCAAAAAAACTCCGTCCTCAATTCGCCTCCAGCTCGGTCACCCACATGATCCCCGGCCGCTCCGGCGCTCCCTGGCCCGGACTCTGCGTCACCCGCAGCGTCTTCAACATCTGACGCGGAAACGTCACTCGCGTCGTCCGCTCGCCGGGTTTCGCTTTCCAATTCGCGATCGGCAGTTCCTGCCCTGTCGCCACTTCGCCAAGAATAACTCCCTCGCGACCCGTATAGGTTACGCCACCTTCATGGTTCCAGTGGATGACCACCTCTTCCACCGCCACCGGCTTCGGAAACGCCAGCCTCACCCAGTGCTCACTCGCGCCGTCCTCCGACGCCCATGCCGCTTCGTTCCACGCCAGGTTCGCGCCATCGGCCACTCCGTCATTCAACGCCTTCGTCGAATACCCGCCGAACGTGCTGTCCGCCGTCGCCTGCACTCCCGGTTCGCTCGCCAGACTCGCTCGCGCATCGAGAAACACCACGCGGCACTCCTCCGCCCACCACTCCCATCCGTCTGACGAAACGCTCAACGGGAGCACGACCGCACTTTCACCGACCGGTCGCGGCACCGAAAGACTGACCGTCTCCTCCGCACCGGCGGCCAGCGACACCGTCCGGTGTTCACCAGCGCCTGTTCCCCATTTAACCAACACCTCACGGGCATTAAGGGTGTGGTTTTTCAGGCGCACCGGGACGGAAGCCTTTCCTTCGCGCGTGAGAAATCGTTTGCCCGGACCAAACGCCTCGATCGGTGCAACCGAACCTTGGTCCACCATTCGGACAAAGTCCGTCACTCCGTTTTTGCCGGCAACACTTCCGGCAATCATCAGCAAACCTGCCGGTTCGGCGGCAATCTTAAGGCGGATTTCGCCCCACTCACCCGATTTTATACGCTGCGATTCCACCCCTTTCGCGCCCAGATTGATCGTATCCGCTGTTTCGTTACGAACGCGAATGGACCATCCCGATTCCTCCCCCGTTATCCGCAAACCAAGGGGGGCGATTTCCACCCGCAGACCGGCCGAGCGCTCTCGCTGCAATGATACGAGCGAGGCAAGCGCCGCATTGCCCGAACTCCAGCTGGCGAGAAACGCCTGTTCATCGCCCAACCGCCCGGGCGCGACCAAATCGAGCACCAGCAACCCGTGCGGACTCAACGTCACCGGAATGCGCTCGCCCCCTTCGGCCCAGCCGGCCGATCCCGTCAGCGGATCCAGCCACGCCACGCGCGCCATTCCGACCGGCATCACCAGCTCGGTCACCCGCCGCGTCTCGGTCTGGTTTTGCAACGTCAGATGCCACAAGCCTTCCGACGAACGGCCAAACTGCTCCAATCGCACTCCGTCCGCGTCCACCAACCGCGCCCCGCGCACCGGCTGCCAGCCCGCGTCCGACAAGCGCCGCGTCAGCGGCACATAGGTCTTAAAAAGCGGGCGATCCCGCTCCATCAGTTTCGCGTCCTGCCAGTAGGGATTATCCGCCGCGTTGTGACTGAAAAAACTCGGCTGAAACCCATACGCCACGCACGTCTCGAAATACCGGCGTAACAGCTCGCCTTCAAACGTCGAAAAATCCGTCGACTGCAAAAAACCGAACGGCTTCTGCCCCGACAACGCGCGACGATAATCCAGCCGCGTCCGGCTGTTCGGGTTGTATTGTCCGCCGCTCCACCAATCCGTCTCTTCTCCCGGAATATCGATCCAGCGATTCAGAAACGGTGAATCCACCAGCGGAAAATTCGCCATCAGGTATTTCCCGCGCGCCCGCAGCAACGCCCCGAGCGTCGCCGTGAATTCATATTGCGGCACATTCGGCGCCATCGCGGGCACCCGACCGGCCTGCGTGTAAGTTCCCGGATAATCCGCCGCCTGAAACGCCGCCGCCGCATGGTCCGGCTGCACGATCGCATCCATCGAATCCAAATAAATTCCATCCACTCGCGGATCATCCAGCCACTCCGCGATGCGTTTCCATTCCGCCTCCGCGCGATTGATTCCGTCCGGCGTCGCCCTCGCCAGATCCGGATCGCTGCTCACTTCCATGCGCGCCCCGCGGTTCCAGGGCAGGTCCATGAACTTCGTGTGAATGTCGCCGTTCGCACCACGCGCCGCCCCCGCCAGTCCCGACGCCGCCAGATCGCGGCTCCAGCCTGATCCCAGCGCGGACAACTGCCGCACCTTTTCCAACGCCCGCGCCGGCGTGCGCGTCTCGCCGTCGTCAAACGGCAGCCAATAAAGCCACGGCTCCGCATACATCAGCGTCAGCACGCCGTGGGTTTTTGCGTAATCCACATCCGCCCCGCGCTCGCCGACCTTTTCAAAAAACGAAAATCCAAAATCCTCCGCACCCGGCAGCTTCGAGATATCCGAGAACGGCATCCACAATCCGGAATGCGGCACGCGCCGTTCCGCATAATCCGGATAACGCTTATAAAACTCCGCCAGAGCCGCGCGAAATCCGCCTTCCTCTCCGCGCTCGACCGCATAAACCGAAAACCGGAAGGTCGCCTGCCCGGGAAATTTCGCCGTCTCCGGCGTCAGCGCCAGATCGTAGTTGACCTTCAAATACGTCGTGCCCGCGCCCAGTGCGAACACCCGCGGCTCCGCCGGATCGGTCTCGATCACCCAAGCCTTCGCACCGTCCTCGACCACACCGATCGGATAATACGACTGCCGCGCGTCCAGCCCGTAACGCCCGCCCGCAAAATTCCCAAACACCGGCTCGCTCCCGTCGATCACGCGGCTCGTGCTCATGTCGTCGGCCCAGGTTTTTCCGGCGAGCGGCAGCGCCAGCCCCGCCTCGATGCGCAACACCCGCGCCGTGTCATCACGCAACCAGCCCGTCACCCGCAGCTCGCCCGCACGCGGCGCATCCGCCACCAGCACCCAGTCAACGCCCGCCGCTTCACCCGCCCACGCAAAGTTATCGCCCTTACGCCACATCCGCGCCGGCACCAACGCAACCACCTCGCCACCCGTCGCATCGCGCAACGCCCCCTCCATCCGCGCCTCCGCCGGCAACCCGAGCGCGCCCAGCCGTTCCGCCAGCGCCGCAAACGTCACGCCACCGCGCACCGGCGTCCACTCGCTCAAATTCGGACCGCCGTTCAACGCCACCGAAAGCGTCTTCGGCCGCATCGCCAAAAACGGTCCCATGTCCACCCGCGCCGTTTCCGCCGGACGCGACCTCACCGCCAGCTTCGCCGGATCGACCGCCGCCATCCCGCTCGCCGGCCAGCGTTGTCCCACGTTCCAATCAGGCGTCGTCACTTCCGCGAACCACGAAAACGGACGCCCCAACTCAGGCGCGCTCACCACGCACACCAACTCGCCCGCCTTCGCCTGAAACACCGGCGCACCGATGCGATTCCAAGACCACCCCGACCCGCCCGCCGGATAGGCGTAGAAGGAAGGTCCCTCGACCAGAAAATCCGCCCCCGACGATGGCTCGCCCGCCTTCGGCTTCGTATCGAAATAAAACCGCATCCGCTCCGCCGCCAACGTGCCCTCGTGCTCCAAAATCACCGCCACCGCGTCCGGCATCCCCGCCACCCGCTCGACTCGCGCGCCCATCACCCGGCCTTCCGCCGCCTTTGTTTCGCCAATAAATCCAACAACCATCAGTAATCCAACGACTAATCCTACACCCTGCTGACGGTGAAACGCGGTCAATTTCATCATTTGCGTAATTAGTTACGCAAATCATCCCACCGTCAAGCTCCGACTCCTTTTCCACCCTTCTGAGAAACTAAATTTTGCACAAACGCGCACCCGTGCGTTACTACTTTCATTGTTCATGGATATTAAGAAGTTCTCCGTCCTCGCCGACGTCTCCACCGCCACGGTTTCCCGTGCGTTTTCCGGTCGCGGACGCATCAAGGAAGAGACCCGTCAGCGCATCTTCGCCCTCGCCGCCGAGCACGGTTACACGCCCAACATCCACGCGCAGCGTCTCAACGCCAGGCGCACCGATATTATCGCGGTTTACTATAGTTTCAGCACCGCCCCGATCTTCGATTACTACAACATGGAGCTCGCCCAGGAGATCGCCAAAGCCGCCTCCGCCCGCGACTACACAACCAACCTCGAGCTCACCCAAAAAACCGCCGAGCCGTCCCTCGGCCTGCAACGCGCCGCCGCTGGCGGTGGTCTCGACGGCATCATCCTCGTCGCCGATTCCCGCTCCGGCGCCCTCGCCTTCCTAAAGCGTTTCAAAACCGTTCCCGTCGTCGTCATCGCCAACCACGACTGGGACCTCCCCGAGGCCGCCGGCCTCGTCCGCATCCACCAGGACTCCGGCATCGACGAAGCCGTCGCCCAGCTGAAAAATGCCGGCCACACGCGCATCGGTTTTATCCACGGCCTGGCCGACACCGCGAAACACGACGCCTTCCGCCACGCCCTCCGCGAACAAGGTCTCGACGCCGACTCCGCGCCCGCCGCCTCCGGTCCGCTGTCTTTCGAGGACGGCGAACGCGCCATCGGCGAACTCATCTCCGCGCAAGTCACCGCCGTGCTCTGCTCGACCGACATCCTCGCCCTCGGCGCCATCAGCGGAGCGGACAAACACGGCCTGCGCGTGCCCAAGGACATCTCGATCATCGGCATCGACAACCTCTCCTTCGCGCCTTTCACGCGTCCGCCTCTCGCCAGCGTCGGCATCCCGCGCAACGAGATCGCCGCCGCCGCCGTCGAGCAGCTTCACCAACTCATCGAAGCTGCCACGGCCCCCGTCCCGCGCACGTCCCCGCAGTTGATCCACACGATCAACACCCGCTTCATCCCCCGCGCTTCCCTCGGCCCCGCCCGCGCCTTATAATCTGTGTAGGGGCGTGGCTTGACCACGCCCGCTTCACGACCCGACACGCTCTTCGCGCAACGAACACCCACCGTCACAGTAGTCTCACCGATACCGCGCCAGCCGTCCCGCCACATCCGACTGCAGGCGCTGGATGTGCACCGCGATAAACGCGCTCACATCCAGCGTCGCATCCGCCACCAGCGGCGTCAGATCCACCGCCCACGTAATGCCCGCGACTTTGTCCGACGCATGCGACGTGTGGAACGTCGCGTTCGCACACCGCCGCCCGATGGTCGCCAGGTCGTAGCGTTTTCCTCCGCTAATCTGTGAATCAAAAACCTTCAGCAAATCCGCCGCCAACGCCGGATGACGCCCCGAATCAAGGACGACTTTGTCTGTGTCCACCAACCAATCGAGATCGCGCCACACTTCGCAGCCCAGCACGCGCTTCGGCCTCCGCTCCACCGGCAACGCCCGCAACGCCGTGAGGCACCGCAGCAACACCGCGATGTGCGTGTCATGTTTGTCCGCCGGCTGGTGCAGATAAACCACCTCCGGCGAACACGCCGAAAAAATCGCCGTCAAATCCGCCGCCACACCCGCATGTCCCACCTGCTTCACATCCGCGCTCGGATGCGCCAGCTGCACTTGGATCGCGTAACTCCCAATGTCCGCCGCCTTGCGCTGCTCCTCGCGCCGAATCTCCTGCATCTGCTCATCGGTGAATTGCGCATACGGCCCGATGCGCGACGACCCCGCACCGTTCGTGACGACCACGCCGCCAAACGCCTGGCCCGGCGTATCGAGACAATCGGAAATACCCGCATGCGCCATGATCTCTATGTCGTCCTGGTGCGCTGCCACGCACAGGTGCGTCACCGCCGCGAGCGCCGCCTCGGCCGAACGCGCGCCACCCGGAACATATACATCCGCCTTGGAGTGTGAGAATTTCATAGGGGAAAAGAGGTTCGTGATGCCAAAACTCAGGCCGCTCCCAATGCCGGCAGACTCGCCGCCGCCACCGCCTGGCCATGGCGTTTATCTTTCTCGTCCGGCATCGCGAGTCGCACGCGCTCCGCCAGTCCGGAAAATTCTCCGCGCAACACTTCACGGGCTTTCTCCAGAATCACTTCGCCCCCCGCGCCCGAAGTCACGCGGCCGAGCACCAGCATATTTCGCAGATCATAAAAATCCGCGTAATGCGCCACCGAATATCCCAGCACCGTGCCGATGCTTTCATAGACCGACCGCGCGCGGTCATCGCCCGCCGCCATCGATGCCTGCACCGCCACCAACCGCTCCGGCAACGGCATCGCGTCGGGGAACTTGATCCCGCCGCGCACGGCCAGCCGGTTCACCCCTTGCTGCGAGAAATACTGCACGCCGCATCCACGATCACCCGACCACTCGTCGGCTGGCGCGCCTTCCGCGTAATCCACCGGCGCAAACGCCAGCTCGTTCAGCCACGGGGTGATGCCGCCTTCCGGCGTCACATAACCGGCCGCCATGCTCGTGCCCATCGACACGCCGAGCACCGCGTTTTCCCCCAGCGACATCGAGCCGGCCAGCGCCGTGACTTCGCCGTCGTTGACGACTTCAAACGGCACGCCGCTCCACCGTTCACGCAGAACAAAAAACATGCGCCGAATGCTCGCCTCAAACCGGTCGCGCGGCACGCCGCGAAAAAGCGACGCCACCCGCACTTCGTTGTTCACGTAAACACCCGCCGCACTCCCGCCGATCGCGTCCACGCGCGGCAGATGCGCCGCCGCCCGCAGCAACGAATCCTGCACGCCTTCGATGTGATAAGCCGGGTCCGCCTGAAAATACGGGTCCCACGGAATCTCCTCCGAATACACGACCTTCCCGTCGATCACCGCCGAGGCCTTGCGGTCGCTTCCACCCAGATCGAAACCGATGCGACAACCGCCCAGATGCCGCCCGACCGCCAACGCATCCGGCTCCTCCTTCGGCAGATCACTCCACAGACCCGACTCCACCGTAAACGAACTCCCGTAAACCTCGTCGCCCATGAACCGGTAGTCGAACGCCCGCGTGCCCTTCGCCGAATAGATCTTCTTCAGCTCCGCCGCGACTTCCGGCGCACCTACCACCAGCACGCGGCACCCGCCGCGCTGCCAGAGGAGAAATTTCAGCAACCGCTCCACATAGCGCAGCGTCAGCGCCGACTCCATATGCCACGCCGGCAGCACTTCGCCGCGCCAAACCGACGAACGCCCGTCCGCCCGCGTCAGCGCGATCGCCAAAGGACGGCCTTCACGCGTCTGCTGCACAAGCGTGCGGTAGGCGCGATTCCACAAAACCGCCGGCACAAACTCCGGATCCAGCGCCGGAGTAAAACGAGGAGACAGTTTAAACATAAAATCAGACTCCCGGCACCCACCGGCGAAACGCTTCGATCGCTTCGTAATCAGCCAGACCCAGCGCGTCATACGTGGCCGCCAGCCCGCGGTTCTGCTGCTCCGCCTGCTGCCACGGCTCGCGCAATCCGGTCGCCACCGCCGAGTGGCTGCGCTGCGAACGGTGCGGAAGAATCGCCTGCGATTTCTGCGTCAGCTCACGCGGACTCAACGGCACCGCCATGTCGATCTCCGCCGCGTCCCACGGCGTCTCGACGCCGCGGTAAAGCCACACGCGACAATCCGCAAACCACCCGTCGCCCGACACACTGAGGCAGGCTCGACGCACGAGATCAAAACACACCGCCGTCACCGACGACGGATCGTCCCGATCACCCGTGATAAAAATCTGGTGCGGCCGCACCTTCGCCAACACGCGTTCGATTTCACGCAAATCCGCCTCGCCCGGCTTGAACTGGCGATACTTCCCCTGCTCGTAAAACGGCAAGTCTAGAAAAACCACGTCGCCCGCCGCGACCCCGCACGATTTCAACGCCGCCCTTGCCTCGCCCCGGCGCACGAGTCCTTTCAACCGGCGCACCTGCGCGGAGTCTCCGGCAAACGCCGCTTTCTCCAGCAACTCGCCGCGCACCACGCGGGCAAACGCCTCCGCCGGTCCCGCCGTGCCTTCAAAACAAGCCGCGAGATCCGACACAAAATCCGTCGCCATCACCGCGTCAGCATCCGGCACCGCCAGATTTCCCGAGGTCTGGTAAACCACCGTCACGTGATGTCCCTGATCCACCAACCGGCGCAGCGTCCCGCCCATGCCGAGCATGTCGTGCGAAGGCTCGGGACTGAACACCACCACTCGCTTCGACGCCGGCTCCGCGCGCTCCGGACGATGCGTGTCGTCCGCCCCCGGCTTGCCGCCCGGCCAGCCCGTGATTGTGTGCTGCAGTTCGTTAAATATCCGGATGTTCAGATCGTAAACTGATCCCTGCTCCGTGAGCAGATCCGCCATGCCGTGTTCGCTGTAATCTTCGTCGAGCAGCTTAAGCACCGGACGTCCCACCGTGTGCGAAAGCCACACCACCGCCCGGCGCGCCATCTCGGGCGTCCACGCCACCGGACCGACCAACCACGGATGCCGCATCCGCGTGAGCGCCGACGCCGCCGATCCGTCGATGTAGAAACTCAAGTTCGCATGCCCCTGCAGAAAACTCGCCGGCAAAGAATCCACCGGCGCACCTTCGACCGCCTGCGCCAGCACCCCGGCCTTCGACTCGCCCCACGCGAGGAGCACGATGCGGCGCGCATCCAGGATCGTGCCCACGCCCATCGTGATCGCATGACGCGGCACATTGGCCTCGCCCAAAAAGTCGCGCGCCGCATCACGCCGCGTCAATCCGTCGAGCGTCACCAACCGCGTGCGTGAATCACGCGTCGAACCGGGCTCGTTGAAACCGATGTGACCCGTGCGACCGATGCCGAGCACCTGCAAATCAAGCCCCCCCGCCGCCACGATCTTCTCCTCATAGGCGCGGCACGCACCGAACACTTCGCCGCGCGGCAACGTGCCGTTCGGCAGATTGATCTGCGCCGCCGGCAGATCGATGTGGTTGAACAGCTGCTCGTGCATGAAGCGCCAGTAGCTCTCCGGATGGTCGCGCGTCAGCCCGTAGTATTCGTCGAGGTTGAACGTGGTGACGTTCTTGAACGACAGCCCTTCCTCGCGATGCATCCGGATCAGTTCGCGATAAAGCCGCACCGGCGTCGACCCCGTAGCGAGCCCGAGCACAACACCCTTTCCGTCCTTCGCCCGCTCGCGAATCAACACGGCGATTTCCCCCGCCAGCTGACGGGACGCGGTGTCCGCATCGGCAAAAATCTCGGTGCGGATGCGTTCGCGCTGCTGGGATTCGGAGGTGTGCATAATCGTGGAGTGGTAAATTGAGTGACGGCCCGCGGACAGGCTTCGTGCTTTCCACGCTACGCTTTTTCCGTCAGGCAGTGAATAGCCGAAACGACTATGTATTTAACAAAAACGTCAAAGCTTAGTCCCCGCGCCCTCGCCAGCCTGGCCGCCCGCGCCCGCCGGCTCGACAGCCCGTCCCGCCCGCTCCACGGCGTGCGGCGCCAGGCCCCGCCCCTGCCGGAGAACATCATCTGCTTCCAGCGGCGCACCGGCGCCGAGCTCAACCACCCGCAACGCGGCCGCGCCATGCACCACCGCCATGTGCTCATCGTCCCGCTCAAGGGCCGGGCCGTCGTGTGCGCCGACGATGTCGAGCTCACGCTCTCACCCGGGCGCGGTCTGGTCATCCTTCCCTACCAGTATCACCACTACAAAAATCCCGACAAAAAACTCCACTGGCTCTTCATCACTTTCGAATACGCCCAGGGCGTCGCCATGGAGCCGCTGCGCAACGTCGTCTTCCCGCTCAACACCAACCTCGTCGTGCAGTTGAACGACCTGCTGCGCGCCCAACGCGATCTCGCCGAACTCGGCCTGCCCGAGTTGCGCCTCGCGCTCCTCCTCTCCGAACTCGCTCCGCCGCCCAATCGCACCACGGCCGCCGCCCCGGGCTCCACGCTCAAACTCCAGGTCAATCACGCGCTCCAGCAACGCCGGCCCGTCGCCCCCTCGATCCGCGAACTCGCCGCCGAACTCGGCATGAGCCCGAGCAATCTGCGCACGCGTTTCCGCGCCTCCTGCGGTGTAAGCCTCGGCAAACACATGCGCGAACTCCGCCTTGAGCGCGCCTGCGGCCTCCTGCGCATGACCTCCGTGCGCATCTCCGAAATCGCCGAGCAATGCGGCTTCAACTCCCTCTTCAGTTTCAGCCGCACCTTCCGCATCCGCCACGGCGTTTCCCCCAAGGCCTACCGCGAGTCCACCCCGAAGGACTGACCCCGAGAAAACTCCCGCTCCGTCCGCTCCCGCAACCATCCGCCGGCATTGGCCAGTGCATCGGCCAGCGGCACATCGCGCGGAGAGACTTCGTGCAACCTCACGCCCGGCGTCTCCCGCGCATCCACTCGCCCCGCGAACACGTGCACGGACTTGCCCAGCGCCACCGCCGCGCGCACCAGCGATCCCGGCCCCTTGCCTTGCAGCGAACTGTCGTCAAAGCGCCCCTCGCCCGTGATCACGAGATCGGCCGCCGCCAGGCGTTCACCGATGCGCAGCCAGTCGCCCACTAATTCGAAGCCCGGCACCAGCCGCGCCCCGGTCGCCGCCATCAACCCGAACGCAATACCGCCCGCCGCCCCCGCGCCGGGCGTCTCCGCGATTTCCACCTCAACCCCAAGACTCGCGCACAACAACCCCGCCATCCGCGTGCTCTCCGCCTCTAGTCTCGCCAACGCCTCCGACCGCAACCCCTTTTGCGGCGCATACACCGTCGCCGCGCCGCGCGGCCCGAGCAGCGGATTCGTCACGTCGCACGCGATCCAGATCGACGGCAGTCTCTTCAGACCCTCCACCCGCACACTCGCCGTCTCCGCCCACGACGCCGGTTCCGCGCTCGCCACACGCACTCCCTTCTTGTCGCGCAACTCCAGCCCGAGCACGCCCAACGCGCCCAGCCCAAGGTCATGCGTCGCGCTCCCGCCCACACCCAATAAAATCCCGTCCACACCTCGCGCGATCGCTGCCGCGATCAGTTCTCCGGTCCCACCGGTGTGCGCACGCCATACATCGCGTTCATCGGCGCGCAACAACGCCAGCCCGCTCGCCGCCGCCATCTCGATCACCGCCAGACACCCCTCACCCGCACAACCGAGCCGCTTCAGCACCGCCGCCGGCAACCGCGCCGCTTCGATCACGCCGAAACCCGCATCGACCGGTTCCCCGCGCGGCCCCGGCACACGGCACACCGTCCATTCGCCACGCGCCGCCTCGGTCAAAATACTCGCAAACCCCTCGCCTCCGTCCGTGAGCGGACACTGATCCACGCTCCACGCCGGCTGCGTGCGCCGCACGCCGTCCGCAATCGCTTCGCACGCCTGCGCGGCCGTAAGTGAGTCCTTGAATTTATCCGCTGCAATCAACACTCGCATAGCGAACTCTTACCTCCCGCCCGGAAAACCTCCATCCCATACCATCCGATTTCCGCACCCAACGACCGGCATTCAGTCTGCGCTTTTTTGAAGACTCGTAATGGCGACCAACCCCAGGGTCGTCGATTGATCCGCATCCACGGTGATCTCCATGTGGGTGACTTTCCGGCCAGGAAAGGGATTCTTCCATTCGAGCGTATAAAGATAGGCGTAACGACGCGTCGTGATCTCTTCATCCGGCGGCACGATGGGCGCCTGCCGTGCGTTGGGAAAATCGACGTGCGGAAAATCCCCCCACCAATCCTGAATGTTCGCCTTCTGCGACTCTCGCGCAAAATGCGCCGCATCCCAGTCGTGAGGCGGCTGGCCCAGTGCCACGATCGGCACGGACCCCAGTTTTTTTGTCCCCGAGTAGAAATCGTAGGTGGCGAACGGCGAAAGAAACCGGGTGTAGCCGCAACCGTGCAGAATATATATCGCGGTCGCGCTGGTCCCGATGGGAATTCTCAGACGCGACGGCAGTCCCTTGGAGTTGCCCGTCTCGTTCGTCCTCGAACGGAAGACAATCGCACCATGGTCGGTCCGCGCCGGACCTCCGAGCACCTGGAAAGGCACGCCGTGGATCATGCGCCGGCCCGCGCCGAAATGAACCAGCGGCAGATCGCCCAGCCAGCCTTTCCGGTAATTCAGCGGACGGTTCACAAACGTCGAGAGGTCGACGGTCGAGAACCGTGCGGACTCCGCGGTCATCACCAGCGCATAGGGCCGCCTGAGCATGGATTTGAGCGCCTGTTTAAAATCGGACGGCGTGGCCCCGTGTTCGGGATGCTGGGCCGCGTCGGACACATCCCCCATGTTCTTTTTTTTCGGCACGAATCCCGCCACCGGCTGCGTTGATTCCCGAAGCAGCAGATAGGGATGAACGCCGAGGCAGGAAAATGGCGGCAACAGGCCGGTGTTTTGTTTTTTCCGCGCCAGCCGCTGGGCCAGGCGGAAAACGGTTTCATGTATCAGGTGTGAATCAAAAGCCGCCGTGCTGACCGGCGGATTCAGTGTCGTCAGGTGAGGCAGGTCGCCCAACCCGATCACCGACAAATCACGGGGCGCATATTTTTTGTGGCGTGCCAGTTCCTCCAGCAAGTGGGGAACGACGGGATCGTGAACCGTGTAAACCACCAGGGCGGTGACATTCTTCCACTCGCCTGCCAGCCGCTTCGCCAGCGCCTGCACGTCTTCCCGAGCGTCATCATAAAACGCGATCCGCTTTGCGCTGGCCCGGCCGTTTTTCTCCCACGGCAACGCTTGCCACGCCTTGTAGATCTCGATCGAGACGGAGGCCCGCGGAGCAATCGTGAACAGTGCCATCTCCACGTGTCCCTGTTCGCGCAGATGGGAAAAAACCAGATCCACCGCCCGGGTGAAATCCGACAGGACGCAGGGAATGTTCTCGGCGTATTGGCGGATGCTGATCGCGGGGATGCCATGCGCGAGTAGTTGCCTCATCGCCGGCGCCCACCACATCGCCGGCGGGCCGTGCGGCGGGTCGAACAGCACGCTTTCGGTCCCCGGCGCATCCAGGCGGTGAAGATGCCACACCGACTCGTCCACCGACTCGTAATAGTGGAGGCGCAACTCGATCCCCAGCTCCTTCGCCACTTTGCGATAGCTCTTCAACTGGATTGATCGTCGGGCCAGCACCAGATCGCACGTGAAGCCGGTGGAGCCGGTTTTTTTCTCGGTCGCGTAATACAACTTGTAGCCTTCACGCGTCACCAACCCTTCCATGATCAGCCGGACCATCGCCCGGTTGACGGCGTTGTGCTTGAGCCCGAATTGCAGCGCCAGCTGCCGTTCCGAGGGAATGCGCGCGCCCGGCTTGAAGTCCGATGACTGCAACCACTGACGCAGGGTAAAAAGCGCGTCCGACACTACAACTCCGTAAGCCATTGGGAGATTCTCAAACGGCCATTGCAGGCACTCACAAGACTATTACCTCACCGCGAGCCGCTCCGTTTCTTGTCCGCGGTTTGTTCGAACGAAGCCATGAAGATGAAATTTCAGACGGCTCTTCGCACTATGATTGCACTGCGCATGGGAGTAAACCGTCCGCACCCCGACGTGTTCACACACGTCTCGTTTTTCACCCCATGAATACCATAACGTCTCGTTCCGGTCATCCGGTTGTTCGTCGTGTGCGCACTCTGCAGCATGCGGCTTTGTTGAGTCTCTCCCTCGGTCTTTTCATCACCGCATCCCAAGCCGCCAGCGGCACCTGGAATGTCGATGCCGCCGGCAACTGGAGCACCGCCGCCAACTGGGCGGGCAGCACCATCGCAGGCAATAACGCCGGCGATGTCGCCAATCTCACCTTCAATCTCACCGCCGCGAGAACCGTCACGGTGGACGGCTCCAACAAAACCATCGGCGTCCTTAACATCGGCGACAGCGACAACACCCATGCCTACACGCTGGGAGGCTCGGTCAGCATTTATTTCAACAACGGTGCCAGCGACGGACAGATCAACCAGATCTCGACCAGCAAAGGCGACACCATCACTGATCCCATCGCCGTCGGTGGAAACGGAAACCTAGTCATCACCAACGCGTCAACCAACACCCTGACTGTCGGCGCCTACACCGCCTCCGGCTCCGCCGGCGCGAAGACGCTGACGATTAATAACACCGGCACGATCGCCTACAGCGGTCCTCTCACCAATGGCAGCGGCGGCGCCCTGGCCCTCGTGAAGTCCGGCACCGGCTCGCTCACGGTCAGCGGCAGCAACTCCTTCACCGGTGGCACGACCCTGAACGCAGGCACGCTGAACCTCGCCACGTATAACGGCCAGGCTTTGGGCACCGGCTCCTTCGTCATCAACGGCGGCACGCTCAACAACACCTACGGATCGACCCTGACGCTCGTCCAAAACAACCCCCAGAATTGGAACGGTAACTTCACCTTCGCCGGCACCAGTCAGGCCCTGAATCTCGGCACCGGCGCGGTCACGATGAACGCCAGCCGCACCGTCACCGTCAACGGCTCCACGCTCACCGTCGGCGGCGGCATCGCGGGCACCGGTTTCGCTCTGACCAAGGCCGGCGCAGGCACCCTCGTGCTCAACGGCGCCAACACCTACACCGGCGTCACCACGATCACCGCCGGCAAACTTCAGTTCGGCAAACAGGTCTCGCTCTACAACGCCACGACCGCCAGCTGGACCGCTGCCAACCTCGTCGTGAATTCCGGCACCAACGCCACCTTCAACGTGGGCGGCACCGGCGAGTTCACCGCGACTGACATCGATACAATCAAAACCCTCGGCACCGCGACCGGCGGATTCAAAAGCGGCTCCACCCTCGGCCTCGACACGACGAACGCCACCGGAGGCTCGTTCGATTATTCCGGCATCATCGCCAATCCCAACGGCGGCGCCAACACCCTCAATCTCGTGAAGTCGGGTGCCAACACCCTCGCGCTGTTCGGAGCCAACACCTACACGGGCACCACCACCTTGAGCAGCGGCACACTCGCGCTCAACCACCCCGCCGCCATCGGCACCGGCGCGCTCACGATCAACGGCGGCGCACTCGACAACACATCGGGCTCGTCCGTCACGCTGGCCAATAACAACACGCAGAATTGGAACGGCAACTTTACCTTCGCCGGCACCAATGCCCTGAACCTCGGCTCCGGCAATGTCGCGATGAACGCCAACCGCACCGTCACTGTGAGCACCTCGACTCTCACGGTCGACGGCGTCATCAGCGGCAGCACGCGCAGCCTCACCGTGGCCGGCTACGGCACGCTCGTCCTCAATGGAGCCAACACCTACACCGGCGCCACCACGATCAACGGCGGCATCTTGAGCGCCAACACGCTCGCCAACGGCGGCGTCAACAGCTCCATCGGCGCCTCGCCCAACGCCGCCGCCAACCTCGTGCTCAACGGCGGCACGCTCCGCTACACCGGCCCGGCCGCGAGCACCGACCGCGTGTTCACGCTCGGCACGACCGCCGGCTCCACACTCGATGCCTCCGGCTCGGGCGCGCTCACCTTTGCCCACACCGGCGCCCATATCCTCGCGGGCACCAACACCGCGCGCACGCTCACACTCACCGGTTCAAACACCGGCAACAACACGCTCGCCGGCATCATCACCGACAACGGCACCGGCGTCACCTCGCTCGTCAAGAGCGGCGGCGGCACCTGGGTGCTCGGCGGCGCCAACACTTACACCGGTGCCACCACGGTCACCGGCGGCACGCTCGTCACCGGCACGTCCGGCACTCTCGGCACCGGCAATCTCACGCTCGCCGGCGGCGGTCTCGTTCTCGGCAACACCTCCGCGCTTTCGAACAGCGCCACGTTCACCTTCAGCCCGTCGATGGGCGCCAGCTCCATCAACCTGAATTTCACCGGCGTTAAAACCCTCGCCGCGCTCACCGACGGCACGCTCTACGCCGTCGCGGGCACTTACAACGCCGCCCAGCTCAACACGTTCTTCGGCACCTCCGTTTTCACCGGCACCGGCTCGTTCGTCATCGGCACCTGGGTCTCCGTTCCCTTGGGCGGCGGCGGCTTTGTCTCGGGGCTCGCCTGGGACTCGACCGGCACCGACATCTATTGCCGCACCGATGTCGGCGGCGCGCTCCGCTGGGTTCCCTCCACCGGCGAATGGATTTCCATCACCGACACCCTCGTGCCGACCACCACCCCCGGCTCGGATGGCGCGATGAACACCGCCTCGATCGCGGTGGACCCCAGCAACGCCAATAATCTCTACGTGGCCGTCGGTCAGCCTTCCTCTTCGCTGAAGGGCATCTACGCCTCCACCGACAAGGGCGCTACATGGACCAAAATCAACCCGAGCAATCCCATCGTCATGGATGGCAACGGCACCTATCGCGGCCTCGGTGAACGTCTCGCGGTCGATCCCAACAACTCCAACATCCTCTGGTTCGGCTCCACTCAGGATGGCTTGCAGAAGGGCGTGAAATCCGGCGGCACCTGGACGTGGACGCAGGTCGCCAGCACCTCGGTTCCGTTCGGGCAAGTCGTCTCCGGCAACAAGGCCGGCGTCTCCTTCGTGGTCTGCGATAAAAACGGCGGCAGCACGATCACCTATGCCGGCGTTTTTGATTCCGTCGGCACGACCGGCGGCGTTTATCAAACCGTGGACGGCGTCAATTGGACCAAGGTCGCCGGAGTCGCCATCGGCACTCCGCGCCGGGCGCAGGTCGCCAGCAACGGCACGCTCTACGTCACCGGCTACAACGTCGTCGGACGCATGCTGCGCGGCGGTTCGCTGACGGACATCGCTCCCTTGGCGGGCATCGGCTATTATGCCGTGGCCGTGGATCCCAACGACTCCACTGGCGACACCGTCTACGTCGCCGAGGGAAACACCTCGCTTCAGTATAACAAGATTTGGAGATCCACGAGCGGTGGCGCCACCGGAAGCTGGACGACTCAGCATCAAAACCTGAACGACAACCTCACCATCCCGCGCACCGAGCCCGATGGCACCAAGACGCTGACCGGCTATTGGTTCGCCGCGCCGTCGGCGATGTTCGTCAATCCCGCCAACTCGAACGAACTGTGGGTGGCCGACTACTTCGGCGTGGCGCGCACCCAGAACGCCCAAAACCTCGGCGGCACCGCCGTGGGCAGCCAGGCCATCTGGTATATGCTCCAGAAAAATCAGGAAGAGGTCTGCGTCGAGACCATCAAGAACGCCCCGACCGGCCCCGCGCTCATGACCGGCGTGGCCGATGTCGGCGGATTCCGTTACAACGACATCTCCCAGCGGCCCTACGGAACGGCCGGCAACGAGTTCTCCAACCCCGCGGACAAGAACAACACCAGCCTGGATTTCTGCGAATCCAACCCGAACGTCTGGGTCCGCACTTGGGGTGGCGGCGTCGCCAACGGCGGCAACCAAAACGTATTCGGCACCGGCGCGTATTCACAGGACGCCGGCGTGACCTGGGTTTCCTTCGGCCAGATCGACGGCCACCTGATGACCAGCGGCGCGGCCGGCTGGGAAACCTTCGACCTGACGACCTACCTCGCCACGCAAAAGGCCAAGGGCAACAACATCGTCACGTTGATGCTCAGCTCCGGCTATTCGACCAACGGCGCCTACAGTCTGCAGACGTTTGCCGCCAAGGAATACGCCACCACCAGCCTGCGCCCCAAGCTGGTCATCAATGGCAGCACCAACCTGTCCCCGACCGACGATGCCACCGTGCTCGGCATATATCCCAACAACAATTACGGGGTCAACGGCACCTACGGCGTCTACGGCACCATCGAGGTCGCCTACAACGGTTCCTATAACGACTGGTATCGGCACGCCTTCATCAAGTTCGACCTGACCGGCGTCTCCACGGTGACCTCGGCGACGCTGAACCTGTATCGCCTTGCAACTACGGCGGGCTTCCAGGTGCCGATCGGCATCTTCGCCTGCGCCGACACCAGCTGGAGCCAGAGCACGCTCACCTGGAACACTCGCCCGATGCCCTACTCCAGCAGCGTCGGACAACCGTTCAACGATCCACGCTACACCACCACCGCCGGCGTCAGCCTCAGCGGCGGACGCGTGGCGATCTCCGCGACCAATCCAAACGTGCTCGTCTGGATGCCGTTCGGCTCCTCCGTCGTTCCGCACTACAGCAACGACCGCGGCGTCACCTGGACTCCGTGCGCCGGCCTGCCCGCGAACGTCAACTGGCTGCTCGGAAAATCCTTCCCCAGTTATCTCATCCAACAGCTCACCTCCGACCGCGTGAATGGCACCTTCTACATCGAGCACCTGTATAGCAACACGGGCTCGCCCGCCCCGAAGCTGATCTACAAGAGCACCGACGGCGGCGCCAACTGGTCCCTCGCCGGCAGCATTCCCTACGGCACCGGCAACTACACCAACAATGTCTGGCGCACCCAGATCGTCGCCGCGCCCGCGGCCGGCCATGTGTGGGTCACGGACGACGGCATCTCCGACATCACCAAGGGCGGACTCTGGAAATCTACCAACGGAGGCACGTCATCATTGAAGATCGCCAACATCTCCGGCGTGCGCGTCGTTTCCTTCGGCAAGCCGCCGGCCGGCTCGTCCAACCTGTATTCCACCTACTTCATGGGCTACTACTACGGAGTGAAAGGCATCTACCGCTCCGACGACTACGGCACCACGTGGATCGCCCTGCCCTCGCTGCCCAGCGACGTGAGCATCGAGTGCATCGCCGGCGACCGCCAGGTCCACGGCAGCGTCTTCTTCGGCACCGGCGGCCGGGGAATCTTCCAAACCCAGTAATTCCGGCTCCAAGCCCCGCCCGACTTCGCGCTCCTTCGGGTCTGCGCGAATGATCGGGCGGGGCTTTTTTTCGTCCGTTTCATTTCTCATTTTGTTCGAACGATTGAGTGAGAATGAAATCCGACCGGAGAGTCGGCGCTATCCTTGTCCGGCGCGGCTCCTTAAATTTTTGGCCGAACTCATACCCCGGAGCGCACCGCGTCTCCGCCTTCAGAACCCTCCGTATTCTACCTCTCATGAAAACTCGTCTGTCTTCGATCCTCGCATCCGCTGTCCTCGTTGCACTGCTCCCCTTGGGCGCGATGGCCCAAAGCTCCTTCTCCGTCTTCTCGCCCAAAACCGGCATGGCCGACGGATGGAAAACCGCTTCGTGGAGCGGCCCCATCGTCAATGAAGTCGCCGGCTTCGCCAAGGAAACCACCACTCTGCAAGTCGAACTCAAGGGCGACGCCCAGGCTTACGCCGGCGTCGTTCTCCAGGCCGCCCCGGGCAGCGGTCTGAACCTCACCGACAAGCTCCGCCAGACCGGTGTGGTTACGATCAATTTCATGCCCGGAAAAAACGCCCAAGGCGAAGTCACCACCCTCGAACAACCGCTGCAAATCGGACTCACCTTCCTCTCTCAGGACGGCCAGACCGTGCACGCCCCGTTCAACGTCCAGGCCACCATCACCACCGCCGTGGCCGGCACGAAGGTGTCCTTCACCCTGCCGAACGCGCTCAAGGGCGCCAAAAACCCCGAGTTTCTCGCCAGCATTTCCGCCATTCGCCTCCAATACGCCGGCGCACCCATCGCCGGGTTCTACATCGTCGATTGCACGATCAAGTCGGAGTAATTCCGTCCCGTATTCAGGCGGAGAGGACAACCGCTCCGCCTTCTTTGCCTTCAAGTTTCTCCTTCCGCTTTCCATGACTTTACCCCGACTGCCTTCCCAAGGTCCGGCCCATGTTTCCGCTTTGAGCCTGGCACTCGCCGCACTCGCCGCCCCGGTTTTCGCCGACGTCACCCTGCCGGCGATTTTCTCGGACCACGCGGTCCTTCAAAAATCCGCCAAGGTTCCCGTCTGGGGACGCGCCGAAGCCGGTGAAAAAATCACCGTCACACTCGGCACCGTCAAAGCCCAGGCCGTGGCGGGCGAAGGCGGCAAGTGGCAGACCGTCCTCGATCTCAGCCGCAGCGGTCCCGGTCCTTTCAATCTCGTCGTTCAAGGCAACAACACCCTCACCGCCGCCGACGTGGTCGTGGGCGAAGTCTGGCTCGCCTCCGGCCAGTCCAACATGGAGTGGACGCTCAAAAACACCACCAACGCCGCGACCGAGATCGCCGCTTCGGCAAACCCGTCTCTCCGCATTTTTAATATCACCAAGGGGGAATCCGCCATTCCCATCACCGGCTATCAGGGCAAATGGATCGTGTCCTCGCCCGAGACGTCCGCCGGCCTCACCGCCGTCGGCTATTATTTCGGCAAGAATCTTCAGCAGGCACTCAAGGCCCCCGTCGGCATTGTGCATTCTTCATGGGGCGGCACGCCCGTCGAAACCTGGACCAGCAAGGAAGCCCTCGACTCCGATCCCGAGCTGAAGGCCGGCGCCGAAAAAGCCGAAGCCGAGTTAAAAACCTATCCGCGTCGTCTCCGCACTTATCTGCTTGGCTATCCCGCGTGGCAGGAAACCGAAGGCCGCAAGGACCGCCCGTTCTCCGGCGTCCCGTCCGCAGACGGCTGGCAGTCCGCCACCATTCCCGGAAAGCTTGGCGAAGCCGGCGCTCTCTGGCTCCGCCGCACCGTGCAGGTCTCGCCCGAACAAGCCGGCAAACCCGTCACCATCGCACTGAGCGAATGGACGCGCGGCATCGAACAGGTCTATTGGAACGGGAAACTCGTCGGCTCCACGTCGTTTGAACACACGGTCAAAACGGCCGGCGACCGCCGTCACACCGTCCCCGCCGCCCTGGTCAACGCCGGCGAAGCCGTGATCGCCATCCGGATCTTCAATGCCGGCGGCGAAATCAAAATCCCCTCCGCCATTAATCTCGGAAAACTCCAGGCACCCGCCGGCACGTGGGAGCAGAAAACCGAATTCACGCTGCCCCCACTTTCCGATTCCGCCAAAGCCGCGATGCCCGCGAGTCCCGGCGTCGAACCATGGTCATGGCAGGGCCCGAGCCATCTCTACAACGCGATGATCCACCCGCTGATTCCCTACGCTATCAAGGGAGCCATCTGGTATCAGGGCGAAAGCAACGTCGGCCGCGCCTACCAATACCGCACCGCCTTCCCTCTCCTTATCAAAAACTGGCGCACCCTCTGGGGTCAGGGCGATTTCCCGTTCCTGTTCTGCCAGCTCGCCAACATGACCGGCAAACAAACCATGCCCGGCGAAGCCAACTGGGCCGAGTTGCGCGAAGCCCAGTCGCTCACGCTCGCCGTGCCCAACACCGGCCAGGCCGTGCTCATCGATGTCGGTGATGCCAACAACGTTCATCCGCAAAACAAAGCCGATGTCGGTGCCCGCCTCGCCGCCATCGCCCTCGCGCAAACCTACGGAAAATCCGTCCCGTTTTCCGGCCCCGTTTATCAAGGAATGAAGATCGACGGCGGAAAAATCCGCCTCGCCTTCAAGCAGACCGACGGCGGCCTCGTCGCGAAACCGCTCCCCGCAACCTACAGCGTGGACTCGGCGAACGGCGCAACGGCTCCGCTCATCCGCAACAACACCGGCCCGCTTGAAGGTTTCGCCATCTGCAGCACCGACCGCAAGTGGGTCTGGGCCGAGGCAAAAATCGAAGGCACGCAGGTCGTTGTTTCCTCCGCACAGGTGCCCTCGCCCGTCGCGGTGCGCTACGGCTGGGCCAACAATCCGACGTGCAATCTCTACAACGGCGCCGGCCTACCCGCCTCGCCGTTCCGCACCGACGACTTCCCGATCACGAGCCAGTCCGCCCGCTACTGATCGCTCCACCTTCTCCGCATGAAAAAGATCCCTCTCTCTCTGCAACTTTGGTCCGTCCACCAAGAGACCAAGCGTGACTTCGCCGCCACCGTCGCGGAAGTCGCCCGCATCGGCTACACCGGTGTCGAACTCGCCGGCTACGGCAACCTCGACGCCGCCGGGGCCAAGGCCGCGCTCGACGCCGCCGGGCTCAAAGTCTCCGGCATGCACGTCGGCTTCCAGCGCCTGCGCGACGACCTCGCCGGCGTGATCAACGACGCACTGCTGTTCGGCACGCGCCACGTCGTCTGCCCGCACTGGCCCGAGACCCAGTTCATCTCCGCCGCCGCCTGCGCCAAGATCGGCGAACAACTCGCCGGCTGGGGTTCCACGCTCCGCGCCTTCGGCCTCCAGCTCGGCTTCCACAATCACGCGATCGAGACCACCGTCATCGAGGGACGCACCGCGCTCGACTGGATGCTCGGTGCCGCCGCGCCCCGCGATCTGGGTATGGAGCCCGACGTGTATTGGCTGACCGTCGGCGGTCTTTCGTCTGAAAAATTTCTCCGCGACTACGGCGCCCGCGTTCAACTCGTGCATCTCAAAGACGAGACCGAGCTCGGCTCCGGCCCCGTCAACTTCGCGCCCATCTTCGCCGCCATCGACGAGATCGGCTCCGTCGAGTGGCTCGTCGTCGAACAGGAGAGCTACAACCACGCCCCGCTCGTTTCGGTGCGTCTCTGTTTCGAAAAACTCAAGTCCTGGGGCCGCTGAGCCCCGCCGTCATTCATCCCACCCACTTTTTCCACCATGAAAACCTCCGTCCGCGTTATGTTTCCCGAAGCCGGCCGCGCCGAACTTCAGTCATTTCCGATGCCTGAAATCGTCAAGCCGACCGACATCATCATCGAGACCGAATACAGCATCGTCAGCGCCGGCACCGAGCTGGCCTGCCGCGCCGGCATCGAAGGCTGGGCGCCCCTGCCGCACTGCCCCGGCTACGGCTCGATCGGCCGCGTCATCGCCTTCGGCCCCGAGGCCAAAAACGTCAGCATCGGCCAGCGCGTGCTCACCTTCGGCAAACACGCCAAGCACGCCTACATCGACCACATGGCGGTCCCCGTTCCCGAGGGCCTCGATCCGGTGAAAGCCGCGTTCGCCCGCATGGCCGCCGTCTCCATCGCCGCCTCGCGCGTCTCCGATGCCGAGCTCGGCGATTTCGTCGCCGTGATCGGTCTCGGCCAGGTCGGCAATCTCTCCGCCCAGCTCTTCGGCGTGGCCGGTTGCGAAGTGATCGGCATCGATCCCTCGCCCCGCCGTCGCGAACAAGCCAAAGCCTGCGGCATTCCTCATGTGCTTGCGCCCGGCCCCGACTTGAAGGCCCAGGTCGCCGCGATCACCGGCGGACGCATGTGCGCCGCCGTCATCGAAGCCACCGGCCTTTCCGCCGTTGCCATCGACTCCGCCCCCAAGGTCGCCGGCGTGCAGGCCGAGATCGTGTTGCTCGGCAGTCCGCGCGCCCCGCACACCGCCGAGGTCACCGCCTTCCTGAGCGGCATCCACCTCGCCCTCGGCGCCGCCGCCGTAAAGGGCGCGCTCGAATGGCGCTTCCCCGTGCTCATCCACCCGAACGGACTCTACAAGCACTCCATCGAAAACAACGTCCAACAGATCCTCCGCCTGCTCTCGCGCAACAAGCTGGTCATCGAGCCGCTACTCACGCACCTCGCCAGCCCCGCGGACTGCCACGCCGTTTACGAAGGCCTCGCCAATCAGAAGGAAATCTACACCGGCGTCGTGTTCGACTGGTCCAAAGTCTGATCTCGTCTGCTCCATAACTTCGCCCGAAAGCCCCATGATTACTCCCGCCTCCGCCCTTCGCGTTCTCTTCCGCAAGATGAACACCGGTCTCTCCACCCTCCTCGTCACCGGCGTTGCTTGCGCACTGCAAGCCGCGCCGGCGGCGACCGCGCAGTGGCTGCAGACCGGCTGGGGTGGCGGCGGGTATTTCTACTGCGCGGCCTATCATCCGACGCAGGACGGCGTGATCTACATGGGTGGCGATGTGGCCGGTGTTTATAAAACGACAGACAGCGGTCGCAACTGGCGCATGATCAACAACGGCATCGCCGCTTACGGCGTGTTCTCCCTCGCCGTCGATCGTCGCAATCCGCAGACGGTTTACGCCGCCACCGAGGAAGGTCTCTGCAAGAGCACCGACGGCGGCGAAACCTGGGTGACTTTGCCCAACACCGGAAAGAAGGAGCTCCGCATCACCGGCGAAAAAGGCAAAAGCAACCGCTCCGTCGCGGTCGATCCGACCAATGGCAACATTCTCTACGCCGCCAGCCCCCTCGGCAAAGTTTACAAGAGCATCGACGGCGGCCAGACGTGGGCCGTCTCCTACGAAAAGAAAGCCACCGATGAAGAAGCGGGCGTCCTGCGCGTCCAATACGGCAAGATCAACGCCGCCTACTTCGGCGACATCTGGCTGACGGCCAATTTCCCCAGCACAGCCACATCCGAAAACGCCATCGGCATCGGCTTCACGCTCAAGGGTGACGGCTCCCTCCCGAAGGACTCCTTCCTGATCCTCAAGACCCGCAGCGGCGTCACCTATCGTAGCAAAAACCTGAATACGCTCTACCAAGACACCGAGTGGCGCGACATCGTGCTTAAAGCAGCCGACTTCGCCCTCGATCCTGATTACCTGAAGAAACACCCCGAGGCCGCCGCCACCTACACCGGCCCCGACTGGGCCGCCGTCACCCGCATCGACCTGCCCTGCTCCGGCCCGCTTCCCACCGAGGCCACGGTCCTGAAGCTCAAAAAGTTTTTCTTCGCCCTCGCCCCCGCCGAAGCCGGCGGTCCGCCGCAACTCGCCACCATCCTGGATTTCGGAACCACCGACGCGGTTAAATCCCTCCAGACCGCCGGCAACCTCAGCCTCGGCGCGCCCTTGGCCGCCTCCATCTCCGGCGTCGCCGTCTCGCCCTCCAGCCCTTCGTGGGTCGTCGCCGCCACTCGCGATTCAGGTCTGATCCTGAGCAAGGACGCTGGACTCACCTGGAGCGAACTGCCCACGCCGAAGAAAGCCGCCACCGCCACCTTCGATCCCACGAACGCCAACATCATCTACGGCGCATTCTTCACCGACGGCATCCAGAAGTCCACCGACGGCGGCAAGACCTGGACCAGCCTCTCCACCGAGTGGAAAGGAAAGTATTCGATCCTCGAAGTCGCCGTCAGCACCGCCAACCCGCTCGACGTTTACGCCATCAGCAACCTGAACTGGGCCGGCATCGTTTACCGCTCCAACGACGGCGGAAAAACCTGGAAAACCACCAACCAGATTCCCGTCGATCTCACCGCCAACCCCACGCTCGACAACGTGAACTCCGGCGTGACCACCCTGAGCGCGCCGACCAACATCACGCTCAACCCGCGCAACCCGAAGGAACTCTTCATCAGCGCCAACTGGCGCAACGTCCTCAGCACCGATGGCGGCGCCACCCTGCTCCATCGCGACCGCGGCGCCGACATCTCCTGCGCCACCGACATCCGCTTCTTCAAAGGGAAAACCTACGTCACCAACATGGACGAAGGAACGCTCGTCAGCGAGGACGACGGCAAATCCTGGCGCCAAATCTGGCCGCTCAAACACGAGACCCAGCTCAGCGGTCACAACTGGCGCATCGCCATCAACGAGATCAACGGAACCGAGCGCCTCATCGTGACCTCGTCGCCCTGGGGCGGCCTGCCCGTCCACACCGTTCGCAGCACCGACGCCGGCAAGACCTTCAACGTCATCAAAACCGGCCTGCCCGATTATGCGATTCAACCCAACACCATGTGGGGCCAGGGCTACCCGCGCGCCCTCGCCGTTGACCCGAATAATCCGCAGACCGTCTATCTCGGCATCGATGGCGATGCCGCCGGCGGCAAGATGGGCGGCGGCGTATTCAAATCCGAGGACGGCGGCGCTTCGTGGAATCAACTCCCCAACCAACCCGCCAGCCGACGCATGTTCCTCGGCCTCGCCGTGGATCCGACCGATTCGAAGCGCATTTTCTGGGGCGCCTGCGGCGACAAGGGCGGCCTCTACCGCAGTTCCGACAGCGGCGCGTCCTGGGAAAAGGTCTTCAGCAACGACACGTGGATCTGGAATGTGTTGGTGACCGCCGACGGCACGATTTACTGCACAGGCCAGCAACTCTGGCGCAGCACCGATCACGGCAAGACGTGGCAGCAGCTCACTCGCTTCACCAACAAGCGCGCCGTGGTCGGCCTCGAAGTGAATCCCCGCGACCCGAAGACGATGTGGATCTCCGAGACCGTGTGGGACAACAGCGCCCGGGGTGCGATCTACAAGACCACCGACGGCGGCCTCACCTGGTCGGACATCACCGGCAACATCCCCTACATCCGCCCCCAGTTCCTTCGCTTCAACCCCGCGACCAACGAACTCTGGGCCGGCTACGTCGGCCTCTACAAAATCAAGCAGTGAAACCCGCCCCATCTGAAAACCACCTACATTTGGTCATCCCGGAGGTTGAGATTTGTTTGTTTAAACAAAGACGCTAGAAAAGATTTCACCCCGCCGAAAAGTCTGACCCCTGCACGCGCAAAACGCGTAGATTGTTTCACACCCCCAATCCAACTGGAACCTGCTCACGAGAGTCGTGTTCGAGTTGCCGCCCCATTTCTGTGCCGCCTCCCATCATGCAGTTCTCCGCCAAAAGACGCTCCAAAGGCTTCGCCCTGCTGATCACCATTACGCTGCTTGCGTTCCTGGTGCTGCTGCTGGTTTCGCTCGCCTCGCTGACACGCGTCGAAACCCAAGTCGCGAGCAACAACCAGCAACTCGCCCAAGCCCGCCAGAACGCCCTCATGGCGCTGAACATCGCCCTCGGCGAACTTCAAAAATACGCAGGCCCGGATCAACGCACCACGGCGCGCTCGGACATGATGGATATTACGACACCCCCTGTTTACACGGCACCCAGCGGCCGCTGGCTTGGTGTCTATGGTCGCGGGGTGGCCACCGCCGATACTGCAGTGCGTGATATCTACACCGACATCCCCTCAAAGATCAGCCTGGATACCGTTACGAACTCCGACGCCAACGGGAGGCAGGCAATCTTGCTCAATTGGCTGATCAGCGGCAACGAAGGCACCGCCTTCAATCCGGCCACGACTATTGATCCAAACGGGCAGATCGACCGTAGCAAGGCACCCACCTCGTTCGCCTTCACTCCGGCCGGAACAGTAAATCTGGGCAGCACACCCACTGCACTTTCCACCAATATCACGATCACGGGCGGCGCGGGCACTCGACCGGCCAGTCTGCTGGTGGGAGGCAACTCCGTCACAGCCGCCAGCGATTACGTGGCGGCTCCGTTGGTCGACATCACGGTCGCACCAAGCGTCTTGCCCAGCATCGGCGGCACGACGAACATCACCGTGGGTCGCTACGCCTGGTGGGTTGGCGATGAAGGAGCCAAGGCCCGGATCAATCAGCCGCAGACGGCCACTACCTCCGCGGACAAAGCCAATGCATTCGTCATGGCCCCTCGGCCTGCGATTGAATTGGTCGATGCCATTCATCCGGCAGGCAGCACGGCGTCTTTTGCCACCACGGATTTAATCGGCAATGCCTACAATCCCACGCAGACAAATATCGCCAGCGTGATGAACCCCTCGCAATTGCCCATGCTGACGCCAGCCAGCGCGACGGCATTGTCTGCGGCCGCCAAATACCGGTTTCACGATCTGACCGGTCACTCGACCTCAATTTTATCAGATACGTATGCGGGCGGTCTGAAAAAAGACCTCTCCGCAGTTTTGGGGAAAAATCACGGCCCGACCACCCCTGCGGATACGGCCTATCTTTTCCCTCCGGAACCCAACACCGCTTCCTACAAAACCAACGAATTCATGCTGCCAACTTGGGCGCAGTTGCGGTCGTTTGTGCAGACTACTGCGACATCTGCGGGACTGGTGCCACGCTTGTCGACAATGGCTCCATCGTCGAACCCACTTATCCCGATTGCCACCAATGTGGGGATTGCCCCGATTATGACTTATGGTGTGATCGGATTCAAATATATCGCCCCGCTGGGAGACACCGTGGGCCAGCCTATTCAATTGGCAGTGATGCCGGTAGTGGTGCTCTGGAATCCCTACAATAATCCTATCCGAGGGACTGATGATTCAGGAAACCCTACGCGTTTTCAGTTTGGAATGAAGAAGGCGTTTGCCAGTTGGATCCAGCTGCAAGGCCGCGATGGCACCGATTCAACTGCGTGGGGCCCGGATAACGTGATTGAAAGCGTGGATCTGCAATCTTCGACCCCCGGCATCGGCGGACCCTATTTACGGTTCATCATAGATTGCTCCGAAGGCATACCGCCCGGACAAAGCTTGGTCTACACGCTGCAGAACAATGCGGTTACTTACGACGGCACCAACGTTCTTAAAAACAGCCCCTACCATCCCCTGTATTATGCCCTCCTGCCAGCGAGATCCTGGGTTGGAAAGCCGGTTGTCGGATCTCCCAAAACGCCCACGGCCGCAGGCGGAATCTATCGGGTGGGCGTAAATGCCAGTGCGCACCCCACGACTGATATATACGAGGTCAGGAAGGTGAACGGAGTCGATGTTCCCGCCACGTTCTGGAACAAAAGCGGCGTGTTCTCAACGGACGGCAATTTTGGCGGTGCCGGCAATGGCTGGCATGAGGCCTATCTCGGTGCCGTAACACCGGCTGCAGGCCCCTTCCCTACGGGTGCTTATCCCTGGGTAGGCGGCTCGTTTACGAGCCAAAATCTGTATCAAAACTTTACAATGATCGGCGCCCCTTTTGTCGGAACGCCTCCTTATGGAACAGGCAGCGTAGGTTATGCGGCCTCCAGCGGAGCCACCGGACTCGTTCAAGGTGAAAGCACATTGGCCACGTTTGTCGACAAACCGGCATTTCGTATGTCGGTCTTCAATCAGTTCTCGCGCACCCCCGCCAATCTTACGCGTTCACGCTGGTTGGTAAACACCAACCCCCGGGGATTTATGAGCGTGGGCAATGGCAACTTCACAGGGCAGCCCACGTCCAATAATTGGCCTCCCGACCTCGGCAATCCCGGGTCAGGGCTGCAATCATCTTCTTGCACGGCTCTCACCGACTCAACCGGCCCCGTTGATGGCAGCCTGTTTGAGTTTAGACCCGATTCCATGCCGTTGCTAACGCTGGGGCAATTGCAGCATGCCAATCTAGGATGGAATGCGGGGTGGCCGGCTTATGCCATTGGCAACAGCAATAATGGCTCATCTGCGGCCCCCGAACAACTGGTCAAATTGGGTGCTGCCTCCGGCAACGCCCCTGGATCAACGATCACCGCCTCATATTCTTTTTCGTGGCTGTTAAACCGTGTCATGTGGGATCGGTATTTCGTTTCCACCGTGCCTTATGAAGGCACCGGAACGAGCGCGGATACGGATGTGACGTCCATCCCCCCCCAGTTGCCCAACGGCAGACACGTTCTCCATAACGCCACGCGGACTGATCCAGATATCCGCACCAAGCTCAACGTGGATCAAGCGGCCGCGCACCTGTTGCTCTCCGGCGGGTTCAATATCAACTCCACCTCAGTGCAGGCATGGCGGGCGGTTTTGGGCGGATCCAATCAACTGAACTATGACCCCACCGGATCGAGTGTCGGCGGCGCGGCCTGGCCCAAAGCTGTTTTCTCGCGATTCTCCAAGCCCACCACCAATCGCACACTTACAAGTTCGGATCCCAATGATGCATGGAAAGGCTATCGTCAATTAACTGAGGAGCAGATTGCCCAGCTTGCCGCCAACATTGTTGCGGAAATCCGCAACCGAGGCCCGTTTATTTCCCTTTCCGACTTTATTAACCGCCGGCTCGTCGCCGCCGGTGCATTTCCCAAGGTTAATGACCCACGATTGAAAGGCACCATTCAGGCGGCGCTTGATGCCACGACTTCAGGATCGGCGGCGATCAACAACGGCACGCTTGCTCCCTTCAACGGAAACTTGGTGACAGGCTTTTTTGGAGCCAGCACGGATCCTTTCGCCACAGGTAGCTCCACTCCGTCCACGCCGACTGCACCCTACGGCTCCGCAGCGGCTTTTGCCCCTCAATTTCTCACGCAGGCTGATGTGCTTTCCAGCATCGGAAGCGGGTTATCCGCACGGTCTGACACCTTTACGATCCGCACCTATGGGGAGACCAATAATCCAGCCCTTGGGTCGGCCGATCCTGGTTACATTTCGGCTCGTGCTTGGTGTGAGGCCGTCGTCCAGCGCATCCCCGATTATGTAGATCCTGTCACTGATCCCAACACTTACTCCACTCCCACTGCGGCCATCAATAAAACCATGGGACGCCGCTTTAAAATCATCTCCTTTCGATGGCTATCTTCAAACGATATTTGACCCCTCTGTTGTTAGGTCTGACCGGTCTCGTCTTTCTACCGGCTGGACGTGCCCAGGCTCCAGTATCTCCGACCGAACCTCCACCGGTCTTCTTTCGCACGCTTGCGATAGGAAATCCGGTTCCACTGAAAGGGCTCCTTTACGAATTTCAGCGCAAGTCCGTCCCTCTAATGGTCAGCGATACAGACGCATCGATGCTGTATCAATGCCCCCCGCAAGGAACGGTCTCCATCTATCGCGAAGAGCCGCCCATTCCGCCTGAAACTAAACGCAGGCGCATTCCCGTGGCCGAAGTCCGGCTCGGCAAGGACTCGTCGTATTGGATCGCGCTTTCCGCCACAACCCTTCGGGGCGTTACGACAATCACGCCCTTTGTTATAAATGATTCCTGGGATGCACATCCGCTCGAGACCGTAAGAGTGATGAATTTCTCCCGTCGAAACATCGCCGTAAAAGTTGACGATCTCGCCGTGGAGCTTTCCCCGGTTGAGACGCATACGTTTCCCTATCCGGGTGCCGGCACGGAAATTGTGCGGTTTCAAGTTGCGACCAAAGACGAAGGTGCTTGGACCGCGCGGGTCAACAGTCCGCAAGGCATCATTCATAAAACCCGTGCCACAATTGCCATCACCGACATTGAGCCATCGCAGTATGATCCGACGCCCGACGGGATTAATATCATAAATATGATCGATGCGACTTCTCCGCCTCCCAAGACGGAAAAGTGATCTTTGCGAAACCGAAGATCTACACGTTTGAAGGAGCCGTCTTCTTCAGCACCCATGAGGTCGTTTGATCAACCGACAGTCGTCAACTGATTCACTAACAAGCACCGGCACTGTGATGTTCCGTCCCCCTCTCCGCCGTAAAATTCTCCGGTTAATCGGCGGCTTTCTGCTGGCATCCTGCACACTGTTGCATGCCGAGTTCGCGCAACTCGGGCCAGTCACAACACTCGACAACGGCGCGGTCTCCCTCGATGTCGCGCTGCGCGTCGGGCGTATTGTTTCATTCAATCGTCCCGGTGAAACCAACTGGTTGGTCGTTCACGACGAAGTTCCCCATCCCGGCTGGAACTGGAATCCGTGGGGCGGCGACCGCATGTGGCCCACGTCGCAAGCCCTCAATTATCAGATCTACCGCAACAACGGCTTCGATCCGGTCATCGACGGCCAACCATGGGAGCTGGTCTCGAAAACCGCGACGACCCTGGAGATGCGCAGCGGCATCAGCCCCGAACTGGGCCTGCAGGTCACCCATCACATCGAGCTCGTCGGCAAAACCGCCGAGGTGGTTCACACCTACCGCGTGAAGCGCGTGAGCAAGAGCAAATTTCCCGTGCATGTCTGGACCGTCACCGGCATCCGAGCCTGCGATTACATGCTCATGGAGTCCGATGCCCGCGTGAAACACGAGGGCTACAAACCCTACCGGACCTGGGCGGGAACGGACTTCACGGCGCCACCTGCCGCCGCCCTCCTGCCGGGCACGCGCACCGTGCAAGTCTTCCCGCCCAAAGATAGCTCCATGAAGATCGGCGCCTACGGCCGCTGGATCGCCTCGGTCAATGGCGGCTCTGTCTTTTGGCAAAGCGTCCGTTACCTGCCCGACGAACTCTACCTGGACGCCTGCAACCTCGAAGCGTTCATGAATACCAAGACCGAAACCTACGAACTCGAGGCGCTCAGCCCCACGTGGTTCCTCGCCAAAGGCGAGTCTCGTGAATGGAGCGTCCGCTGGCGCCTCCTGGATTTCCCCGCCGAGGCGAAAACCACACCCGCCAAAGCGGAGTTTTTGCAGGCCCAGTTGGAAGCACCCGCAAAGTAATACCCGCCGGCCGGATTGGTTGGATGTGTAGCTGCGACGCTGATCGATTCCGATTGTAGGTGCGTCGCTTGACGGTGCCCGCGATGCACGGGCAGGCACCGATCACCAAGCACGGGCACCGTCAAGCGACGCCCCTACAAGAATCCACCCGACCGCATCTTCGTGAGAACTTTGTGCCTTCGTGCCTTTGTGGTGAAGCATTCGTGTCCCACCGATTGGTAACCGCACAAACAAAAACGCCCCCGAGGGTAAAATCCCGGAGGCGGTTGCACATCAGAAGTCCGCCTCTGGCGGCTCTGAAAGTTTAACGGCGGCGGCGCAACGCGGCGCCGGCCAACGCCAGCACACCAAAGATCGCCGCATACGTCGCAGGCTCGGGGACCGCCGACACCGTCAGCAGGCCGGCGTTCACACCGGATGCCGAGAAGGTGAAGCTGAGCCCGCTGCCATTGGTATCCGTGCCGGTCCAGATGCCGGAGCCATTATTGGTCAAAGACGCGATATAGCCACCCGTGATGCTCACGTTGCCCGCAGTGGAACCGAAATCACCCGCGAGCGCTCCGCCATTAGCAGAGAACAAGGTGAACGACTCCCCACCGGCGAGAGAAGCCGTCAGGTTGATCCCCAAGGTGCCGCCAAAGGTCAGCGTGCCCACTGTGCTGCTCACCGTCGCGTAGTTGATCCCCGCCGTGCCCGTCGCGGCCACGCTCACCGCGTTGGCTCCGCTCATCGTGAAGCTGTTGCCAAAGACCAGCGTGCCCGCGTTGACCGTGGTGCCACCGGTGTAGGTGTTCGCTCCGCTCAACACCCATTTGCCTGCGCCGCTCTTGGCCAAGCTGGTGGCATAGATGCCATAGGCATCCGTGATCAGAGAATTCAACGTATTAGCGTCCGCGTTGGTGCCGCCGAGCGTCAGCGTGCGCGTGCCGGACGTATTCGCGAAGCCGAGTGCGCCGGCATTGGTGAAGGTAAGCGCGCCCAAGCCGGACGCATCCAGCGTGCCGCCGGCACCGCCGACGCTGAACAGACGGTCCGTCGAAACCGTGGCGCCGGTGTATTTCAGCGTGCCGCCATCCAGAACGATATTCGAAGCGACGTTTGTAGCCGCACCGATACCACTGTTCGCGCCACCGGCAGCCAGCGTGCCAACACTCAGCGTTCCGCTCTTTACCGTGGTCACACCCGTAGCCGTGCTTGCAGCGTTGGAAAGAGTGAGAGTTGCGCTACCGGCGTAGGTCAGACTTGCCGCGCCACTCACCACACCGGTCACCGCTACATCGCCAGAACCCGCAAAAGTCAGCGCATTCGGCCCGCTATTAACGCCGGTGGAACCGCCAAGGGCGATCGCTCCAAATGTCGTGGCCGCGCTATTGTTTACGGTCAGTATGTTATTAGCCCTTCCGCCATTCGTAAGCGTGCCCGTAAAAGTAAGGCTATTCGAACCGCTGATCGTCGTAAAATTATTCAACGAAATGGCGTTGCCAATGGACAATCCGGCCACGCCCGACTGCAAGGTGCCGCCGTTCAGATTGATGGTGCCAGCCGTTGTTCCAAAGGCGTTCGCGACGCCCGCAACTACAGTGCCTGAATTGATATAGGTGGCACCAGTATAAGTATTAACACCGTTCAGCGTGGTGGTGCCCAAACCGGAAAGCGTCAGCGCACTGGCAGCCGCACCGTTTGCGATCACAGAACCGACGCTCAATTGTCCGTTATTAATAATGACCAGTTCGTTGCCCGTATTGGACTTAAGCGTGCCACCCGAGATGGATGCGGCCGTGGAGTCGGCCGTGACCAAAATACCGCCGGTGTTCACGATATTTACACCGCTTAAGGTCAGCGCAGCCGAAGCCGTCTTGAAGCGCAAAGAGTTAACAGTGACATCCGCAACGGAATCACCATTGGTGACATCAACATTGTTGGCGGCTGTATAATTACCCGTGCCGGTGACAGAGCCGGTCAAACCAACAACTTTCCCATTTGAAACGGTCGCCCAATCCGTGCCGTTGATGGCGGCAAAAGCGGTGGGCGTGGTCGAAGATTGCGTCAAAACCCCATTGGTCAAATTTACCGCCGCCCCTGTGGAAACATTTCCACCGGTCGCATCCACCACATTGAGTGTTCCGCCGGTGCTGCGTGCCAGTGTGCTGCCAAGGGCCAACGTGGAAAGGCCTCCACCCCCGGAGGTCAGTTCAATCGTTGAATAACCGCCACCCACAGTCAGGCCGTTGAATTGCTGGCTGTTGACCGAGTTTCCGATAACATTAAGGCGCCCGTTAAGACTCAATGTAAGCGCGGAGTAATTCGCCGTATTATTGATGATATTGCTGACGGGGGCTCCAGCTGCGGTAAAATCCAGCGCCAAGGTGCCTCCCGAAATTGCCGTTCCTGAAGAGTAATTATTCGAACCAGTCAAAACCTGCGTGTTCATACCCGCCTTCAGAAGGCTGATACTATATCCTGAACCAGAGCCCCCATCGGTAAGCAATCCGCTGAAAATCGAGGTGGAGGTCGTGTTCCAGCCGTCGATCGTGACAGGGCCGCTGCCTGTATTGGTTGAGGCAACCGATGAATCATAGGTCACCTTTCCTTCGCCTTCGAGGCCCAAAGCTTGGAAAACGCGGCCATTACCATTGAAACCAAGGACTGCTCCTCTGGAAATTGTCACGATATTGTTGGGATTCATACTCACCGCTGCATTTGCTCCCATCAAAACAGTGCCGCCGGCAATCGTGATACCGCCGGTTGTTTTCAGGCCCCCGCTGAAAGTTACCTGCGAGTTCCCGTAGATTGTAAATCCGCCGGAACCAATAATAGAGACATTGGAGGCTAAGCTTCCGCCAAAAGAACCCACCACGCCTTCGTTCAGACCAAAGTTGATCGTCGTTCCGTTCAACGTGGTCGTTGTTCCCGACGGCGCATTGATAATCAGACCTCCGCTCTGAATATTGAGAACATCCGTTGCTGATGCGCCCAATGCATAGGTGGCGTTGGAACCTGTATTATTTAATTTAAGGGAGTTGATTGTCCGATTACCACCCCAAGTGGTGACGGTCATATTTCCCGAGGTTGTCAGCAGCGAGTTCGAGGCAGCACCTGCGGACAAGTCTCCGGAACTCGTGACGCTTTGGAAGCCGACTCCACCCCCGACATAGGTCAGGAAATTCTTATTCGTTCCATCAATGTAATAGGGAGAGACAATACCATTGGAAACGACCGGGGCTCCCGAAGCTACGGTTACTATTTCAGTGCTACCGAGGGTTGCCCCTGCGCTTGGATTCAAAAGCAGCACACCATGATTACTGCGGGTCAGTGTATTGGCGGCAAAGGTGACAGTGGATCCGCCACCAACAGCCAAATTAATGGAGTTTTGACCGTTAAAGGTCAGATCGTAACCGGAAGCATTAACTGACTGGCCCGATGTCAACGCCGCCGCCGTTCCCAAGCCCAGTCCACCATTATTCAAGGTAATGGGTCCCGTGCCAAACGGCGTAGTAGAAGATGATGCCAGAATATTGGTCTGCAGCAGTGAAGCACCGTTAACCGCAACATTGGAATTTCCAATCGCACCCGTAACCGTGGTTCCGCCCGTATGCGCTGCCGCTGTTGCCAAAGTAACCGTTCCACCGCTGCCGTTTCCTCCCACGATAAGACTGCTCGACCCGATCAAAGCCGAATTAAAGATAAGATTACCACCGCCACCACCCAAACGGTAGATGCTGTTGGCCGGGGTCAAAGTCCCCGTGTAGGTCCAAGAACCCGTGGCCGCACCCAGGCTAAGATTCCCCAATCCGGATGCTGTAAAATCAAGAGCGGTCGCACTATCGGCCGCCAAAGCAACGGTTCCCTTCGAACCGGATACCAGTCGGCCCGTCAGGGTTGATTGATCAAAAGCATAACTAAACGCAGCCGTCCCTCCCGCGTTCAGGGTTACATTCTGGCCCGAGCCCAGAATGGAGTTGGCGGCATTGTATTGCAGCACGCCGGCATTGATGGTCGTGGCACCGGTTGCAGCGCTATTATTTCCACCTAGTATCAGAGTGCCGTTGCCTGCCTTGAACAAATTCGAGCTGCCTGTGATATCGCCGCCAACCGTAAGGGCGCCGGTGCTATTGCCATTGATCGTAGCCGTAATATCAGTCCCGGACAAGGATACCGCTCCCGTCCCCAGATTGAGCGCATTCGTTCCTCCATAAATAAATCCCGCATTCCAAGCTTGGGCGTTATTATTGGCCAAGGTGATGGCGGCGCCGCTATTATTATTAATGGTGCCTCCATTGATCGTAAAGGTGCCGGCCGCCCCGCCCAAGGCGGTTGCCGAGTTAATATTCAAGGTGCCGGCATTCAAAATCAGCCCTCCACTAAACGTATTGGTTCCACTCAGAGAAAGGGCGCTGGTTCCGTTTTTCACAACCGTGAGTGCACCCGTATTATTGACGATGGGGGCACTGATCGCGATGGCATTGCTGCCGGCGGTAATATAAAGATTTGCCGCTCCGGTGCCTTGTTGCCTGATACCCCCGCTACCCGCCGTGACGGTGAGCAGTCCGCTTCCTCCGTTAAGAATACCTCCCGTTTCCAGAAAAGAAGTGCCCAAGGCAAGAGTGGCGGCAGCTCCGGTATAACGCAAAGCGGCGATATTTCTTGTTCCCGTCAAAGCAGTCCCGCCCGCCAAGCTGTAGCTGTTGGCTGCCGTGGTCCATGTTGTTTCAGCGGACGTTGCAATGTTAGCAGCCAGAATATTAGTCCCGCTATAAACAGCATAATCGGTTTGAGCCCCCGACGACGTTCCCACCGTAGCCCAAGGCCCTATGATCTGGCCGGCCGTGGTTGAGGTCGCCCCCGTAACCTTGATCTGGTTGAAACCGGTGTTGAGACCGCCGCCCGCACTTATCGCTATGGATCCGGCGTTGGACTGCGTAAGGCCGGAAAGGGTCAACACCTCAGTGCCAGAGGTCACTGCGGTGGTTGAAGTTAGGTTCAAAAGACCGGAATTCAAAGCCACGACGCCAAGCGTTTCGGCATATGCGGTCCCGGTGCTCGTGTTCGTATAAGTAATGGCGCCGCCATTGGAGGTGATGGCCGCACCATTGTTCACCCGATTAAGGGCGCCTTCCGTGTTATTGGTATTGGTAAGGGTAAGGTTGCCCCCATTAAGCGTGATACCCGAAGTGCTGACCAAAGCCTGATTGCTTCCCGATAAAGCCAACGTGGCCCCGCTGTTGATCGTCGTCGAACCAGACCATCCCGTGGTCGAAGTGCCATTCAGAGCCAATGATGCCGTCAAGGTTCCCGTGCGGGTAAGAACAACACTGCCCGTTCCGCCAACAGCGCCGGTGATGGTCGCACTTGAAATATTGTTCAGAGTGATGGTGTCCGTGCCGGCTCCAAAGCTCAACGTATTGGCTCCGGTGGAAATGACATATCCCTGCGTATTGAAGCGCAAACCGCCGACGGTGATGGCATCGGTTAAAGCGACCGTGCCGGCAGAACCCGAGAAAACCGCCGTATCGAAATTGGCACTAACCCAAGATTGATCGGTCGTGCCACTGCCCGGCCACCAATTCAAAAGAGGAGTCACTGAGGTTGAATTATTCCAGCTGCCGCCTCCTCCAAGACCAGTTCCTGTAATCGCATCGCCGGCCCCCACCGTGTCCGCATCCCAATAAATATTCGCCGCCTGCACCGACGGGGCAACAATCGCTCCGAACACCACGCTCAAGAGGGCAGATGAACATAGCGTTATGACCTTGGAAGATGTTCGCGAGATCGTCGAAGAAAACGCTGAACGGCGGGAACAAGACCTGGCGGGTTCTCTGGTTTGCATGGGGATGACGGGGTAGGGGGCTGCTGACGGGGCGACTTACTTGGTTTCAAATCTGAATCCCGGACCTTCCTGCACAACCGCACAGGGGTATCCCCCCACACAATCCCAGCGGTTCGTTCGAACAATT
>DATHXF010000026.1:0-9474 GCA_035459785.1 Rariglobus sp. | reverse complement strand
TCGATGAAGTCGATGATGATCAGGCCGCCCAAGTTGCGCAGGCGGATCTGGCGGGCGGCTTCGACGGCGGCTTCCAGGTTGACGGCGTAGATGACGTTTTTCTCTTCGCCGCCGCGGTTTTTGTGGGAGCCGGTGTTCACGTCGATGGCGATGAGCGCCTCGGTTTCATCGATGATGATTTCACCGCCGGAGGGCAGCTGGACCTTGCGCTGGAAGGTCTGCTCGATCTGGCGCTCGATGTTGAAGCGCTCGAAGATCGGAATGTTGTCCTTGTAGAGGGCGATCTTGGAGCGGGAACGCTTGGAGATCTGGCCGACGAGGTCCTGCGTGTGCTTGTGGTTGGCCTCGTCGTCGATGAGGACGCGGTCCACTTCCTCGGTGAGGAAGTCGCGGACGGTGCGCTCGACGAGGTCGGGCTCCTGGTAGAGGCAGGCAGGGGCGCGGTCGGACTGCATCTTGCCCTGAATGTCCTCCCACTTCTTGAGCATGATGTGAAGGTCGCGGACGAAGTAGCGGGTCTTTTTGCCTTCGCCGGCGGTGCGGACGATCACACCCATGCCTTCCGGGATGGTGAGCTCGTTGATCATCTGCTTGAGGCGGGCGCGCTCCTTGGGGTCTTCGATCTTGCGGGAGATGCCGCATTGGTCGGAGAACGGCATGAGCACCAGATAACGGCCGGGGAGGGCGAGGTTGGTGGTGGTGCGGGGGCCCTTGGTGCCGATGGGGCCTTTGGTGACCTGGATGACGATCTCGGAGCCGGGCGGATACATCTGGGGGATGTCCTTGACCGTGGGCTCGGTGGGGCGGGCGGGGGCGTTTTTGCGCTTGTTGACGCGGACGATTTCCACGGAGGAATCGGCGGCGGCGGGGAGCATGTCCCAGTAGTGGAGGAACGCGTTCTTGGAGTAGCCGATGTCCACGAAGGCGGCTTTGAGGCCGGGATCGAGGTTCTTGATCTTACCCTTGTAGATGCCGCCAACCATGCGGTTGTCGGACTCGCGCTCGATTTCGAACTTTTCCAGCACGCCGTCCACGAGCAGCGCGACGCGCTTTTCGAGAGGCTCGGAATTGATGATGAGTTCGCGGAAGGAGGTTTTCTCCTTCTTGAAGACGGAGAGGATTTTCTCGAGGAGAGGGCGGTCTTTGGAACGGGCGACGGCGTCAGCCTTCAGTTCGTCGCGGTTGACGGGATCGGG
This sequence comes from Rariglobus sp., assembly GCA_035459785.1. Taxonomy (GTDB): domain Bacteria; phylum Verrucomicrobiota; class Verrucomicrobiia; order Opitutales; family Opitutaceae; genus Rariglobus. Next base: position 8,278 of record DATHXF010000026.1, on the reverse strand, counting down.
TTCGTGATGTTCCGGAGGCTGGGTGAGTTCCTCATCGTAATTGCGGGGGGCGGGGGAGCCGGACGGGTTGTTGGGTGAAGCGGGTTGATCGCTCATGGTGGTCGTTGTCCTGTTGTTGGTGGACGGTGGACCCGTGGGCGGGAGTTGCGGCGCAGGAAATTCCGGCAGAGCGGTCGATATCGCGGAAAAGCTTCAGGTTCATGTGAAGTCCTTTCGGAAGCGATAGACGCTTTGGACCAGTCCTTGCAGCAAGCAGCAACTCAGCACAAAGGAGCCACCGTAGCTAATAAAGGGAAGCGGTATGCCCGTGATGGGCACGAGGCCGATCGTCATGGCGATGTTGACGAAAACGTGCACGGCGAAGAGCACCGTCACGCCGATGGCGATCAAGGTGCCGAACCGGTCTCGCGACAGGCCCGCAATGCGTATGCCGTTGAACATCACTATGCCGAACAAACCTAAAACTGTAACACTTCCCAAAAATCCTTTTTCCTCGGCGATGACCGGGAAAATAAAGTCGTTGTGCGCCACGGCGCGGGGCAGGTAGCCGAGCTGGGCCTGCGTTCCTTGCGTCCAGCCCTTGCCGGTGAGTCCACCGGAGCCGACCGAGATGCGCGATTGCGTGAGATTCCAGCCCGCGCCCGTGGGGTCGATCTTGTCGGGCATGGCGAAGGAAATGATGCGGTTGCGCTGGTAGTCGCGCAGGGGCACCCACGTGTGGCTCTCGAACCGGCCCTTGTCGCTGGTGTAGGACAAGTTGTTGCTGTCCATGAAGTTGACGTAGCGGATGCAATCCACGGTCACGACACTCATCAGGATGATAAACGCGCCCAAAGCCGCCGCGAAAAAGCGGGTCGAAAGCTTGGAGACGTAGAGCATCGAGAAGATCACGGGGGGCAGCACAATTGCCGATTTAATATCGGGTTGCAGCAGGATAAGGAAGATGGGCAAACCCGCCGCAAGCGCCAATTTGCCCAGCGTGCCGAGGGATTGGGCGATGGTGCCGACCTTGGAGCGCGTGAGGATGCCGGCGGTGATGAGGAGGACGGCGGCTTTGGTGGGTTCGGACGGTTGCAGGGAGAAGAAACCCAGATCCAGCCAGCGTTGGGCGCCGTAACGTTCCGTGCCGACGCCCGGGGTGAGGACTAGCAGGAGCGTGAAGATACAGGCGATATAGAACCAGTGCGAGACGCTGAGCCAGAGGCGGTAGTCGATCAGCGAGACGGCGGTGTAAACGACCGCGCCGCCGGCGAGCCAGACGAGTTGGGTGAGCCAGTTGTCCTGGGCGGTGTTGAACTGCGCGCTATATATAAAGGCGACGCCGATGGAGCAGAGGGCGGCGATGGCGAGCGGGCTGATCCAGTCGAAACGCACGCGCGTCGTCGTTTTGAAGACGCTGAGGAGTTCGAGGGGAGTGCGCAGGGAGCCGGCCACGGGTTTGAAGAAACGTGTTGCGGGCGGCGGCGCAAGGGCGGAGGGCGGATGGAGGACGGAAAACCGGAGGACGGCTGATCGGAGGGCGATGGTGTAGCAACGGTGTCAGCTGCCTAGGCAGCTGACACCGTTGCTACACGAGGCGGTTACTGCGTCGTCAGCGTGTAGCTGAAGGTGTAGCGTTTGGCGTTCACCTTGTAGCGGTCGAGGGTGTCGGGTCCGCAGCTCTGCGTGCCGAGACCGCGGTGGGCGGCGTCGAGATACACGATCGTCTCGGCGCGGGGCGTGAGGTCGGTCGCGTGTTTGGCGGCGTAGAGATCCTCGGCGGTGTAGTGCGTCGTGTTGAACTCGAGGAGCGGCGCGGCGGTGATGCGGAGGGAGGGGGATTTGGTTTTGCGCGCGGTGGAGAACTCCAGCCAGCGGACGTCGGTGTGGTGACCGTGTTCCTGGGGCATGACGTAGTCCACGTATTCGGCGGTGACGGTGGTTTCGTAGCGGGCGACGAGGCTGCCGGCTTTGCGGTCGTTGTAATTTTCAACGGGACCGCGTCCGAAGTAGGCGAGGTTTTCGTAACCGGCCACGAGGTCGAGACGCACGCCGGCTCGGGCGAGGTCGGTCACGTCGTCACCGGAGAACACGATGTCGTTGTCCACGACGAGGCGTCCGTCGGCGTGCAGTGTGTAGCGGTGCGTGTGCGTGCAATCCTTCCAGTTGTCGCGGCCGGAAGCGGCGTGCGACAGCGTGACGGTGACGGAGCCGTCCTTGTTGGACTTCCACTCGAATTTGCCTGGCTGGTGCTGGAGGGGCTTGGTAATGAGGCCGAGCTTTTGCCAGCGGCCGAGGGCCTTGCCGTCCTGGCCGGTCCAGAGCTTCACACCGTCGTTGTCGGTGGCGGCGCGGTTGAGCTCGACGAGCGGGGCGCGGGCGAGGAGCTCGGCGCCGCGGACGCGGAGGGACGACAGGGTGGACGTGGCGCGGTCGAAGGTCGCGGCGGTGTCGCCGGCGAGGAGGATGACTCCGCCGACGGTTTCCTCGAGGAGAACGGGGGAGGCCGAGCTGAGAGCTAAGAGCTTAGAGCTGAGAGCTGGGCGTGGAGTGAGCGCGAGCTGGGTCCACGCGGTTTCGTGGCCGCGTTTGGCGAAGCTCGTGTCGGCGGCCGTGGTCCAGATGACGTTGAGGTGGGCCTCGGCGCCGGCGGGGAGTTTTCCGAGGGCGAGGGTGATGTCCTTCGATGCGCCGGGGGCGAGGTCGAGTTTGGGCAGGTTGCCGCGCTTGGTGGCGACGCCGTCGATGAGGAGCTCCCAATGGCCCTGGAGGCGGGCGAGGGAGACGAAGTCGTGGTCGTTGGTGACGCGGATGCGGCCGGGCTTGCCCTTCACGAGCGTGACGACGACGGGCTGGGCGAGGTGCTTGAACTCCCACATGGCGGGGTGGGGTATCCGGTCGGCCGATACGAGACCGTCGCAGACGAAGTTGGCGTCGTTGGGCGTATCGCCGAAGTCGCCGCCGTAGGCGAAGAACTCTTTGCCGGCGGCGGTCTTTTGGCGGATGCCGTGGTCGAGCCATTCCCAGATGAAGCCGCCCTGGATGCCGGCCTTGGTGCGGAAGAGCTGGAAGTAGTCGGAGAGGGAACCGTTGGAGTTGCCCATCGCGTGCGAGTATTCGCAGAGGATGACGGGGCGGGCCAGCGGGTGCAGGGGAGTGCGCGGGGCGTAGCCGTGGAAGTTGCCCGGGTGGTGTTTCTCAGCTTGGGCGACGAGGGCCTTCTGCGCGGCGGCGTCGATCCACGGGCCGGCAGCGGGCTTCCAGTGTTTGGTGACGAGATCGCTCCAGTCGGAGAGCGACGGGATGCTGGCATACATCGGGCAGATGAGATCGGTGACGGCGGAACCGTCCTGCCAACTGCACTTGGATTGTCCGGAGATGCCGCCCTCGTAGTGGACGAGGCGGGACGGGTCGTAGGCGCGGATCCAGCCGGCGGCGGCGTCGTGGTTGGGACCGTGGCCGGACTCGTTGCCGAGTGACCAGATGAGAATGGCCGGGTGATTCTGGTCGCGGACGACCATGCGCATGGCACGGTCGAGCCACGGCGTGGCGTAGCGATGGTCGTGGCAGAGCTGGTTGTGGAAGTCGTGCGACTCGAGGTTGGTCTCGTCGATGACGTAGAGACCGTGCTCGTCGCAGAGGTCGAGCCAGCGCGGGTCGTTCGGATAGTGGGACGTGCGGACGGCGTTGAAGTTGAACTGCTTCATCAGCGTGACGTCCTTCACGAGGGTTTCGTAGGGGACGGCCTTGCCGAAGTCGGGGTGGTGGTCGTGACGGTTGACGCCCTTGATGAGGACGCGCTTGCCGTTGATGAGCAGGTCGCGGCCGACGACCTCGACGCGGCGGAAGCCGATGCGCACGGAGGTGTGCTCGGTGACGCCGGGGGCCTTGAGCGTGATGAGCGCGGTGTAGAGCGCGGGGGTTTCGTGCGACCACGCGTGGAGGCGGGCGGCGGGGATTTTTTCGGAGAACTTGGCGACGCCGCGTTCGACGCTCCAGGCGTTGCGTTTGCCGGAGACGGCTTTGGTCAGCGGTTTTTTGAAGACGGGGCGGCCCTTGGGATCGAGGAGCTGGATCTCGATGACGGCGTCCTCGTGGATCTCGGCGGCGTAGCCGACCTGGACGGTGGCGGCGAAGGTGCCGGTGAGGTTGTCCGCGTCGAGGGACGGGCGGGTCAGGACGTCGGCGATGAAAGTTTTCGGCGTGGTGTAGAGGAAGACCTCGCGATGCAGACCGGAGAGCCACCACTGGTCCTGGTCCTCGATGTAGGAAGCGTCGGACCACTTGATGACGAGGGCGACGAGTTCGTTTTCCGCGCCGGGGCGGAGGACGGACGTGAGATCGAATTCGGCGGGGAGGCAGGAGTCTTTGGAGAGGCCGACGGCGATGCCGTTGACGTAGACGGCGAGGACGCTGGTGGCGGCGCCGAAGTGGATGATCGTGCGCTGGCCGGACCAGGCGGCGGGGACGGTGAACGTGCGGCGGTAAACACCGGTAGGATTATCGGCGGGCACGAACGGCGGCTCGTGTTTGAAGGGCATCACGACGTTCGTGTAGTGGGGCTTGCCGTAGCCTTGGGTCTGCAAGTTGCCCGGGACGGTGATGGAGCCCCATTCGGCGGAGGCGGTGAAGGCGGAACCCTCGGTGAAACGCAGGGCGTCCTCGGGCGTGGCCTCGCAGCGGAACTGCCAGGTGCCGTTGAGCGGAAGAACCCAGGGCGAGTTGTCGGGATCGCGGGTGAGCGCCTGCTTCGCGGTGGCGAAGTGGGTGAAGGTCGCGCGGGGCGGGAGCTTGTTGAGCGAGGTGAGCTCGGGAGTTTCCCAAGCGTTGACGAGGCCGGATTTAAGCATGGCGAAAAGGGGGTAAATGAAACCGCCAGTCAGGCACGCGGAGGGCCGGAGTGGCGACGGGAAAAAATTGTATCAAATACAGACAAAATGATCCTGTGACGGAAATATAGCTGGTAATTACAATATTTGACGGTGTCTCCGACGATGGTGAGGTGTTTCAGGAGCTGCGGATCAACTGAACCATGCGCGGCGGAGCCGGCGGGCTAGGCGCACGGCGTCGGGCCAGGCTGGCGGCGAGGCCTGCAGGCCGTAGTCGCCGCGCGGTCCCATTTCGGGGCATACAATGAGTTCCCGGTCGGCATTGTCAGGGCAGGAGCGCCAAAGCCGCAGGGCTGCATCCGCGAATTTCAGCCAGGCCGCAGCTTCCGTGGTGATGGTGCGTCCATGAGAGAAAGGCACCTGGACATGGTGGGCGGTATGCGGCCGCAGGTGAAAGAGATCGGACGCCGTGGTGAGCGCGCGCTCGGCGAGCAAGTCCTGCAACCAGCGCTCACAAGGAATCTGGCGCACGACGGCATGATGGGAGAAATCCCAGGTCACGGGCAGAAGATGGCCGGTGGCTTGAGCGAAGCCGGCGGCGAGGGCGGAGAGTTTCTCGGGAGTTTCGGCGCAGGTGCCCCGGTGGGTTTCGAAGGAGAGGCGGATGCCGCGCTTTTCAGCGTGCCGCCAGGCGCGGACGGCGAGGGCGCATGCGGCGCGTCCGGTTATCGCGGGTGTGCCGAGTTGCACGTTGGCCCGGTCAACATGGTCCGTTGCGCAGGCGTCGAGACCGCGGGCGACCGCGGCCCAATCGGCGGCGATGAAGGCGGCGAGCCGGCGCAGCCCGAGGGAGTTGGCGCGCGAGGTCAGCGCAAGCCCCGGCGGTCCGGACACCGCAGAGAAGCCGGCTGCGCGGACGGCTTCCAGTTTTTTATCGAGCGTCCATTCCGCGCGCGGCGAGGGATGGCCTGACAACGACCACAGGCTGGCACAAAGAACGAGGCGGCTCATGCGCGGGCCTGCGAAACGGACGCGAGTTTTTCGGCAAGCTCCGGCAGGGTGTCGGTGAACAGGAGGTCGCCGTTCAACTCGACGAAGGGGCCGGCTTCGCAGTCGCCGCATTGGGCGAGGCAGTCGGCGCAGTCTACGTTCCATCCGCGCTCCTCCCAGTTGGAGAGCGGGAGGGCGAAGCGATCGGCGTTGGTGCGGCAGATGCGCAGGGTGGGCGTCGGATTCATCGGCGGGTGGTGAGTTAGAATGATCCGCCCTGCGCTTCCCACGGCGCGCGGAATTCGGCGTAGCGGCGATTGATGTCCGAGATCATGCCGTCGAGGGCGGAGGTGTCGCCGTGCATCATGGTCTCGATGTTGCGGCGGGCGTAGTCGACGTGGTTGACCTCGTCGGCCCAGTCGTAGTCCTGAAATGTCTCGGCGAGCGTCAGGCCATGTTTGCGGGCGAGCTCGACCTCGCGGCGTTTGGCGCCGCTTTCCATCAGGGCGAGTTCGATGATGACGCCGAGGCGGATGGCGCGTTCCAGCGGGGTGAGGCTCGCATAGAAATGATAGTTGCCGACGAAGTGAGGGAGCGTCGTCCAGTCAACGCCCTGATCCTCCAGCATGGCCTGGCCCATGGCGCAGTGGCGGGTTTCGTCCCAGAGATGGCGGGCGCTCAGGTAGTAGTAGTCCCAAGGCTGGCCGTCGTTTTCATAGATGCTCAGGGCGATGCCCAAGGCGGCCTGCATCTCGGCGAAACGTCCCAGTGCGATGATGCGATAGACGCCGGCGGCGTCTTCACCGGAAGGCGCCTGGCCAGGAAGATAGCGGGGGACCTGTCGGGCGGTGAAGCGGTCGTCCAACGCGTAGTTGTGATCGCAGCGGAAGGTTTTTTTGCCGGTGCGGAGTTCTTCGCTGCGCACGTGATAGCCCACGGGGTCGAGGCCCTGCACTCCGGCGGCCGCGTCGAGGAGGAGCTCGATGCGGCGCGTCCAGGCGTCGAGCCGGGCGCGTTCCGCGTCGTCGGGGTTGGCGGCGGCGATTTCGGCGGCGAGCAGTTCGAGGTGCTCCGTCTCCTCGGAGATGAGGATGCGCAGAATGCGGACGGTGGGCAGGTCGACCAACGGCTGGGTTTGCTTGAGGTGGCGTTGGTAGGCGGCGAGCAAGGCGCGTTTGAGTGCGATCACGCCGGCGAAAAATTCACGCCAGTCATCGGCCAGCGCCAGTTCGTCGAGCACGAGGGAGAGGTGGGGGCTCGGCGCGCGGTCGAGGATGCGTTCGCTGGTGCGCAGCTCGAGGATGCGGTTGCGCAAGGACTGGGTGTGCTCGGCGTCCTCCCACACGAGGCGGCCGAGGAGGAACTTGGCCTCCCAGCGGGCGGTGCCGGGCATCCAGCCGGCCATAATGCGCAGCAGACGACGCTCGATGAATTCGTAGCGCAGCAGGATGCGGGCGTTTTCGGCTACGTTGAAGGCGGGGAGACGTCGGTAGTCGGCGATGCCGGCGAGCCGGGTGGAACGGGCGGCGGTGATGGGCGGCGCGGAGTCGGGGTGGAGCATGCCTCCAGATTATCAAAACAGGCGGAATGATGCCATGCATTGACTCGGCTAATATTTAGCCTGAAACGGTGATTATGGCCAAAATCGGTTTTTCGAAACGGGAGTGGTCCGGGTGGCTGGAAACCGTGGGTGATCCGACGACGGCCGCAGGCATCAACCTCGTGGGGTTGCCGGGACGCATGCGCCTGCCTGCCGACTGGCGCTCCAGCGGACGACTGAAGGACGAGCATCTGTTTTATCTCGTGACGGAGGGAGGTTTTCACGTCGAAGCCGGCGGTGAAACGACGGAGGCGGCGGTTGGTGATCTATTATGGATCGGGCCGGGGATTGATTTCCGTTGCGTGCGGGCCGGAGACGCACCGCTGACGATCCTGCGGGCGCGGCTGCGACTGGTGCGAGCGGGACGGATGATTTCCTCGCCGCGACCGTGGCGATTATTTCGGGAAGCGCACGGGGCGGCGGTCTGGTTCGAACCGTTGATTGCGGAGGCGTTTGCTCCGGCGGCGTGGAGCGGTCCGCGGACGCGCGGATTGCTGCTGGCGTTTTTCACGGAGCTGGCGCGGCTCGATGCCGGCGGATCCGTGCCGGTCGGTTGCCTGACACCGGTGCAGCGGACGGCGCTGATCCGGCATGTCGCGGCCAATCCGGCGGAGCGGCCCACGCCGCGCGAACTGGCGACGGTGGCGGGGTTGTCGGCGGATTATTTTGCGCGCTGTTTTCAGCGCACCTTCGGGCAGTCGCCGCGACGGTGGCTGGTCGAGCAGCGCATCCGGCACGCGGCGCAGCACCTCCTTGAAACCGAGCGGCGCGTGGGGGAGGTGGCCCGCGAGTTTGGTTATGCGGACGTTTTTCTTTTCAGCCGGCAGTTCAAGGCGGTGACCGGCCGCAGTCCGCTGCGCCACCGGAGACTCGGTGGCGC
>DATHXF010000025.1:0-25059 GCA_035459785.1 Rariglobus sp. | reverse complement strand
AGGGATTTGCCGGCGGCGAGGGCGGCGAGGGCGGGTTCGAGTCCGGTGGTGCCGACGACGGCGACGAGGATGGTGTCGGCCTCGGGCAGGCGGGCGAGGTCGGTGAGTCCGGAAAGTCCGCCGTGAAAAACGGTGCCGGCGGGGAAAGCCGATGAAGAACGCGCGGCGGAGAGGGCGTTGTCGTCGAAGAGACCGACGTGGGGCACGCTGAATTTTTGAGCGATGGCGGCGAGTTTTTCCCAGTTGCCACGGGCGGCGATGGCGACGAGTTCGAGTTTGTCGGGGTGCGCGGCGATGACGCGCAGGGTGTTTTCACCGATGGAGCCGGTGGCTCCGAGGAGGACGACGCGTTTGCGGGGGGAGGCGGACATGCGGGGCGTCGCTTAGCGGAGCAGGCTGAAAATCAGAAAGCCGGCGGGCGACGTGAGGATGAGGCTGTCGGAAAGGTCGAATATACCGCCGATGCCGGGGATGGTCGCTCCGGAATCCTTGGTGTTGGCGCGGCGTTTAATGACGGATTCGACGAGGTCGGAGATGATGCCGAGACCGGCGACCGGCAACGCGATGGCGGCGGCGAGGAGCGGGGTGAGGGACGACGGGAAATAGTTACCGCAGAAATAAACGATGCCGGCGCCGAGCGCGGCGGAGGTGAGGAGGCCGCCGATGGCGCCTTCCCAGGTTTTCTTGGGGCTGATGACGGGAGCCATCTTGTGTTTGCCGAAAGCCATGCCGGAGAGAAGGGCGCCGACGTCGCAAAATTTGGATACGGCGATGAGCCAGAGCGCGAGGGCGAGGCCGGTGGCGGCGTGGGGTCCGTCGATGAGCAGGATGCGCACGAGGAACTGCAGCATGAACGGAATGTAAACGAGACCGGCGAGGGTCCAGGTGAGGGATTCGACGCGGTTCTCGGGGTTGCGTTCGCCGACGATGCGGATGGCGAAGACGATGGCGGAAACGGCGAGGATGTTTTCGGGCGTGAGCAGCGGGTGGACCGTGGTGGCGAGGACGGGAGCGAGGGTGATGACGGCTCCGAAGAGGAGTCCGAGGCGGGCGAAGGGAGCGTGGCCCATGCGCACGATCATCTGGTAGAACTCGCGCAGGGTGAGCGTGCTCACGAGGACGAGGAGGACGATGCCGCCGCGCGCCTGGAAGAAATACATCGTCGCGAAGATGATGAGCCAGAGGAGGACGGTGCTGAAGATGCGTTTTCCCATGGCGGAGGTCAGGCGGAGGTGGCGGGTTTGAGTTGTTCGCTGGTCTGGCCGAAGCGGCGTTCACGTTTGGAGTAGGCTTCGATGGCGGCGACGAGGTCGGCTTTGGTGAAGTCGGGCCAGGCGACGGGGGTGAAGACAAATTCGGAGTAGGCGGCCTGAAGCAACAGGAAGTTGCTCACGCGGTATTCGCCGGAAGTGCGGATCACCAAGTCGGGGTCGGGCAGGTCGGCGGTGTAGAGGTGGCGGGAGAACGTTTCCCACGAGGAGTCGTCGGGGCTGATCTTGCCGGTGGCGATGGCGGCGGCGTAGGCGCGGGCGGCATCAACCACCTCGGTGCGCGAACCGTAGTTGAGGGCGAGGACGAGGGTGTGACCGGTGAAGTGGGCGGTGGCGGCGATGGCGGCCTCGAGCTGGCGGCGGACGACCTGGGGCAGATCCTGGATGCGGCCGATGGCGAGGAGACGGACCTTGTCTTTGATGAGCGTGGCGGTTTCGCGCTTCAGGAAATACTCGAGCAGGGACATGAGCGCGCCGACCTCATCCTGCGGACGCTTCCAGTTTTCGACGGAAAATGCGTAGAGGGTGAGATAGCGAATGCCGAGTTCCTTGGCGGCGTCGATGATGCTGCGGACGGTCTCGACTCCGCGGCGATGGCCCTCGATGCGGGGGAGTCCGCGCTGCTTGGCCCAGCGACCGTTGCCGTCCATGATGATGGCGACGTGGGCGGGGACTTGGAAGGGCGTTTCGGGCATGAGAAAGGGCCGAGTTAGGGCGGGGGCGCGGGCTTTGACAAGCCGCCTTACGGACACAGATTAGGGGCATGAAAACCCCGCCGCTCAGCTCGGATGATATTGCGCATGCCCTCACGCACCTGCCGGGGTGGACGTGGGAAAGCGATGCGTTGGTGAAAACCCTCGAATTCGGGGATTTTCGCGAGGCGATGGGGTTTATGCTGAGGGCGGGTTTCGAGGCGGACGCGCTCGATCACCATCCGGAATGGACCAACGTTTACAACAAGGTCTCCATCCGTCTGACCACGCACCATTCGGGCAACAAGGTGACCGCGAAGGATGTGGAGCTGGCGGGGCGGATGGAGAAGCTGCGCGCGGCGCTACGACCCTAACCGGCCGCCTTCTGTGGTGGCGCGCAAGCGCCCCAGTGGGGCCGCGTGGAAAAACAGGGTGGCCCGGCGTCGTCAGTCGAGGCATGGGCCGCTGGCCCACCTCCTCGCCCGTCTCCTTGGGCGACCCTGTTTTCCTACGCGTCGCCGCCTCAGCAGGCGGACGGATAGGGTCTACAAGCCGAGCATGAAGTTGAACGTGCGGTCGCCTTCGCCGGGGAGGCCCTCGTGGCCGAAGTCGGGGTAGATCACGACGTCCTTCTTGCAGGTCATCTTGTTGTAGGCGGCGAATTGCGAGCTGGGCGGGCAGATCGTGTCCATGAGGCCGGTGAACATGAGAATCTCGCCCTTGATGCGCGGGGCGAGGTGCTGGAGGTCGATGTAGCCGAGCTTGGTGAAGATCTCTTCCTCGCGTTCATGACGCGGATCGAAGAGGCGGAAGTAGTTTTTCAGTTCGGCGTAGGCGTCCTTGGCCTGGTCCATCTCCCAGACGCGCTGGTAATCGCAGAGGAACGGGAAGACGGGCGCGGCGCGCTTGATGCGCGGTTCGAGCGCGGCGCAGGCGATGGTGAGGGCGCCACCCTGCGAACCGCCCATGGCGCCGACGCGGGTCGCATCGACCTCGGGCAGCGACATGACCGCGCGGGCCAGCTGGGCGGTATCCAGAAAAATATTACGGAAAAGCAGGTTGTGCGGATTGGGATCGTCGAGACCGCGGATGATGTGGCCGTTGAGCGTGTTGCCGAGGACGCCGCCCTTGTCCTGGGATTTGCCGCCCTGGCCGCGGCAGTCCATCGAAGCGACGCAGAAGCCCTGTCCGACATAACCGAGTTTGCCGGCCCAGTCGCCGCCGTTGCCGGAGTAACCGTGGAACTGGAGAACGGCCGGGGCGTTTTGGGCTCCGGCGGGGCGGAGGTATTTGGCGTAGATGCGCGCGCCGCCTGCGCCGGTGAACCAGAGGTCGTAGCACTCGACGCCCTTGGGCGCGATCTCGGTGCTGCGGACCAGTTCGGGCTTGGGATCGGTGGCGTCGAGTTCGCGCAGGGCTTCGGCCCAATAGGCGTCGAAGTCGGCGGGGCGAGGGTTGCGGCCCTGATAAGTGCGGAGTTCGGAGAGCGGTTTGTCGACGAGTGGCATGGGGAAAGGGAGTTAAAACATGCGAATCAGAGAACGGGGTCCGACGTCAATAAACTCGTCGGCGCGGCCGGCGGGCGAGGGTAGTGTGCGAACGAGGTGTCCCTTGGCGTTGAAGATGCCGATGGCGGGTTTATCGAGGAGGGGGACGTAGAATTCGGAGGCGTCGGAATCGTAGGCGAGGGACGTGAGGCGGACGTTGCGGTCGAGGGCGACACCGGCGAGGCGTTTGCCGGCAAGGTCGTAGATACCGACGTGGGCGAGGTCGCCGCCCTGGAGGATGAGCAGGCGGTTTTGCTTCTGGTCGTAGGCGACGCCGGAGGGCGGGGCCTGGAGATTTGGCAGAGGGATCGTGCGCACGATCCCGCCGAGCGGAGTGATCTCGATGACGGCTGGCTGAGTGGGATGTGCGAGGAAAAGGTGGCGGTCGATGGAGCGGATCGCGAGGTCGCCGGGACCGGAAGGCAGATTGGGGATGTAGAAACTGCGTTTGATTTTCCCTGCGGGACGGTCGATAACGCGGATGAAGTTGCCCGGAGCAATGCGCAGAAACAGGTGGTCAGTGAACGGATCGTAGGCGACGCCGAGGAGTTCGTTGTCGGCGGTCGGGAAGGTTTCGATTTCCGTGTCAGGCGAACCGGGGAGCATGTCGACGACGGTCGTCTGCGCGCGGCCGGCGAGGTAGGCGTGATTGGTGCCGGGGGTGGAGCAGCCGGACAGGATCACGGCCAACAATGGCAGGGACGGAACGAGTTTTCGCATTGTCAACGCGGTGGCCCGTCGCGTGAGTCGCGGCATGAAAATCGCCTTCATCAGTGGGACGAGCATCGTCAATTCGACGCTGTTCTCGGCTTGGGAGGTGCGCAGCGTCGAGACTAAATACGGCGTCGTCACTTATAAGGCCCGCGGGGAGTGCGTATTACTGAATCGTCACGGGTTCGGCACGCCGTTGCCGCCGCATGCGATCAACTATCGGGCGAACATCGCGGCGCTGGCCCGGCTCGGTGTAACGGATGTCGTATCGTTGAACTCGGTCGGGTCGTTGCATCGCGATCTGCCGCCTGGAACGCTGGTATCGTGCGCGGACTACGTGGCGCTTCAACAGGGACCGGCGACGTATCACGACGAGGAGTTGAAAGGCGGCGCGCCGGGCATCGCGAACAACCTCATGCCGATGCTCGTGGAAAAACTGGCGCCAGAGTTCCGTATCGAGACGGGCAAGGTTTACGTGCAGATGCGCGGTCCGCGGTTTGAGACGAAGGCGGAGATTCGCATCATCAAGGACTGGGGTGACGTCGTCGGCATGACGCTCGCGCACGAGGCCGACCTGTGCACCGAACTGGGGTTGAACTACAACTCGCTCGCGATCGTGGACAACTATGCGAACGGACTCCAGGGGACTGAAATCGATTTCGTGAAATTCAAGGATCTCGTGCGCGAGAACCAGGCTAAGGTGAACGGTCTGTTCGTGCGCCTGCTGCAGATTCTAGTGGTTGTCTGATTTGTCGCGGGCGGACTGGGCGTCGAGCATGGCTTCTTCGTGGTCGAGGAGCTGCTGAAGCGGGCGGTGCGTGTCGTCGGTGATGACATCGCGGCGCCAGAGATCGTCGATCACGGTGCGTTCGGCGCGCAGGGCGTCGAGGCGGTGGCGCCGGCCGGTCTGGCGGTGGAGACGCGCGTTGGCGCGGGTTTCGCCCTCGGCGGTGAGCTCGGCGAGGCGGTGTTCGTATTCGGCGATGATGAGGGAGAGTGCGGCGTTGTCCGCAGCCGTGGTTTGCCGGCGCAAGTGGTTCAGACCGCCCTCGACGGCGGCGATGCGGGCGAGGCGGTCTTCTTTTTCGCGGGTGTCGTCGGCTTTGAGGCCGAGTTTGCAGATCAGCGTTTCGAGCGTGGTGCCTTGGAGCAGCAAGGTGGAGACGATGACACCGAAGGAAAGGAAGATCACGATGTCGCGCGCGGGGAAGGGGCGACCGTCTTCCAGGAAGCGCGGAATCGAAAGCGCCGCGGCGAGCGTGATGGTGCCGCGCATGCCGGCCCAGCCGGTGACGAGCAAAGACTGCCAAGGGGGAGGCGTCTCGGTATTTCGAATGTGTTTGAAGAGCAGGCGGGGCAGGTGGGCTCCGGGGAAAATCCAGAGAAGGCGCGCAAGGATCGCCACGCCGGTGACGGCACCGACGGCGAGGAGGATGTCCGTGGTCGAGTAGTGTCCGCTTACGGTGGAGAGGATCGCGGGGAATTGCAGACCGAGGAGGATGAAGGCGAGTCCGTTGAGCCAGAACAGCACGGTCTGCCACACGGCCCAGGTGATGCGGCGGGTTTCCACATCCATGCGCAAGGGATCGCGCCAGCCGGAATAGAGGCCGGCGGAAACCACTGCGAGGATGCTCGACACGCCGAGCGCCTCGGCAGCGAGGTAAGCGGCGTAAGGTGTCATCACGGAGATGGTGACTTCGATGAGGGCGTCCGTGCTTTGCGCGGCGCGGAGCAGATCGCGAACGCGTCCGACGAGGTAACCGACCGCCAGACCGAGCACGACGCCGCCGAGCGCGAGCACGGCGAAGTTCACCGTGGCGGCGCGCAGCGAAAACGTGCCGGCGGCGACCGCGGCGAGGGCGAACTTGAACGCCACGAGGCCCGTGGCGTCGTTCATGAGACTTTCGCCATTGAGAATGGTCGTCAGTCGCGCGGGGACTTTGAGCCGGTGCGTGATGGCGCCGACCGCGACCGCATCGGTGGGCGAAATCACCGCGCCGAGCGCGAACGCCATGGCGAGCGGCAGATCGGGAACGAGCCAGTGGGCGACCAGTCCTACGGCTACAGTGGTGAACACGACCAGCCCGATGGACAGCATCAGAATAGGGCGCTTAGCCGCCATGAAATCGCGGAGCGGCATCAGCCAGCCGTCGGAGAACAGCAGCGGCGGCACGAAGCAGAGAAAGAAAAAGCCCGGGTCCAATTCGACACGCGGGAAGGCGGGCCAGAGCGTGGCGGCGAAGGCGCCGACCAGGTAGGTGATGGGCATCGGCCAGGGCAGGCGGCGGCCGAGCACGCTGAGCACGGTCAGGAGAAGCAGAAGCGCGAGTGCGTGTTCGAAGGCAGCCATGGATGCAGGACAGTCCATAGTTGCGTGAGGCCGGACGGGGCAACTCTTCCTGTGACGCGGATTTGTTTTCCGGCGGCTCCTGTGTTTGCTGGTGGAATTATGACCATCGGCATCATCGGACTGGGAATCATCGGAGCGGTGTGGGCGCGGCACTATGAGGCCGCCGGCAAACTCGCGGGCGTGTGGAATCGCACGGCGCATCCGGATTTTCCGCAGTGGAAAAGCTCGCCGGATGCCGTCGTTTCAGCCGCCGACGTGGTGCAGATCGTCGTCTCCGATCCGGCGGCGGTGCGCGGGGTGATCGAGCGCATTCTACCCGCGCTCGGGCCCGGGAAAATCGTGGTGCAGTCGAGCACCATCGATCCGCAGAGCAGCGAGGAGTTTCGCGCGTTCGTCACCGGAAAGGGCGCGCGTTATCTGGAGGCGCCGTTTACGGGGAGCAAGCCGGCGGCGGAGCAGAAGCAGAGTGTGTTTTATCTGGGCGGTGACGTGACGCTCGTCGCGGACGTGGAGCCGTTGCTGACGCTCGTGTCGCAGGCGCGGTTGCACATCGGCGACCACAA
The DNA here is from genome assembly GCA_035459785.1 of Rariglobus sp. Taxonomy (GTDB): domain Bacteria; phylum Verrucomicrobiota; class Verrucomicrobiia; order Opitutales; family Opitutaceae; genus Rariglobus. The sequence goes on along the minus strand of DATHXF010000025.1, from coordinate 17,925 downwards.
GCAGGCCGCGACGCTCAAGCTGGCGATGAACCTGAATATCGCGGCGCAGATGCAGGCGCTTTCCGAGGCGCTGGTGCTGGCGCGCCGCGCGGGCATTGCAGACGATGTGTTTTTCGGGGCGCTCGGGAAGAATGTGGGTTACTCCGGTTTGGTGAAGTTGAAGGAGCCGAAGCTGCGCGCGGGGGATTTTTCACCGCAGTTTTCGGTCAAACACATGCTCAAGGACATGCGGCTGGCGTCGCGCATGAACGGTTGCGAGGACTTCCCCGTGCTCGACACGTTGCGCGACCGGCTGGCGGCGGCCGAGCGGTCGGGCTGGGCGGATGAAGATTTCTCCGCACTTATCAAGTTACTAGGGTGAACCGCCCGTTGACGACATGCGGGTTGTCGCCATTATAAGTGCATGAGCGACTTCGTTTCCGGTCCTGCGGTCACCGATGCCAAGCAAACCCTCGACCGCCTGCGCACGTCCATGCGGCAGACGATCAAGGGCAAGGACGAGGTCATCGACCAGGTTTTGATCTGCTTGATCGCCGGCGGACATCCGCTCATCGAGGATCTTCCCGGCGTGGGCAAGACCACGCTGGCCTACTCGCTGGCCCGCTCGATGGACTGCGCGTTTGCCCGCATCCAGTTTACCAGCGACCTGCTGCCGTCGGATGTGACGGGCGTCGCGATCTACGACGATCAGGAGAAGCGCTTTATTTTTAAAAAGGGTCCGGTGTTCGCCAATGTGGTGCTGGCTGACGAAATCAACCGCGCCACACCGAAGACCCAGTCGGCGCTGCTCGAGGTGATGGATCGCGCGAAGGTCACGGTGGATGGCGAGCCGCATGACGTGGGCGCTCCATTCATGGTGTTCGCGACGCAGAATCCGGTGGATTACGAGGGCACGTTCCCTCTGCCGGAAAGCCAGATGGACCGCTTCCTGATGCGGTTGCACATGGGTTATCCGAAAGAGTCCGACGAGATGGACATCCTACGCTCGGTGCACAACGCCTATGACTCCATCGCGCTGAACGCGGTCGCGACGCGGGATCAGGTGCTGCATCTGCGCGAAGTGGCGCAGCAGGTGTTCATCGAGGACTCCGTGCTGGAGTATATTTTGAAGATCATCGGCGCGACGCGCACGGAGGCCGAGTTCAAGGCCGGTATCTCGGTGCGCGGAAGCTTGGCGCTCAAGCACGCGGCGCAGGGCCGGGCGCTGTTGCTCGGACGCGACTTTGTCATTCCCGAGGATGTGCAGGAGCTGGTCGTGCCGGTGCTCGCGCATCGTCTCACGTTGTTGCGACAGAGCTCGGATCCGATGGAAGAACGCCGGGCGGTGACGGCGGCTTTGCGCCGGATCGTCGGCAGCCTGCGCGCGCCGGTTTAAACGCTGCGCGTCCATGTCGCAATCAGCCCCGAATCCGGCGCGTGCGCGTGCGAACGGCCCGGCCTCCCACGCCGGTGACGGCGGCGTGACCGGCTGGCAGTCCGCCTATGGCCGACCGGAGAAGGTCCGCAGCCACCGGTGGCGGGCTTTCATGTGGTCGCTGGTTTATCCGTATCGCGGCAACCGGCTGATGCTCACGTTGCCCGGAGGTATTGTGATCGCGGTGGCGATGGGCATCGCGGCGGCGGCCTACAACACGGCCAACAATATTCTCTTCATCGCGCTTTCGTTGCTGCTGGCGTGTCTCGTGTTCAGCGGACTTTTGTCGTGGGTGAACTTTCGCAATCTCGCGTGGCGGTTGCGGGTGCCGCCGCCGTTGAGGGCGGGACGGGATCACGCGGTCACGGTTGAGCTGCACAATGGCAAGCGTCTGCTGCCGTCCTACGGCGTATGGTTTGAAATCGCGGCGACCGGCGAGAAGAAGACGGCGCGACTGCCGTTGCGCGGGCGGCTGGATGCGCAAGGGGCGACGACGCTGGAGTGGACGTTGCGTCCGGCCGCGCGCGGGCGGCTCTCGGTCGAAGTGATGTCGGCGGCGTCATTGTTTCCCTTCGGATTTTTGAAGAAACTGGTGGGCAGCCAGCTCAAGCGCGAAGTCCTGGTGTGGCCCGCGCCGGTTGAATACCAGCGCTCTCCGGTGGCCTCGTGGCACCAACCGGGCGGAGTCGAGCGGGCGATGCGCGCGGGGCAGGGCGGGGATTTGCTGGCGTTGCGGGGATATGCGCGCGGCGATTCCCACCGGCTTGTGCACTGGAAAGCCAGTGCGCGACTGCGCCGGCTGATGGTGCGCCAATACGCGGCGGAGACGCAGACGGGGTTTTCGTTGTGGATGCGAACCTCGGCCGACGATTGGGCGCGGCCGGAGCAGTTTGAACTCCTGTGCAGTCTTGTCGCGACGATGGCGGAGGATCTGTTTCGCGCGGGCCGGTTGATGTCGGTGGCCTTCGACGGCGAGGCCCCGATCCCGGTGCGGCGCATGCACGATCTCGAACGCTTTCTGGACCGGTTGGCGCTGGTGAAGCCGACGGTGCAAACCTATGAATCATCCGACGCGACCGTCTCGGTCCGCCGGGCCAACGTGCTGACCTTCGCGCCCGACGGGGCGCGCGGCGTCATTGCCTATGTCGATGGAGAAAAAGCGGCCACAGCTTAACCTCACGGAGCTTTACCAGCTCAAGTGGATCCTCGGCGGCGTGCTCGCCATGCTCTCCGCGTGGACGGTGCTTTACATGGACGTGGAGGCCTGGCTGTGGCTGGCGTTGACCACGGCAGTCACGCCGGTGGTGATGCGCTGGCCGGTGCTCACGTTGTATGTGCCACGCTGGGCGCACCGGCTGGCATTCCCGTTGTTTGTGGCGCTGTTCGCGGCGGACTATTATTTAAACCGGGAGCCGCTGCCGGCGATGATCCGGCTGGCGATGATGCTGGTGCTTTATCGCGCGGTCACGCCGCGCAAACGACGCGACGATCTGCAGCTGATCATCCTTGGACTGTTTCTTGTGGTGGTGGCGGGCGTGCTCTCGGTGTCGCTGGTGTTTGCGGTGCAGATCGTGGTGTTCACCGGGTGCGCGCTGCTGTTCCTGATGGTGATCAATCTGATCGATTCGGCCGAGACGGGACAGCCGGCGGTGGAGTTCTCGGCGTCCGCGCCTCCGGCCTGGATGCACGTTGAGTGGATGCGGTTGGCGCGGAGGTTGCACGAGGCGACCGACTGGCGCGTGGCGTTGTTGTCTTCGGGCTTGTTCGGCGGGGTGGTGGCACTGTCGGCGCTGCTCTTCTTTGCACTGCCGCGCTTTGATATCGGGAACAGTTTTTTCCTGGATAACATGATCACGAAGCAGTCGAAGACCGGCTTCAGTGAGAATGTGCGCTTTGGCGACGTGACGGACATCCAGCAGGACACGAGCGTGGCGTTGCGCGTGGAAGTGAGCGACCGGCGGGCAATCCCGGCGGAGCTTTATTGGCGCATGCTGGTGCTCGATGTTTACGAGAACGGTCTTTTTAGTGTCTCGACGGAACTGGCCGATCAGATGAGGCAGCAAAAGCGCAGGGTCGCGCGTATTCTCGGCAGCTCGCGTCCGAGGGCAGGCGACGCGGTGTGGACATTCTACCTGGAACCCAGCACGACGCGGTATCTCCCGATGCTGGGGAGTTTTTTCCAGACAAATTTCAGCGGAGGACCGCAGGATTATGCGATCAACGACGAGCTGCGCATGCTGCGACTGGAGAAAGTGCCGGCGAAGATGTTTGCCTACCAAGTGGACGGAATGCGGATCGAGGATGAGCTGGGCCCGGTCGAAGTGGTGCAGTCTCGCGACGTCATGCCGCTGTATCGGGATGTGCCTGACGATATCGGAAACCGCGAGCGGCCTCCTGCGCGCATGCCGGATTTTTTGAAGCTGAGCCTGGAGCCCGCGGATCTTGCGAAAGTCACGGAATGGTCGCGTGAGCTGGCGACCCACCCGGGAGGTGCAAAGATGTTTGCGCGTGTGGCGTGCGATTGGCTGGCGACCCGGCATACGTATGCGCTCCAGATGAAGTTGGAGGCTGGTGACGGTGATCCGTTGGTGCGCTGGATGAACTCGAACACGCCGGGGCACTGCGAGTTGTTTGCGGGTGCCTTTACGTTGCTGGCGCGCGGTGCGGGTTATCCGGCGCGCATGGTGACGGGGTTTCACGGCGGCTCGTGGAATGAGGGCGGCAACCACCTGAGTGTGCGGAATTCCGATGCTCATGCGTGGTGCGAGATCTATGATACGGCGAGCCTCAGGTGGGTGCGGGTTGATCCGACGCCCGGAGCCGCACTGCCGGGACAGGTTGCCGCGAAGGAAACCACCGAGGCCGTGTTGGCACGCATTCAGGACCGGAGCTGGAATGCACGGCTGGATGCGGTGCGCATGTTTTGGTATCGGCGCATCGTGGATTTCAACCAGAACTCGCAGGCGGAACTGGCCCGCGATGCGAAGAGTGCGATCGAGTCTTACGCAAGGGGAGTAAAGGCGGTTTTGAATGAACGCCTGAAGACGATTGGCGAATGGTTGAGCAGACCGTGGGATGTAGCCCGGTTCGCGGCTTGGATATTTGTCGTGGGAGCCGCGTTTGGGCTCGTGCTGGGCTGGCGGTATTACGGCCGGGTGCTGTGGCTTCGCTGGCGCAGCGGTATGACTCGGAAGGGCGCGGATCCGGTGCGGCGCGAAGCGGGACGCTGGCTGCGTAAACTGGAGATGCTCGGCGGTGCGAAGGAAGGTGGTGAGCGGGCGGCGGTGCGGGCCGAGTTGGAGCGGTTGCGCTATGGTCCTCGGCAGAGTTGGCCCAGTCCGCAGGGAGCGTTCCGGCGGGCGAAGCGGGCATGTGCGGCGAAGCCGGCGAACGGCTGAGATGCGGACGTAAAAAAGGCCGCGCTGGAAAGCGCGGCCTTTGAGCGAGCGGTTCGCGGATGAATTAGTCGAGGGAGACGCCCTTGGCCTTGGCGGCGCGGAGGAGGGCGTCGGCCATGTCGGAGGGAGTCGCGGCGACTTCGATGCCGCACTCTTTGAAGACGGCGATCTTGGCGGCGGCGGTGTCCTCGTGGCCACCGACGATGGCTCCGGCGTGACCCATGCGGCGACCGGCGGGAGCGGTGGCACCGGCGATGAAACCGGCGACGGGCTTTTTACAGTTGGCCTTGATCCAGCGGGCGGCTTCGACCTCGGCGTTGCCGCCGATTTCACCGATGAGGATGATGCCCTTGGTGTCGGGGTCTTCGTTGAAGAGCTTGATCACGTCGAGATGGCTGGTGCCGTTGACCGGATCGCCGCCGATGCCGACCGCGGTGGACTGGCCGAGGCCTTTGGAGGTGATCTGGAAAACCGCCTCGTAGGTGAGCGTGCCGGAGCGCGAGACGACGCCGACGTGGCCCTTCTTGTGAATGTAGCCGGGGGCGATGCCGATGCGGCAGCCGCCTTTGGAGCCTTCGCCCGTGCCGGGAGTAACGACGCCAGGGCAGTTCGGGCCGATGAGGCGGGTCTTCTTGCCGGCGATGGCGCGTTTCACGCGGATCATGTCCTTGATCGGAATGCCCTCGGTGATCGCGACGACGAGATCGAGACCGGCGTCAACGCCTTCGAGGATGGCGTCACCGGCGAAGGGCGGCGGCACATAGACGACGGCGACAGTCGCACCGGTGGCGGCGACGGCGTCGGCGACGGAGTTGAAAATCGGAATACGGTGCGTGCCGTGTTCGAAGAACTGGCCGCCCTTGCCGGGGGTGACGCCGGCGACGACTTGCGTGCCGTAGTCGAGGGAGAGCTGGGCGTGTTTGCCGCCGAAGGCACCGGTGATGCCTTGGATCAGGATCTTGGTCTCGGGAGTGATGAGAATGCTCATGGGATGTAGTGGGCTACGTGTTTTATGTTTTGGATTTTCCCGGAGCGGTTCAGGCGACGAGCTTGACGATCTTCTGGGCGGCGTCGGCCATGGTGTCGCCGGAGACCAGCGCGAGGCCGGACTTGGCGAGGGTTTCCTTGCCCTTGGCGACGTTGTTGCCTTCGAGGCGGACAACGAGAGGGAGCTTGAGGCCGACTTCCTTGACGGCTTCGACGATGCCCTCGGCGATCACGTTACAGTCCATGATACCGCCGAAGATATTAACGAAGATGCCCTTCACGTTGGCATCGCCGAGGATGATCTTGAAGGCCGCGACGACCTTTTCCTTCGAGGCGCCGCCGCCGACGTCGAGGAAGTTGGCGGGGTTGCCGCCGAAGTGCTGGATGATGTCCATCGTGGACATCGCGAGGCCGGCGCCGTTGACCAAGCAGGCGATGTTTCCGTCGAGGGCGATGTAGGCGAGGTCGTATTTGGAGGCCTCGATTTCCTTCGGGTCTTCCTCGTTCAAATCGCGGAGGGCGACGATCTCGGGGTGGCGGAAGAGGGCGTTGGAGTCGAAGGAGACCTTGGCGTCGAGCGCGAGAACGCGGTCGTCGGGGGTCGTGATGAGGGGGTTGACCTCGACCATGGCGGCGTCGGTTTCCCAGAAGAACGTGTAGAGGTTGCGGATGAGCTTGGCGGCGTTCTTGGACTCGGCGGCGTTGAGGCCGAGCTTGAAGATGAGTTCGCGGACCTGGAAGTCGGCGAGGCCGTAGGCGGGGTCGATGAGGATCTTAAAGATCTTCTCGGGCGTGTCGTGGGCGACGGTTTCGATGTCCACGCCGCCTTCGGTGGAAGCGACGATCACGGGCTTGGAGGTGGCGCGATCAAGAAGGATTGCGAGGTAGTATTCCTTTTTGATGTCGCTCGCGTGGGTGAAATAGATCGTCTGGACCTTGCGGCCGGCGGGACCGGTCTGGATGGTGACGAGTGTGTTGTTGAACATCTTCTTCGCATACTCGAGGGCGTCGGCCTTGGTCTTGGCGAATTTGACGCCGCCCTTGAAGCCGTCGGTGAACGTGCCCTTGCCGCGTCCACCGGCGTGGATCTGCGACTTGACGACGACGGGGGCGTCGGGGAGTTGCGCGAGAGCGGACTCGAATTCAGCGGGGGATTTGGCGGCGACGCCTTGGGGAACGGGCACTCCAAACTTCTCAAAGAGCGCCTTGGCCTGATACTCGTGGATGTTCATGTGGAATCCAAGGATTGCCATAAGCGGGGCGGGGAAGGCACGAAAAAAACCGGAGCGCGGGTGTTTATGTAAGCTGAAGCATGAGAGGGGTTGCGTTCAGCTTATGCCTTGGCAGGCTCCGCCGCCATGCAATCGCATGAAGTCCTTAAGGAGGTCTTGAAGCAGACAAGTGCCAAGCAAATCGCCGCCGACATGGGGTTGTCCCTGTCGTTGATCTACAAATGGACCGAGGCTCCGGCCGACGACGCGGGCAGCGGCGCCAGCAATCCGCTGGATCGCATCGACCAATTGCTAAAAAGCACCGGTGACCGCCGTATCGCCCAGTGGGTGTGCGAGCGGGCGGGTGGCTTCTTCATCGTCAATCCCGAGCACCAGAAGGCCCACGCCTACTCTTTGATCCCGACGACGAATGCCATCGTGCAGGAGTTCGCCGACATGCTGGCGGTCATTGCCATCGCGGCGGCTGATAGCACGGTCACCAAGGAAGAAGCGAAGCAGATTCGCCGGCGTTGGGAGGAGTTGAAGAGCGTGACCGAAGGCTTTGTGAGAGCGGCCGAGGCGGGGAACTTCACCGCGCTCAAAAATGAGCTTGAGCACAAGAATCACTAAAACGTGTGGAGGGGGGGCTTGGTATTAAAAAAAATCATTCGACGGGTGGTGCGTTGGCATGAATGAGTCTTATTACCTCTGAAAACTGAGTGGTCGGACAAAAGTAGGGAAGTCGTTGCAAGGTGTGTTGACCGGATGATTCCGGTGATTGGCAGGCCAGTTGCTAAGAATTGGGCACAAGGCCTGCCCGACCTGTCGGGCAAGGTTTTGCTGACCTACACATCAACACACACAAGCAATGATTAAAAAACTAACTGGTTTGACGGCGTCTGTCATGGCGCTCGCTTCTATCGCCTCTGCCGAGGTTAAGCTCGACGATTATTTTTCGATCGATGGTTATGCTACCGGTGCTGCGACTGTCACTGAAGGCACTGCGGCCAATGACAAGGAACTCGTGGATACCGGACGTGTTTATGACTCGTTCCTCTTTGCGCTGAATGGCAAATACGAGAACTTCACCGCTCGTGTCAGCCTTTTGGCTCTCGATGGCACCAACAACGGTCTCACCCAAGATGCGGGCCTTCTGGACGCTTATGTGACCTACAAGGTCGGTGAAATCGCCATCACTGGTGGTAAATACCTCGGATGGCTCGGTTACGAGTCCTTCCATTCGGTTAACAATGCGTTCATTTCGTTTAGCCAAGCGACCTATGCCAGCCCTTATTCTACAGGCGCCAAGGTAGAATACTTGGGTGAGACTTTCTCCACTGGTATTTCCGTCCGTGACAGCCAGATCAGCACCGCAGGCGGCACCTTCTTCGAGGGTGATGGCGAGTTCTCTGACGATGTTGGTTACGAGGCCTACGTCCTTTACACCGGTATCAAGGGGCTGACCCTTTTCGCGGGTGCTGGTTATGAAGATGTTAATGGTTTCGAGGGAGTCTATACTTGGGACGTCTGGGCCAGCTACGCGTTCACGGACAAGCTCTCCGTCGCCGCTGAGGTTTCCACGACCGAAGAAGTCACTCAGTATTCGTGGCTCATCCAGCCCAGCTATGCTGTCAGCGACAAACTCTCCGTGGCAGCCCGTTTGACTGGTTCTGACGGTGATAATGCTGCCGGTGATGTCATCGGCTATGGCGCTGCTTCGACCTACACCCTTACCAAGAACTTCTCCGTCAAGGGTGAAATCACCAAGACCGATGCTACGGGCGGCGCGCCTGACGTGTTCAGCTACGCTATCCAAGGTATCCTCAAGTTCTGATTACCTGCATCGGCTGACTATCAGGGCGTGGCGTAGTTTCCGCGCACATCCAGCCGATGTATTCTCTGTCAGCTAACAAGTAGTTTTCTGTAGGCGGGTCGTGTGCGCCAGTTGTTTCACACGGCCCGCCTTTTTTAACGCATTCATTGCTCAATTTTTTCCACCCATGATCTCTAAATTCACCCAGTTCGTTACCGCCGGCGCCTTGTCGCTCGGTGCTCTGGTCGGTTCCGCCAAAGCGGCCGACACGGTTAAAGTCGGCGTTCTCCACTCCCTTTCCGGCACGATGGCGATCAGCGAGACCTCGCTGCGCGACGTGCTTCTTTTCGCTTTCGACGAGATCAACGCCAAAGGCGGCGTTCTCGGTAAGAAAATCGAGCCCGTCGTTGTTGACGGTGCCTCCAACTGGCCGCTCTTCGCTGAAAAGGCCAAGCAGCTCCTCGAGGAAGACAAGGTCGCCGTAACCTTCGGCTGCTGGACCTCGGTGTCCCGCAAGTCCGTCCTCCCGGTTTACGAAAAGAACAACGGCCTCCTTTTCTACCCCGTGCAATACGAGGGCCAGGAAGAGTCCCAGAATGTGTTCTACACCGCCGAGGCCGTTAATCAGCAGGCCACCCCTGCCATCGATTATCTCCTCAAGGAAGGCTACACCAAGTTCTACCTGATCGGCACCGACTACGTCTATCCCCAGACGACCAACCTCGTGCTGCTGGAGTATCTCCTCAGCAAGAAGGTCCCGATCGAAAACATCGGCGGCGGCTTCAAGAAAGACGCTTCCGGCAAGATCATCTCCGCTGGTAAATACACTCCGTTCGGCCACACCGACTACCAGCAGATCGTTTCCGAAATCAAGCAGTTCTCCGCCGGTGGTAAAACCGCCGTCGTCTCCACGCTGAACGGCGATACCAACGTTCCTTTCTTCAAGGAATACGCCGCCGCTGGTCTCACGGCTGAAATCGCTCCGGTCGTCTCCTTCTCGATCTCCGAGGATGAGTTCCGCGGTCTTCCTGCCAAGCAGCTCGTCGGTCAGCTCGGTTGCTGGACCTACTTCCAGGCCATCAAGAGCGACGCGAACAAAGAGTTCGTGAAGAACTTCAAGAAGTGGCTCAAGACCACCACGGTTCCTGGCATCGTCAAAGAAGGCCGCGTGACCTGCTCTCCCATGGTCCTCAGCTACGACGGTGTTTACCTCTGGAAAGCCGCTGTTGAGAAAGCCGGCTCCTTTGATGTCGACGCTGTGCGCGCCGCCCTCAAGTCCGGTCTCTCCTTCGATGGTCCTGGCGGCAAGGTCACCACCCAGAAGAACATGCACCTCACCAAGAACGTGTTCATCGGTGAGACCAAGGCTGACGGTCAGTTCAAGATCCTCAGCGAGTTCAAGGATGTTTACGGCGAGCCCTGGCTCCTCGGTAAATTCAAGGCTGAATAAAATTAGCCAGCGGCTGTGCTTTAACAGGCACACGCCTTGCTAGGAGTCCCGTTCATACGGGAGGAGCGGTTCCTTCACTGGAACCGCTCTTTTTTTTGCCGACTGCCTTCAATTTTTCGACACGTGCGCTCACTTATCCGACTGATTTTCACTTTCCTAACGATGTCTTTTGCCGGTGGCTTGGCGTGGGCTGCCCCTGCTCCTCGTGATACTCTCGTTGCCGCCATGCTGGCCGGTGAGGAAGCCCGTAAAATGGAGTTGATCACTTCCCTCATGGGCGAAGCTGACGAGTCGATCAAACCACTGCTCAATGCCTGGAAAGAAGACGGTCTCTTTCTCTACGAACCCGCCGAGGGCGGTGCTGCAATCCCGGTTCAGTTGACCGGAGAAAAAGACGAAGATGACAAGCAGGCCGCCGTGCGCGTGGACACGGGGGGGGCGCTGGTCGATGCCTCGGGGAAACCGATTCGTTTGGTTGCGGGCGATCTCACCGGAGTCGAGCACACGGCCTCCATGCGCCGTGCAATGAAGGCTGTTTTGGACTTGATCGCGGTAGCTTCACCAGACGCTAAAAAACGCGTTCAGGCGATTCAGGCCATCGGCTTTGCCCAGGAGCTTGAGAAACTGCCGGCGTTGCAAAAACGCCTTAGCATCGAGACCGACGCCGAGGTTATCCGTGTTTTGCGCGAAGCAATCGCGGTCACCCAGCTCAAGGCCCCCGATGAAGCGGTTAAACTGGCGGCCCTTGATGAACTCAAAAATCTTCACGCACTTTCCAGTTACGATCTCGTTCGAGCGACCATGCGCGAGGCAGAGACAGCTGGTGCGACCAAGGTCAAGGAAACCGCCAAGTCGGTCCTTCAGGCCATTGATAAACACAAGTCCACGATTAACTTCTTCGGCACGCTTTTCCGCGGTCTTAGTCTGGGCAGTATTTTGCTGATCGTCGCTATCGGCCTTGCGATCACGTTCGGTTTGATGGGTGTCATCAACATGGCGCACGGTGAGATGATCGCGGTCGGCGCTTATACGACTTATCTCGTTGAAAATATTTTTGGCACGGGAATCACCATTCCGTTCTTCGGCTTCAGTCTGGCCATCCCCGGCATGAATACGACGGGAGCGTTGTATCAGACTTATTTTCTGTTCGCCCTGCCGCTGAGTTTCCTCGCCGCCGCCTTGGTCGGCATCGGGCTTGAGCGCAGCATCATCCGCTTCCTGTATCGCCGCCCCTTGGAAAGCCTGCTCGCCACGTGGGGTGTGTCGCTGCTGCTGCAGCAGGGACTCAAGCTGATGTTCGGTTCGAACAACGTGCAGGTGAGCAGCCCGAGCTATCTGAGCGGCAACTGGACGGTAAACGACATCATCTTCGGATGGAACCGCGTCTTCGTGATCGGCTTCGCCGCACTCATCGTGTTCGGCGTGTGGTTGATTCTCACCAAGACGCCGCTCGGCCTGCTCATCCGTTCGGTGATGCAGAATCGCAGCATGGCGTCGTGCATGGGTGTGCGCACGGAGCGCGTTAACATGCTCACGTTCGGACTTGGCAGCGGACTCGCCGGTCTTGCCGGTGCGTTCATCAGCCAGATTGGAAACGTCGGCCCGTCACTCGGTCAGAACTACATCGTCGATTGCTTCATGACGGTGGTGGTCGGCGGCGTGGGCAATCTCGCCGGCACGGTTTACAGCGCGGTCGGTATCGGTCTCGTCGATCAATCGCTGCAGCAGATCCTGCTCAATCCCGTGCTCGGCAAGATCCTCGTGCTGGTTGCCATCATCCTGTTCCTGCAATGGCGGCCGTCCGGTCTTTTTGTGACCCGCAGCCGTAATCTCGACGACTGATCTCATCGGACTGACTTCCTCCCTTTTCGCCCTTAGCCCAGCGCCTACTTTCTGATGTCCTCACTTTCCACCCGCCACAAAATCGAACTGATCGCCGTCGGCGTCGTCGCGTTGTTCTTCATCGTGATTTTCCCGCTGCTGAACGCCCACGGCATCATCAGCGATTTCAGAACCAACCTCTGGGGAAAATATCTCTGTTATGCCCTGCTAGCCATCTCGGTTGACCTCCTGTGGGGCTACACCGGTTTGCTCAGTCTGGGCCAGGCGCTCTTCTTTAGTTTGGGCGGTTATATGATGGGCATGTATCTCATGCGCATGATCGGTGAACTCGGCCAATACAAGAAGCCGATCCCCGACTTCCTTGTGTTTCTCGGCTGGACCGATCTCCCCAAATTTTGGGTGCCCTTTGCGAATTTTCCCTTTGCTGCATCCATGGTGCTGTTGGTTCCCGGAATCCTGGCGCTCGTCTTTGGATTCCTTGCCTTTCGGTCACGTATCAAGGGCGTGTATTTCTCCATTCTTACGCAGGCGCTGACATACGGTGCGTCGCTGATGTTTTTCCGCAACGACATGCTGATGGGCGGAAACAACGGCTTTACCGATTTTAAGTTTATCCTGGGCTATGATCTTCGCAGTGCGGCTACCCAGCGCGGTCTCTTCATCGTCACCGCGGTCGTGCTGCTGCTCGTTTACGGCGGTCTGCGCCTCCTCAGCTACACCAAGTTTGGCCTGGTCCAGCGCGCCATTCGCGATGGTGAGAATCGCGTGCTCTTTTCGGGCTACGCCACTGCGCACTTCAAGCTCTTCATTTTCCTCATCGCCGCGCTGATCGCCGCGGTGGCCGGTGCGCTCTACGTGCCGCAAGTCGGCATTATCAACCCTTCCGAAATGACGCCCGACAAGTCTCTTGAGGCCGTCGTGTGGTGTGCGGTGGGCGGACGGGCCACGCTGATTGGACCGATCATTGGCGCCATCAGTGTCAACGCTCTCAAGAGCTGGGCTTCCCAAGCCGCTCCCGACTACTGGTTGGTTATCCTCGGCGGCATGTTTGTCATCGTGGTGCTGCTCCTCCCCGGTGGCATCGTGAGTATTCCGGCCCGTCTCAAGGCCCTTTGGCAGCGTTTCAACAAAAAGCCCGCGGATCCCGAGCCGCCCAAACCGGTCGCACCGCCACAAGAACCCGCCGTGACGCCCGCCACCACTCCTTCCGCCTGATACCGCCATGACCAAGCCCAAATACATGCTCACGGTTGAGGACGTCTCGAAGACCTACGACGGTTTCAAGGCCATCACCGATCTCAATTTCTACCTCTTTGAAGGCGAACTTCGCACCGTCATCGGTCCGAACGGCGCGGGTAAATCCACGTTTTTCGATCTCATCACCGGTCGCGCCAAACCCGACAAGGGCAAGATCGAGTTTGGATTTAACACCGACCTCACCGCGATGAACGAATACGAGATCAACCGCCTCGGCGTTGGCCGTAAATTTCAGACGCCGTCCGTTTTCACCGAGCACACGGTTTACAATAATATCGTGCTTTCGCTCGTCGGCTCGCGCGGTGTGTTCGCCTCCATCTTCAAGCGTCTCTCTTCGACCGAACGCGACCGCATTGACGAATTGCTCAAACTCGTCCGGCTCGATGGCAAGCGTGACTGGAAGGCCGGCATGCTCGCCCACGGCGAAAAGCAGTGGCTCGAGATTGGCATGCTCCTCGCGCAAGATCCGAAAATTCTCCTCGTGGATGAACCCGCCGCCGGCATGACCGACGAGGAAACCCACCGCACCGGCGAACTTCTCATCTCCCTAGCCGGCAAACACAGTATCGTCGTGATCGAGCACGATATGACTTTCGTGAAGCAGATCGCGCGCGACGGCCAGGTCACCGTGCTTCACCAGGGCAGCGTTCTCTGTGAAGGCAAATTCGACGCCGTCCAATCCAATCCCAAGGTTCGCGAAGTGTATCTCGGCCGCGGCAAGAGCGGCGGCAAATAAACCACCATGGAAACCGCAACCGCACCGCTTTCATCCTCATCCGGCGCCTCGGGCGTTCCGCTGCTTCAGGTCTCCAACGTAGAGACCGACATCGGCGGCTCGCGCATCCTGCGAGGCATTAATCTTGAAGTCCGCACCGGCGAACTGGTCGCTCTCATGGGACGCAACGGCGTCGGCAAGACCACCACGCTCCGCTCGATCACCGGCGTGCGCGGCATCCGCGCCGGCACGATCACCCTAGATGGCAAGCGCATCGATAAACTCACGATCGACGCCCGCGCCCGCGCCGGCATCGGCTACGTGCCCCAGGGCCGCGACATCTTTCCTCATCTTACCATTGAGGAGAATCTTCGCGTGGGGCTCGTCGTTCACGGACGCAAAGGCACCGAGGCCAAGGATGCACTGGAGCGTGTGTTTACGCTTTTCCCTGTTTTGAAAGAGATGCTCTCCCGCAAAGGCGGCGTGCTCTCGGGCGGACAGCAGCAGCAGCTCGCCATCGGTCGTGCGCTCCTCACCAAGCCCAAGCTCCTCATCCTCGACGAGCCCACCGAAGGTATTCAGCCTTCGATCATCGACTTGATCGGTGACACGCTCAAAAAACTCAAAAACGAGGGTGAACTTTCGATTCTCCTCGTTGAGCAATACGTCGATTTCTGCCGCGAAATCGCTGATCGTTTTTATGCAATGGACCGCGGTGCGGTCACGATTTCCGGGCCGATCTCTGCGCTGACCGACGATGTCGTGAAAGAGCATCTCCAAGTCTGATTTTTCCCGTCATTAGCGTCGATTAGTGTCCATTAGCGGTTAAAAACTCCGCCTCAGTCGTATGCATCTCACCCCCCGCGAACGCGAAAAGCTCCTTATCGTTACCGCCGCCGACCTTGCCCGCCGCCGTCAGGCGCGCGGTCTCAAGCTCAACTACCCCGAGGCCATTGCCATTATCTCCTACGAGATCATGGAGGGCGCGCGTGATGGCAAAACCGTCGCCGAGCTCATGAGCTACGGCACCACGTTGCTGAAGGTATCCGACGTGATGGAAGGCGTTGATTCGATGATCCACGACGTTCAGGTCGAAGCGACGTTCCCCGACGGCACCAAACTCGTCACCGTTCACAACCCCATCCGCTGAGCCATGATCCCCGGCGAAATCATTCCCGCTGCCGACGCACCCGCGCTCGACGCCAATCTCGATCTCGAAACCAAGGTGATCCAAGTCGCCAACACCGGTGACCGTCCTATTCAGGTCGGCTCGCATTACCACTTCTACGAGTCCAACGCCGGTCTGCGCTTCGACCGCGAAGCCGCCCGCGGTTTCCGTCTCAATATTCCCGCCGGCACGGCCGTGCGCTTTGAAGCCGGCGATACCAAACAGGTCGAACTCGTCGCGCTCACCGGCCTCCGCGAGGTCTGGGGACTCAACGCCAAGATTAACGGAAAACTCTGATGAATGAAGTAGCGAGTAGCGGGTAGTGAGTAGCGAGCATATCGAACCAACAAACACCCAAAGCTCCTGCTTCCGACCTACTCGCTACCCGCTACTCACTAGTCGCTACTTTTCTCTCTCCCCATGTCCCTCAAACTCACCCGCCGCCAATACGCCGAGATGTTCGGCCCCACCGTCGGTGACCGTGTGCGCCTCGCCGACACCGAGCTCTTCGTTCAGGTCGAACGTGACCTCATCGCCGAAGGCGGCGGTTACGGCAACGAGATCAAGTTCGGCGGCGGCAAGGTCATCCGCGACGGCATGGGCCAGTCGTCCACCGCGCTCGATTCCGAGTCGCTCGACCTCGTCATCACCAACGCGCTGATCCTCGACGCCCAGCTCGGCATCATCAAGGCCGACATCGGCATCAAGCACGGCATCATCGTCGGCATCGGCCACGCCGGCAATCCAGGCATCCAGCGCGGACTCGGCTCGGTCTATCCCGATCCGAAGACCGGCAAAAAGAATCCGATGATCGTCGGCGCTGGCACCGAAGTGCTGGCAGGCGAGGGCAACATCATCACTGCCGGTGGCATCGATACGCACATTCACTTTATCTGTCCGCAGCAGATCGACGAAGCCATCAGCTCGGGCATCACCACGATGATCGGCGGCGGCACCGGTCCCGCCCACGGCACGCTTGCCACGACCTGCACGCCCGGCCGCTGGAATCTCCATCGCATGTTAGAGGCCGCCGAGTCCTACCCGATGAACCTTGGCTTCCTCGGCAAGGGCAACTGCGGCACCGCCCAGCCGCTCCGCGATCAGGTTCTTGCCGGCGCCATCGGTCTCAAGCTCCACGAAGACTGGGGCACCACGCCCGCCGCGATCGATACGTGCTTGGGTGTGGCCGACGAGTTCGACGTCCAGGTCGCCATCCACACCGACACGCTCAACGAAGCGGGTTTCGTTGAAGACACGCTCGCCGCTTTCAAAGGTCGCACGATTCACACCTACCACTCCGAGGGTGCGGGTGGCGGTCATGCGCCCGATATCATCCGCGTGTGCGGCGAAGCCAACGTCCTCCCGTCTTCGACCAACCCCACGCGTCCGTTTACGGTCAACACCATCGACGAGCACCTCGACATGCTCATGGTGTGCCACCACCTCGATCCGAAGATCCCCGAGGACGTGTCGTTTGCCGAGTCGCGCATTCGTCCTGAGACGATTGCCGCTGAGGACCGCTTACACGATCTCGGAGCGATTTCGATGATGTCCTCCGACTCGCAGGCGATGGGACGCATTGGCGAAGTCATCTGCCGCACCTGGCAGACTGCGCACAAGATGAAGCTGCAGTTTGGCGCGCTCACGCATCCCTCGCATCCGGCGGCGGACAACTATCGTGTGCTGCGTTATCTCGCCAAATACACGATCAACCCGGCGCTGACCCACGGCATGGGCCACATCATCGGCTCGGTGGCGGTCGGAAAACTCGCCGATCTGGTTCTCTTCAAGCCCGCGCTCTTTGGCGTTAAGCCGGAGATGATTCTCAAGGGTGGATTCATCGCCTGGGCCAACATGGGCGATCCGAATGCCTCGATTCCCACGCCGCAGCCGATGTTCTATCGTCCGATGTGGGGTGCGAGCGCACGCGGTATAGCCTCGACGAGCGTCACGTTTGTTTCCGAAGCCGGTCTGCGTGACGGCGGATTGCAGGAGCTGGGGCTCAAGCGCCGACTCGAGGCGGTGAAGAGCTGTCGCAGCGTGAGCAAGCGGGACATGATTCATAACGACGCCATGCCGAAGATCGTGGTCGATCCCGAGACCTACCACGTGACAGCCGATGGCGTGCATCTTACCTGCGAACCGGCGAAAGTGCTGCCACTGGCCCAGCGGTATTTCTTGTTTTAATGGCTAGGGCAGAGGCTCCAGGTTCTCCAGTGACATGCGCACGTGGAGACCCTGCTGGAGAACGTCCACGGAGATGATGATGCCTTGGGGATTGGACGGATCGTCCACGATGCCGATGAGGCCCCAAAGCGGGCCGCCGGTGACGCGCACGCGGGTGCCTTTGTGGATGAGCGGGCGCAGGCTTAGTTCGAGGCCCGAGGCGACGATGGTGCGCACGTCCGCCATCTGGCGGAGGAAGCGGGCTTCGTCGGTGACGGGGATGACGCGGGCGAGCAGGTCCTGCTGGTAGATGCGCGGTTTGTTCTCGAGGACGAACTGCGCGAACACGTAGCCGGGGAAGAGCGGCTTGGTGAAGCGCTTCGTTTGCGTGCCGTAGCGTTTCACGCTCTCGATGAGCGGGAGGTAGTGCTCGAATTTTTCGGCCGCGAGGAGGGCGGCGAATTTCTTTTCGCAGCGCGGTTTGCAGTGGCAGACAAACCAGCG
>DATHXF010000024.1:0-2013 GCA_035459785.1 Rariglobus sp. | reverse complement strand
GAGATCCTGGACGGCGACGCTGACCGACTGGGTCAGCGTGATGAGATCGGTGATGTTGGGATCTTTCTGAAAAGCAATGAGGAGGCTCTGCACGGTGCATTCGGCCGCTTCGCCACCACCGGGAAGTCCGCCGATACCATCAGCCACGCCGAAGAGACCGAGGCCGTCATCGCACAGAAAACGATCCTCGTTTTCAAAGCGGGTTTTACCGATGTCGGTGATGGCGGCGGAACGGTATTTCATCTTAAGCGAAGGACAAAGGTAGGCGCGCGCTGTTCAAATAAAAGGCTGAAATCGCTCAAGACGGTTTTCACGGTTCATTCGCACGGCGTTTTTTTGAGGGATGCATTCAAGAAAAAGGCGTCCGTAGGCCTTTTGCGTAACACGCGAGTCGAGGATCGTAACAACTCCACGGTCTTTGGCGGTGCGGATGAGGCGGCCGATGCCTTGGCGGAAGGTGATCAGGGCGTCGGGCAACGTGAGTTCGTTGAAGGGGTTGCCGCCGCGTTCGCGGATCCACTCGGTGCGGGCTTCGAGGACGGGGTGCGACGGAACCTGGAAGGGCAAGCGGGTGATGATGACTTGCGACAAGGCGTCGCCGGGGACGTCGATGCCGGTCCAGAAGCTGTCGGTGCCGAAGAGAATGCCGTTGCCGGCTTCGCGAAGCTGTTTGGCTAGCTCGGTTCGTGAGTAGTCGCGTCCCTGCATGAAAAACGGACGCCGTGCGCCGTCGTAGATCGGTTCGAGGGTTTCGGCGACGCGCTTCATGTCGAAGTAACTCGTGAAGAGGACGAGCGTGCCGCCCTTGGTGCGGCGCGTGCAGAAATCGATGTAGTCGGTGAGGACGTCGAGGGCGAGGCGGGCTTCCTGCGGGGTTGGCAGCGGGATGTCGGCGGCGACGAAGACCTTCATGCGGCGGTCGAAATCGAAGGGGGATTGTTCGACGGCGGTCGTGACCGATTCGGCGCCGATGCGGGTTTGGAACGGCTCGATGCGTCCGCCCATGGCGAGCGTGGCGCTGGTGAAGACGACGGAGGTGCCGCGCTGGAGGAGCGATTCGCGGATGAACGGGGCGACGTCGATGGGGGCGGTGCGGAGGGCGACGATGTTCTGGCGTTTGCCCATGCGCTCGACCCAGTAAACGGTTTTGCCGGCGTCGGCCACGGCGAGGAATTCGCGGAGGTTGGTCTGGAGGGTTTTGATTTTTCCGGCCTGTTCGCGGAGTTCATCACGCTCCTTGCCGTCGTCCATTTTATCGACGCGCTTCATGATGGAGCGATGCAACGCGAGCAGCGGGCCGTCCATCCAGGCTTCGGCGAAACCTTCCTCGCGGATGCGGGCGATGGGTTGTTTGACGAGGAGACGTTCGTCGATGTGGGCGAAGAATTGGTGCGAGGCTTCGATGGCGTCCACCACGAGCTGCTGCATGGTGGCGTCGCCGTGGCGCACGAGGAGGCCGCGGCCCTTTTTGGGGTTGAAGAGATATTTCAGGATGCGGTCCACGCCGTAGCTTGAGAGGCGCAGGCCGCAGTGGTCGGTGGCGACCTCGGGGACGGTGTGGGCCTCGTCGAGGACGACAAAGTCATCGGGGAAGAGGACGCCGCGGGTGCCGCCCTTTTCGGAGGCGCCGCCGGCGTTGATGTGTGAGAAGAGGAGCGAGTGGTTGACGACGATGACGTGGGCGGCGCGGATGCGGGCGCGGGCGCGCTGGTAGGGACATTTTTCGCAGTCGCAGAATTTGCGCGAACAGGCGGAGGACTCGGCGTTGATCATCTCCCAGATCTCGGGGAGCGGGGCGGGGTTGAGCTCGTGGCGCAGGCCCTCGGCGGTGGTCTCGGCCCAGGTGGCGACGCGCTGAAGTTCCTCGTGCTCGGGCGTGGCGAAGAGCTCGTGTTTGTCCTTGAGGGCGGTGGCCAGGCGCGAGGTGCAGAGGTAGTTGCTTTTCCCTACAAGCACGGCGGATTTGAAGGCGGCGTAGGGTTTGGTCTCTTCGTTGGCGGCGAGCACGCGGCG
>DATHXF010000023.1:0-23700 GCA_035459785.1 Rariglobus sp. | reverse complement strand
TTGGCGGCGTGCAGGCGTTCGGCGAGCGTGCGGACAACGTGGCGGTGGAGCTTGAGCGCGAGCGCGGGGTGCGCGGCTTCCAGCGCGGCGACGCGTTCCACTGTGAGGCGCAGGACGCGGGTGGCGGTGTCGGCGATCATGTCGGCGCTGCGGGGCGCGCGGGTGTAGAGGCCCATTTCGCCGAGCACCGTGCCGGGGCCGTAGGTGCGCAGGCGTTTGCGCGCGTCGTGTCCATCGAGGTGCAGCGAGACGCTCACGCGGCCTGACTCGACGAGGAACATCGCGTCGCTGGAGTCTCCCTGTTTCGCGAGACTGGCGCCGGCGGCCAGTTCCACGCCTTCAAAAAATTCGCCGAGCAGTTTGAGTTCGTCCGCAGTCATCAGCCCGTCGAAATGCGTCGTCAGCCCGGCGAGCCCGGCCGACTCGGCGATCAACGCGTCTTCGCACCATTCGAGTCCGTGGTCGAGGTCGGCGAACCGGCGGAGCGCGGGTTTTTCCAGGTTGAACGCGTTGCGTCGCAGCACGGTTTCCACCTCGGGCGAGAGCCCGGTGAAAATGAGCTGGATGCCGGCGTCGCGGCAGAGGGTCTGGAGCTTGGCGAGCACGAGGGTCGCCGAACCGTCCACGTCGTGCACGAGACGGAAGTCGAGCAGCGCGAACCGTGTTTGCGCGAGCGTGCCGCGGATCTGTTCGAGCACGTGGTGCGCGGTGCCGAAGAACAGCACTCCTTGCAAAACGAAGCCGTGGAGCGAGGCGCCGCGGCTTCGCAACCACGCGGCGTGCTCGGCGGGACGCTCGACGTTGGAGCGGCGGTTTTCGGCGGTGAAGGCGTATTTGATCGTGGGACTGCGGCTCAGGCTCACGATAAAACTCAGGCACGCGATGATGATGCCGAGCGTGACGCCGGTCACCACGCCGAAGACCGCGATGCACGCGAGGATCGCGATGACGATGAGGTGGTCGATCGGCAGCAGGCGTTTGCGCGAGTCGATGATCCATGTCGCGAGCAGGCCGAGTCCGAGGAAGGCGATGAGGCCGGTGAGCACGGGCTTGGGCAGCAGGCCGACCAGGCCCGGCGCGAGCAGCATGATGGCGGCGACGAGCAGCGCGGCGACGCGCGCGGCCCACGGCGAATTGGCGCCGGCCTGGATGTTGAGCAGACTGCGGTTGAACGAGGTGACGCCGACCATGCCGCCGGCGAGTCCGGAGACGACGTTGCCCGTGCCGAGGGCGCGCAGTTCGCGGTCCGCGTCGGCCTCGCGCTCGGTGGCGACCTCGAGGCTGGTGGTGTTGAGCAGCGTGGTGATGGCCACGACGATGGTCATCGCGACGAAGTCCCTGGCGTGAAGCAGCACGAGATCCCAGCGCACCTCGCCGTAGGAAAAGTTGCCGACATGGCGCCAGTCGCCGAGTTGCAGCGGGCTGAGCAGGAGTCCCATCGAGCGCGCCTCGGTGAGATCAAAGCCGAGGCCGGCGCGCACGGCGTGAAACAGCACGACGGCCGCGACGATCACGAGCGGGATCACCAGATAATGCCTGATCCGGCGCGTGAGGATGAAGAGCGCGACGGCGACCACGAACGCCGTGCCGAACGCGAGCGGATGAAGAGCGCCGAGCCGGTCGAGCGCGTCGGCGCCGGGCCGCGCGCCGGTGAGCATGCGATACGCGCCGAGCAGCAGCAGGTAGCCCGTGCCGGCGAGAAAGCCGCCGACGACCGGATAGGGCATGTAGCGCACGTAGCGTCCCCAGCCGCGTTGTCCCATTCCGTGGATGATGAGACCGCAGCCGACCGACGACAGGAAGACGAACATCAGCACCGTGGGCAGCAGATGCGGGGAATCGGCGCCGTCGGAGGCGGAGACTTCCGCCGTGATGATGGCGAGCGTCGCGGCGATGATCGCGGACGGATTGGCGTCGGGGCTGCCGATGCTGAAAAACAGCGATGTGCGCAGCGACAGCGTGAACATGATCACCACGCTGCCGACCAGCGCGGCCAGCAGCGCGAGGCCGACGTAAGGCTCCAGCATGCCGCCGAAGATGAGCTGCGCAAAACTGCTGGCGTAGGCGAGAGTGACAAACGCGGTCAACGCGCCGGCGACAAGATTGGGGGTGAAGTCGGGCCGACTGGATGGGTTTCGGGCCATGGTGGGCTCGCCGTGAACGGATCCGTCCGGGCGTGCCTTCAGCAAGCCACGAAAAGCTGTCGGGGACAACGGGATTTCCGCAGGGCGCCGGCGGGAACGTTTATCTGCCCGCGGCTGTTCAGGTCAACTGGCTGAGATGGCGGGCTTCGGGCTTGAGCTCGGCGAGGTCGGCGATGCGAATGGGCTGGCGGGTGACGAGGGCGCGATTGGCGGCTGCACCGATGAGGAGGGAGGCTGCGCCTTGTTCGTGGCCGGCGTTGCGTCGGTGGGCGTCGGCGGGCGGGTTTTCGGAGAAAATCTGTTCCTGGATGAGCGGGTCTCCGCCGCCGTGCGGAGAGTCGACCTTGGGAATGGGAATGCGGCGCGGCGCCTCGAAAAGCGGGTGCAGGGTGAGTTGCGTAGCGTCGTCGTCGCCGTGGGGGGCGGTCTTGATGTCGCGGTCCCCGGTAATGATGTGCGAGGCGTGGTGCTCGATGTATTCGATGCGGCCGGCGTCGCCGGTGATGGAAGCGCGGTAGCCTTCGCAGGGACAGAAGGCGTTGAGCGAGTAGCTCATCATCGCGCCGGTGCGATAGCGGACCATGACGCTCATGGTATCCTCGATGTCGATACCGTCGCGAAACACATTCCGGTCGCGCAGGTAGCCGCTGTCGGCCTCGGCGTCGAGGTAGAGTCCCTTGAGGGTGGCGTCTTCGTCGAGCACGAGACGGAAGGGATCGGCACGGGCAGCCTCGGTGCCGGTGTAACGCGGGTAGGCGGTGAATTTTTCCTGTCCGCGCGCGAGGGCGTTTTCCTTTCCGTAAAAGGCGAGGTCTCCCATGGCGAAAACGGTGTCGGGGATGGCGTCGATCCACCAGTTAACGAGATCGAAATGGTGAGTGGATTTATGGATGAGGAGGCCGCCCGAGCATTTTTTTTGACTGTGCCAGCGGCGGAAGTAGTCGGCGCCGTGGGAGGTGTTGAGCATGTATTCGAAGTCGACGTGCTTCACCCGGCCGATGGCGCCGCCGGCGATGAGTTCGCGGACTTTGGTGGCACCGACGCCCCAACGGTAGTTGAAGGTCGTGCGCACGCTGCGGCCGGAACGGTGGACGGCGTCGGCGATGGCGGTGTAGTTTTCGCCGCTGGTTGTTAGGGGTTTTTCAGAGATGACGTCGGCGCCGAAATCGAGGGCGCGGACGATGTAGTCGTGATGGGTGTAGTCCGGCGTGCAGACGATGACGGTGTCCGGTTTTTGCTCGATGAGCATGCGGTCAAAGTCCGCCGCGACGTAGGCGGGCGCGGGGGGAGTGCCGTAGGCGGACGCGAGGCGCCGCCGGTGCCACGTCATGCGGATGGAGCTGATGTCGCACAAGCCGACGAGTTCGCAGTGGTCGCGATAGGTGTCGGCGATGGGATCGAGGAACATCGGGGCGCGTCCGCCGGCGCCGACGAGGGCGTAGCGATGTTTGGTCAGGGAGGGTGTTGGCATGGGCAAAACGGGGATGCGTTCAGTAGGGCTTGTGCTCTTTGACGGTGCCGTTGTCGGAGTCGTCGATCCGGTAAGTCTTGAGCGAACGGAAGAGCGCGCGGATGTCGTGGAGGCCGCCCCAAGTGAACCACAGGCTGGTGACGAGGGTGATCAGGATCGGCAGGCCGATGGCGGTGACGTGCCAGAAGCCCAGCCAAGCGGAGTTTGACCAAGGCTGTATCCAGGAAATGAGGCCCGACTGGCCGAGGAGATTCCACGCGGTTCCCATGATCATCACGCTGAACCAGCCCACGGCCCAGACGAAGAGGCTGCCGGTGATCCATTTGTCGCCGCGGGTAAAATGAGCGTCCACACCGATGAGGCGCGCGAAGGTCCACGGACGTTTGACCACGAGGGGCCGGTCGCTGTCTTCGCTCGGAGGTTCGTCACGGTGGAGCATTTGATTGATCGGGTAGTCCCGACGGCAGGTGGCGAGCGAGACGCCGACGTAGAGGGCGATGGCGATCAAGGTGGCGAAAAATGAGATCTGCATGCCGTTGAGCTCGAATGGAGGGATGGAGTTTTCCCAGCCGACGAAGCTGCAGGCGCCGCGAGTCCAGTCGGACAAAAACGTGTCGCCCCAGAGCTTGTCGGCGAGGATGCCGCCGCCGGAGAGAATCGAGCCGGAGATGACCGCTGCCCACGCGCCGGCCGTGGTGCCTTTTTTCCAATACAGGCCGCCGATGATCGCGGCCCCGGCGCCGCCGACGTAAACCGCCGTGGTCACCGTCCACCACATGATGATGTATTCGGTCTGGCGAAAACAGGCGCCGAACAGAAAGGCGAAGATCGCGACGCCGGTGATGCACAGGCGCAACAGCCTGATGTGTTTCTTGGGCGAGGGTGGTTTTTTGAGACGGGGCAGGATGATGTCCTGGGCGAGGATGCCGCCCCAAGAATGGAGATGTGAGGAGTCGCCGCCGAAGATGCCGAGCAGAAGAACGGCGCAGAGCGCGCCTTTGACACCGATGGGAAGCAGATGGGAGAGGGCCACGGGGATGGTCATCTGGGTCTGGATCTGCGGCTGCGAAATGGCGGCGATGGCGTCCCTGGCACCGGCCGATGCCTGGGTGAAATCGGGGTGGCCCAGGTAGGTGAGCGCGGCGGCGGCGAGGAGCACCACGACGACGGATTTACCGGATTCGCGCCAGCGGCCGAGCAGGCCGCTCATGCGGGCCTCGTGAGGCGTGGCGCCGGCGGAGTTGTAGGCGCTGGTGTTTTGCCAGGCCATGGTGCCGTAGGTGCCGACGAAGACTCCCATGAGCACATACCAGAGGTTGAAGTCGTGAACCTGCCAGGCATCGAAGGGGTTGACCATTGAGTGGCCGGCGGGGCGGACGCCCAGCACGGCGCTCATCTCCGTCCAACTCACTGTGCACAGCACGCCGACGATGATGACGATGTAGAGCAGTTGTGAGATGATGCCTTCGAGGCAGTCGGTGATCATCAAGGTGATCAGGCCGCCGGCGAGGGTGATGGTCAGCGTGATGGCCAGTAACAGTCCCATGAGCGGGATGTAGGTGGGAAAGGTCCAGCCGGCGAAGGTGAGGTCGGGCGGCAGCTGCAGGTAATACACCATGAAGCGGGCGCCGACGGCGGGCATGATGCCGAAGTTGATGACGCCCGCCGTGAAACCAAGGATGCCGGTGAACGAGCGAAAGTTGCGGCTGTAACGCATCTCGAAAAACTGTGCGAGAGTCATGGCCCGCGTTTCGCGGAAGCGATAGATCACGAAGCCGAAGATGGCGACGATCAGGCCGACCGGGCCGGTGATCCAGCCCCACCACGAGGGAATGAAACCGGCGTGGCCGAAGATTTCCCAGTAAGCGACGAAGACGGCGGCGCCGGCCTGCATCTCGCCTTTGGCGACGGCGAGCAGGTAGCGTCCGCCGGCGCGACCGCCGGAGACGAAGTGCGCCACGCTCTTCATATGGCGCTGCGTGATCACTCCGATCACGAGCACCAGCAGCAGGGGGCCGATGATGATGAGCCAGTCGAGAAGATGCATGCTGGTGGGTTGCCCGGCCGAGACGCAGCGGAGGGAGAATTTTGCCCGCTTTGTATCAACAAAGCTTCGCCTCTTCCGCCAAAGCGCAGCGGCCGGTCATTCGGATAAATGAAACCGGCGCGCCTTTCGTGCGTGCCGAGGGCGGTCTTCAGGGCAAAGCCTTCACGTCGGTGAACAGCAACTCGCCGGTGGTGGATTCGGTTCCTTTTTGAACCATGATCCACAGTTCTTTGACTGGGAAGTGAAGGGTGCCGTCATTTTTTCCGAAGAAATGGGTTTTGCTGCGCAGTCCGGTGAGCACGAGGCGCAGGGTCTGCCATTCGCCGGCGGTTTCGTAGGCGAGCGGGATTTGATGATACTGGCCGGTCGAATCGGCGAGGCGCAGCGTGACCCGTTGTTTTTTATCCGAACGGACCTTGAATCGGATTTCCGTGTAGCGGTCCGGGATGTCCACCGGCGAGCGTGCGGCGATATAACTGCCGCCTCCGGTGAAATCGAAGGCCAGGACGCCGGTCGTTTTTTCCTCCACCAAACGTTGTGACAGCGTGCCCTTGGCGCCGGGGAACTCGGCGCCCAGAAAGATGTGCCAGGGCGTGGGTTCGTTGAACGAGCCCAGGGCGATCTCGAGCGTTTCGGCCGAGGGCTCCGCGGCGGAGAGCCCGGTTGAGCCCAAGAGGGCCGCGGTTAAAAGCAGGCGCTTCAGAATAAAGGCGGGGGAATAGTTCATAAGAATAATTTTTTGGATGGGTGAACCGGCGGAAATGAAATCTGGTTTAGTGAAAGGTGAGGGTCAGGGGCGTATCGGGGATGATCATTTTTTTGATCATGATCCGGTCGCCTTTTCGTTCGAAGGGAACGGTGGCTGTCGTGTCGGTTAATACATTGTGGCAGCGGATTTCTTTGAAGGACGGGTCCTTCATTTCCACTTCGACGTCGGCCACGCGGCTGGTGATGTCGCCATCCGCCCGCTCGGCCGACCAGAGTGCGATCAACGGAGCGCCTTGGCTGTTGGCAAACTGGTAGGTCAGCACGGTGCCGGGCGCGGCCAGCTTGCTGCCGTCCCAGACGATGGGGTGCGTATCCGGCCGGTTTTCGACGGTGAAGACAGTGACCTCGAAACTCTTTTTGGGGCGATAGTCGGCCATGAGCGCGGCAAAGCGTTGCACGGCTCTGTAGGAGGGCTTGGGCTTGAGATCCACGGTCACCAAACCGAAATTGTGCTCGGGTTCGTAGGGGTCGCGGCCGTCGTCACGAAAGTCATAGACGACCGAGACATCGACGCCGAGACCCTCGGACTCAAACAACCGGCGCAGGATGTATTTGGCCTGAGCACTTTCCGTGAAGCCCGCATAAAAACCGCCGGCCTTGGCCTCGTGGAAAGTCGCCCAGCCCCACTCCGTCAGCCACAGCTCTTTCGGGCCCTGGTGTTTTTCGGAGAGTGTCCGGTAGTTGCGTATGACCGAGGCGAAACTTCCGCGCTCGTCCGCCGTGGCGATGCCGTCGCGTTTGAGGATGCCCTCGGTGCTCGCGTAGGGCAGGATTTCGGGCGCGGTGCGAAAACTGTAGGGATGGTCGGTGATGCCATCGACCTCGGGAACCAAGCCCATGGCCAGCTGCCGGAAGTTGGCCGGCGGCGGGCTGCCCAGGCCGATCACTTTGACGTCGGGATTCACCGCTTTGATGGCGGGCGCGGCCGCGTTGAGGAGTTCCACATATTTTCCGAGCCAGGGGCTGGGACCGCCGTCGCTTTCCACGCCATTCCAGGTGCCGCCGTAGTGTTTCCTGAAGCCGAAGTTTCCGAAGGGTTCGTTCAGGATTTCGATGACCTGGACCTTGCCCGCGGTCTCCTTGGCGAACCAAGTCACGGCTTTGACGTAGGCCTCGACGCTGTAGATGTCGGGTGCATACAGGCTGTTTTCCTGATCGAAGATGGCGATGACCTTGAGGCCGGCGGCATGGGCGGCATCGAGCCACTTGCGATAGTCTTCCGGCAGGGCGTAGACGCCTTTTTTGGTTTCAATCGCCTTCCAGTAATAATCATCGCGGATGTAGGTGACACCGGAGTTGGCGAGAAGCGGGATGATGGCTTCGTTTTTCCAGCGGCGCAGATGGGTGCAAACGCCGAGCCGGGGATGTTTGATGACCGGCGCGGCAGCCGGGGTGGCTGATTCGGCGGCAGTGGCGAGGGAGGCGCCGCTCCACAGCAGCAGACTGAGCGGGACGGACAAAGCGAAACGGCGAAGGGCTGAAAACATAGTCAGTTATAGGGTGGGGGACGGAGTGAAAATGGGCGGAGCGAAGCCCGCTTTAGTAATCGTAGCCCTTCAGTCCTTTGCCGGGCTGCAGGGTTATATATTCGGAAACAACAGTCGGACCGGGATCGGCCGCCGCGGAGGAGATCGGGGCCGGGGCGATTTGTGCGCCATTGTCCGCTTTTCGGCGGACACTGCCGTCGGCAAACAACAGGTTGGCATAACCGTCCCAAAAGCCGCCGCGCGCGCCCATGGTGATGTTGGCCATCACCATGGCCTGGCTTGGCCGGGCGATATCGAGCACGCGTATAAGCTTACCGCTCCGGGCCCATCCGGTGTTGGTGAGCGTGAGCTGATAATTAATCACGAACCGTCCCATGTCGGCGTCGGCGACCGAACCGTAGGACGCGGCTCCCGCCTTTTGAAGAATGGGGCAGAACCAGGCGGGATTGTCATACGCCAGATAGGGATTCATCAGCGCCCGTGAAACGAACATGGCGTTCGAGCCTTCTTTTTTATTGGGAAGCGCTCCCTTGTTATCTTGGGCGTAAAGGGAAACGGCCACGCCAACCTGCCTGAGATTGGATATGCTGCGGGTTGTGTCCGCTTTCCGGATACTGCTTTGGATGCCGACGAAAATGATCGACGCCAAAACGGCGATTATCGCGATCACAGCCAGCAGCTCGATCAGGGTGAAGCCTTGGTTTTCACCTTTTGATTTCATGGCGGGGTTCACAGCGAAATGGGGGTGGCGTCGTCCGGGAATTGCTTCAGGAGTTCGCAGAACGATTCCGGTTCCGGACTCTTAAACCCGCCAGCAGAAGGGCGCCTGCGGCCGCGAACACGGCCGCCGTTGCGGGCTCCGGAATGGCGGAGATGTTTTGCGCGGTGAAGTTGAGGTTATCCAATTGGAAATAGGGATTGGCGTTCCCTCCCCCGGCATTGCCGGCACCGTTGAACAAAATGGTTCCGAAGCCCGCGTTCGCGGCGCGGGTGTTGATTACGCCGGACGAATATACGATGCCCGAGGTCCCGAGGTCGGTAATCGTGAAGGAGTAACTGTCCTGGGTGGTGCTGCTGTAATCGGCAACCAGGCCCAGGCGATAGTCCGTGGCATAGGAAAGCGTGGCCAGCGTGCCCGAGACGCCGGCGGCGGATTGCACCTGCACGTTCAGGCCCGCGAAGAGAATCTGAACCGAGGAAACGACACCCGAGGTCGATGTGTTGGTGCCGCTGTTCACGGCGAACACCAGAGTGCCGACGGTGCCGCCCGTATTGATGATGCGGAAGTCGAACGAACCGGTGAGCGAATTGTTGCCCGTCCCGTTGGTGCTCAAGCCCGACAATGATGAATAGGCGATGGGCACGCTGCCGCTGGAATTATCGACGAAGGTCAGGGCGTTGTTGGCTCCGCTGACCGTCGTGACGGAAGCATAACCGGTGGAAGCGCCGGTCAGGTTGAGAAGGCCCGTTCCCGAGCCGACTGTGGACGTGGCCGCAGTATAGGAGCCTGTGGAGACGTCGTCGAAGTTTTGCGAGAGCCAGGTGACTTGGGCATGCCCGGGAAGGGCGAACGCGAGAAAGGCGGAAGCAACAATACAGAGTCTATGGGGTTTCATTGGAGCGGTTGGGGTGAGCGTGGGGCGCTGGGGCGAAGACCGTGGCTGACCCTGAAATTCTGTTGACCGTGAATCAACCGACGCGTCACTAATCACGTTCAATGAGTGGCAGATCCCCGACTATGCGTGCGTTGGCAGCTCAATTAGGACTGTGCCAGGCTACGGTTTCGCTGGCGTTGCGTAACCACCCGAGTATCTCTGTTCCTACGCGTGAACGCGTGCAGGAGCTGGCCCGCCAGCAAGGGTATCGCGCCAATGTGTTGGTGAGTGCACTACTCACGCAGGTGCGCAGCGGCCGGCTCAATGCCTACGGTGAAGTCATCGCTTTCCTTGATGCGGGTCCCAAGCCCGACAGCTGGACGGTGCCGCCGAGTTTTGTGGAAGGCTTCAAGCAGGCCGGCGCCCGCGCCGCACAGCTTGGCCTCCGGGTGGATCCTTTTTGGCTGGGGCCCAAGGGGGCGCACTCGGCCCAAATCGCCCGGATCCTGGCAAGCCGGGGGATTCGGGGCTTCATCATTCCTCCGGTGCCGCTCGATTTGCGTCCGCTCCACCTGGACTGGGGCCGGCATGCCAGCGTGGCCGTGGGTTTTTCCTTTCAGCAGAAGGCGGTTCACCGGGTCGGCAACGGCCACTTCAACGGCATGTTTGCCTGTTATAAAAAACTCCATGAAAAGGGATACCGGCGAATCGGATTGATGCTGCGAACGCAGGACGACGAACGTGCGCTGCATTCCTGGCAGGGGGCTTTCTTGATCGCCTCCCGTCATTTTGGAGCCGGAGTGTTGGAGCCGCTGGCACTGCAGGAGCCCTGCGACCCGGCTTTGTTTTTCCGCTGGTTTGATGCCCATCAGCCCGACGCGGTGATCGGCGTATATCCGGATCCGGCGCTCGGCTGGCTTCGCGGCCGGGGCATAAAAATCCCCAAGGAGGTGGGTTATGCCAGCCTTGATGTGGACGTCAGCACGCTGGGGCATGTCGCCGGCATCCGGCAAAACCATGGCGCCATTTTCGCAACGGCGGTCGAAATTCTGGCGGGTGAACTATCACGAAATGAATTTGGCCTGCCCGCTATTCCCAAAGTCACGTTGATCGATGGAATGTGGACCGACGGTCCTACGATACGGGCGCGCAGATCGTGACGGGAGATTTGCACGGAGCAGGGGGGGCGGAAGTTTTAGCATCCGAGCTTTGCCAGAAAGAAGTTTTGGAGTGAGCGTCGGGGCCTTCTTCATGCCCAACGCCCTTGCTCACGAGAAATCGCCTTACCTGCTCCAACATGCCGACAATCCCGTCGCCTGGCTGCCGTGGGGCGAGGCGGCGTTTGCGAAGGCCCGCGACGAACAGAAGTCGATCTTTCTGAGCATCGGCTACTCGACCTGCCACTGGTGCCACGTGATGGCGCACGAGTCGTTCGAGAACGCGGAAATCGCCGCGATTTTGAACGAGCACTTCGTCTCCATCAAAGTGGACCGCGAGGAGCGTCCGGATGTGGACAAGGTTTACATGGCCTATGTGCAGGCGATGACCGGACATGGCGGCTGGCCGCTTTCGGCGTGGCTCTCGCCAGACCTGAAGCCGTTTCACGGCGGCACGTATTTTCCGCCCGAGGACCGGCACGGGCGGATGGGGTTTCCGTCGCTGCTGCGCGCCATCGTCCATGCGTGGACCAACGATCGCGAAAAACTGCTGGCGGAATCCACGCGGGTGATCGCGTCGCTCACCGAGTATCACGTCGCGCGCCGCAACGAGGCGGGCGCGCCCATCGACCTGCACGACTCGGGCGGCGAGGCGTTCGAGAAGGGCTACCAGTATTTCAATGAGAACTTTGATGCGGCGAACGGCGGCTTTGGCGGCGCGCCGAAATTTCCGCGGGCATCCAATCTGAACTTTCTGTTGCGCGCGGCGGTGATCCAGGGACTCGAAACGGAACCGGGTCGCGAGGCCGTCAACATGGTCGCGACGACGTTGCGCAAGATGGCCGGCGGAGGTCTGCATGACCACGTGGGGGGCGGCTTCCACCGCTACTCGGTGGACGAGGCTTGGTTCGTGCCGCACTTCGAAAAAATGCTCTACGACCAGGCGCAGATCGCGGTCAACGCGCTCGACACTCACCTCGCCACGGGCGACGAGCGTTATGCGTGGATCGCGCGCGATATTTTCAATTACACGCTGCGCGACCTCGCCGCGCCGGGCGGGGCGTTTTACTCGGCGGAAGACGCGGATTCGCTGCTGGCCCACGGAAAACCGGAGCATGCCGAGGGTGCGTTCTATGTGTGGACGCCCGCGGAGATCACGGCGGTTTTGAGTGCGGACGATGCGGCGTTGGTGTGCGCGCACTTTGGTGTGACCACCGAGGGAAATGTGCCGGCGCAGCTCGATCCGCATCACGAGTTCACGGGGAAGAGTAT
Organism: Rariglobus sp.; assembly: GCA_035459785.1. Lineage (GTDB taxonomy): Bacteria > Verrucomicrobiota > Verrucomicrobiia > Opitutales > Opitutaceae > Rariglobus. The sequence goes on along the minus strand of DATHXF010000023.1, from coordinate 11,759 downwards.
CCTCATGCAGCAACGGTCGCTGGCGGCGACGGCGCAGGCTCTCGGGCTCGCGCCGGAAGTCGCGGCGGAAAAATTGGGCGCGGCGCTGGAGACATTGCGGGCGGTGCGCGGGAAGCGTCCGCGTCCGCATCTCGACGACAAGGTTATCACGGCGTGGAACGGCCTGATGATTTCGGCGCTGGCGCGCGCGGCGGTGTCGTCAGCCGGCTGTCTCGCGGACGTGCGCGCCGGTTATCGCGCGGCGGCGGTGCGCGCGGCGGAGTTCATCGAACGCGAGCTCTTCGATGCGAAGCGCGGCGTGTTGTATCGCAACTACCGCGAAGGCCGCGGCGCAAACGAGGCGTTTGCCGAGGATTACGCGTATCTGATCGCGGGGTTGCTTGATCTTTACGAAGCGACGTTTGACGCACGCTGGCTGCGTTGGGCCGAGGGGTTGCAGCAGGTGATGGACGCTCTGTTTTGGGACGCGGAACACGGCGGGTATTTCAACTCGCGCGCTGATGACGCGAGCATCGTGCTGCGATTGAAGGAAGATTACGACGGGGCGGAACCCTCGCCGAATTCGGTGGCGGCGGCGAACCTGCTGCGGTTCTCGGCGTTGTTTCATGACGATGCGGCGCGCGAGCGGGCGCTGGGGACAATCGAGGCGTTGCGCGCGCAGTGGGCGAAGGCGCCGCATGCGCTGCCCGAGTTGTTGTGTGCGATCGAGCGGGCGCTGGAGCTGCCGCGCCAAGTGGTGCTGGCGGGCGATCCGGCGGCGGAGGATTTTCGCGCGCTGGCGGCGGAGTTGCAGGCGAAACCGGGTCCGCGTCGTGCGGTGCTGGCCGCGCCGGGTGGCGACGAGGCGGGTGTGTGGTTGGCGGCGCGCGCGCCGTGGTTGGCCGACATGAAGCCGGCGGCAGACGGAGGGGCGCGGGCGTTTGTCTGCGAACGGTTTACCTGTCAGGCGCCGGTCGCCACGGCGGAGGAAATGAGGGCCGTGTTGGGGTGAGCGGATGAGCCCGACTCAGGTTTGAGCATCCGGGTCCTCGGCGACCTTGAGCTCGGCGGAATCGGGAGCGGTGTTCAGCGAGGCCACGAGATCCCGCACGTTCTCCAGAATGGACAGCATCTCGGGATGGCGGACGGCGTAGGTGAGCAAATCGATTTGTCGGGCGGGGAGGCGGCGACGGATTACCTCGCCCTCCAACTGGCGGGCTGCGTCTTTGAGCGTGCGGCGGTAGCCGGAGACGGCTTTGAGTGCGGCGGCTTCGGTGCGGGGTTGGGAAAACGGGATCCCGCTCACGGCTTCGAGCCAGAGGAGCGCGATGCTCCGCGTCTCGGACGAATCGGCCGCGTAGCCCATTTTGCCCATGAGATCGGCGATGGTTTTGAACTTCACCGGTCGGCCCGATTCCACGTTGGTCACGGTGTTGCGGTGACAGTCCGCCAACTCCGCCAACTCCTCGATCGTGAGGTCCTTGGCCTCCCGGAGGCTGCGGAATAGCTGGGTGTAGTGCATCGGTTGGGAAGTAGGGCGTCGGGCGCGCCGCTGTCAACGAGCGGGGCGGGCCGGTGCCGGCCGAGAGATGTAGTTGACAATAAATATGCGACTACAAACGGTGTGCAAATGGAGACGCGCAGATCCTGTCCGGATCAGAATTTCCCGGGGTATATCCGGAGGCGGGCATGTCGGGCGAAGGTATTCTCCGCGTTGCGGGAGCTGTGTAAGAAAATCGAAAAGATGCAGCGGTCGAAGGACGGGCGCGCGGCGTGCCGGGAGGTGGAGCGATTGCTGGGGGAGTTGCAGGCGCGTGATGTCGAAAAGGAGAGGGCCTGACCATGGCGCGCATTCTGGTGATCGATGATTATGCGGCGATCTTGGCCATGCTTGAGATGATGCTGGCGGGGGCCGGTCACGAGGTGATGACCGCGTGCTCCGGGGTCGCGGGGCTGGAGCTGGCGGGGCGGTGGAGGCCCGACCTGGTTTTGCTGGATGTCGACATGCCGGAAATGGACGGGGTGTCCGTGTGCCGCGAATTGAAGCGGGTCGATGCGACCATGAATATTCCGGTGCTGTTGATGTCGGGACGGTTCGGCCCGGATCTTTGCGAACGGGCAAGAAAAGCGGGGGCGCGCGGTGTCATGCCAAAGCCATTCGCGTGCGAAGGTTTGCTGGCGGAGATCCGCAGCGCGGCATCGGAGGCAGCCGGAGTTGCTGTGCGACATCGCGCCGGGGGAGGCCGCGACTTGGACTTGAGCGGTCCTGACTCGCCTTGGCGGGGGAGGGGGCTTTGAGTGGAGGGGTTGGACCCGACCCTTCGACCCTCCGTGCGTGCGCAATTCTGGTTGGCCTTGCCGGGCATTTCCCTGCTCGCGCTGGGGTTTTTTGTGTTGGGAAGTTGGGCGACGGGACGGGCGGAATGGACGGCGATTCCTTCGTCGAATCCGCCGGTGTCACCGAATATCGGCGTGTGTCTCTGGGTGTCGGGAATGGGATTTCTGGCGTTGTGGCGCGGTCGGTCCGCGCTCGGCGGATTGTGCGCGACGGCGGTCGTGCTGATCGGGTTGGTGACGCTGGCGGAATATGCCTCGGGGCAGGACCTCGGGATAGACCAATTGCTTTTCACGGTGACCTCGGGCCCCAATCCCGGTCGCATGGCGGTCAACACGGCGGCGATGTTCGTGCTGTCGGGTGCAGCGCTGGGTTTGCTGAGGGCGCGCCAGCTGCGGGTCCGCACGCTGATATTGCTGGCGACGGTGATCACGGCGGTGGCGTTTCTGTCGTTGTGCGGTTACATCACGGAATTGGAGGCGGCTTATTCGTGGGGTTTGCCGAAGGGGATGACGTTCGTGTCGTGCATCGGGCTGCTGATCACGGGCGCGGGGGTGCTGGGATGGACGCTGAGCCAGCCGGAGGCGCGCGAAGGCGTGGAGGCGCGCTTGGTGCCGTTTTTCGTGACGGCGGGCGTGATCATCGTGGTGGTTGGCGCGGTTTCGTTTTCCAGCAGCAAGTTTCAGGAACAGGCGACCGAGTCGGTGAACCACACGGAGCAGGTGGTCGTCACGCTGAAGGTGATGGAGTTGCGTATCTCGCAGATCGAATCGGCGGTGCGCGGCTATGTTATTTCGGGGCAGAAGGAGTATCTCGACGAACGGCCCGCCAAGGCCGCCGACGCCCGCGCGAAGCTGGCGGAGTTGCAGAACCTGGTGGGGACCGAACCGGCGCAGTCCGCGCATCTGGCGGCGCTCGTCGTCGCGGTGCAGGCCAAGCTGCTGCGCAACGACGCGGTCTATGCGTTGTGCGTGGCGGAAGACAGGGCGGGCGCCTCCGCGATCATCTCGAACAACGCCGGGTTGAGCATGACGCGGGAGATCCGCCGGCTCGTGGGAGAGATCGAGGACGAGGAGCGGCGGGTGCTGGCCTTGCGTGAAGAGGAAGGCGCGCGCGCCGCGCGGCAGACCCGCGGGGTGATCCTGCTGGGCGGCGTGCTGACGCTGGGTCTGCTGGCCGTTTCTCTGGTGATCGTGCGGCACAACACCCGTGCGCGCCAGCTCGCCGAGGGAGCCTTGAAGGCCGTGAACGAACGGCTCGCCGGCCAGGTGCGCGAACGCACCGCCGCCCAGACTGAACTGCAGGGAGTGCTCAACGGCACGGACTACAGCATCATCGAATCCGATGCGACCGGCCTCATCCGGCGGTTCAACGCAGGTGCGGAAAAACTCCTGGGTTACACCCAAGCCGAGGTGGTCGACCGGTGCACGCCTGCGATTATCCATGATCCGGCGGAGGTGGCCGCGCGCGCCGCGGAATTGACTGCGCAACTCGGGCGGACGGTCGAACCCGGATTCGAGACCTTTGTGGCCCGCGCCCGGCTCGGCGAAACCGATGCGCGGGAGTGGACGTATATACGGAAAGACGGGAGCCGGCTGCCGGTGCTGCTTTCCGTCACCGGCCTGCGCGACGAGAGCGGCGCGATCACGCGCTTTCTCGGCGTGGCCGCGGATCTGAGCGCGTTGAAGGAGGCGGAGCAGCGCGCCCGGGAGCTGGAGGCGAAGTTCCGCTCGGCGGTGGATGCCAGCGTGGACGCGTTTTTCCTGATGAAACCGGTGCGGGACGAGAGCGGCGCGGTGACCGATTTCGCGCTGGTCGATGTGAACGCGCCTGCGGCCGCCCGCATGAACCTTGCGCGGGCGGAGGCGATCGGGCGTCAGTTGCGGAGCTTTGGCGACCAGCCGGTGCTCGACTCGATCCTGGCGAAGTATGCGCAGGTGCTGGAGACCGGCCGGCCGTGGGAGGATGAAGTGGAGATCATCTTGCCGTCCGGCGCGAAGGCGTGGCGGCGGCTGGTGGTGGTGGCGGTCTCGGAGGGCATCGCGGTGTGGTCGCACGACATCACGGCGCGCAAGCGCGACGAGGCGGCGTTGCGCACGAGCGAAGAGCAGTTTCGCGCCGCCTTTGAGTCCGCCGGCGGCGGCATGGCGATCGTGGGCCTGGACGGAAGCTGGGTGCGGGTGAACACCACGTTGTGCGAGATGCTTGGCTACAAGGAGGAGCAGTTGCGACTGCTGACCTTCGCCGATCTCACGCATCCCGATGATTTGGTCGACGACCTGGACCACGTGCGCGACTTGCTCGCCGGCAAGGTGCGGTATTACCAGATGGAAAAGCGCTATTTCCATCGCGACGGCCATGTCGTGTGGGTGCGTTTGAGCGCGTCGGTGGTGCGGGACTCGGCGGGCGTGCCGTTGCATTTCGTCTCGCAGATCGAGGACATCACCGAGCGCAAGCATCTCGCCGAAAACCTCGCCAAGGCGCGCGACGACGCGCTCGCGGCCTCGCGCATGAAGTCGGAGTTCCTGGCCAACATGAGTCATGAAATCCGCACGCCGATGAACGGCATCATCGGCATGTCGGGACTCCTGATGGACACGGAGCTCACGTCGGACCAGCGCGAGATCGGCAACGTGATCCTGCACAGCTCCGAGAGCCTGCTGAACATCATCAACGACATCCTTGATTTCTCGAAGATGGAGGCCGGCAAGCTGCGCATCGAGGCGCGGGAATTCGATCTGCGCGAGCTGGTCGAGGAGACGCTCGCGCTGCTGGCGCCCCGGAGCCACGACAAGGGCCTGGAGTTGATCGACGATTTCGACGCGCGCCTTGACCACCTGCTGGTGGGCGACGCCGGCCGGTTGCGGCAGGTGTTGATCAATCTGGTGGGCAACGCGGTGAAGTTCACCGAGCGCGGCGAAGTCGTGCTGCGCGTAAGCCTGCTGGCCGACAACGGATGCGTGGTGAGCGTGCGCTGCGAAGTGACCGACACCGGCATTGGCATCCCGACGGCGGCGCGGCCGTTGCTATTCCAGCCCTTCACCCAGGCGGACGGCACCAACACACGGCGTTACGGCGGCACCGGACTGGGCCTCGCGATCTCGCGGCAACTGGTCGAGCTCATGGGCGGCACCATCGGTTTTGAAAGTGAGACGGGCCGCGGTTCGTCGTTCTGGGTCGAGCTGACGTTGTCGCGCGGCGGGCTGCGTCCGGCGGGCGAGGCGCCGGTGATTCCGCCGGGTCGCCGGATTCTGGTGGTGGATGACAATATCCACAACCGGCAGATTCTGCTGAGCCAGCTGGAGGGTTTCGGCCTGGAGGCGGAAGCGTTGGGCGATGCGAGCGAGGCGCAGGGTCGCCTGTATGCGGCGCAGGATGCGGGCCGGCCGTTCGACCTGATATTGCTGGACTGGCACATGCCCGGGATGACCGGAATGGAGCTGGCGAAGATCATCCGTGCCGACGCCCGGCTCGCGGCGCTGCCGCTCGTGATGCTGTCCTCGGCGGCGTCACCTGGCAGCGCGCAGGAGATGGCCTCGGTGGGGTTTGCGGCGTTTCTCGCCAAGCCGGTGCGCGTCGAGCAATTGCGACGTTGCCTGGCGGGAATCCTTGGCCAAGCGGCTGCGGCGGCGCGGGCGCACGCCGCCGGTTCCGCGTCGCGAACCTCCGCGACGGGCGCGGGTCTGCGGTTGCTCATGGCCGAGGACAACCCGACGAACCAGGCGGTCGCCCGCCGCATGCTGGAAAAACTCGGGCACACGGTGGAGATCGTCGGGGATGGTCGCCAGGCGTTGGAGCGCCTCGGCCGACCGAACCAGTTCGATGCGATTCTGATGGATTGCCAGATGCCGGATATCGACGGGTATGCGGCCACGCGGATCATCCGCAACGGCGGGGTGCCCGGGCTGAACCCGCAGATTCCGATCATCGCGCTCACGGCCTACGCGATGGCCGACGACCGGCTGAAATGCATCCAGGCCGGCATGACCGACTACGCGTCGAAGCCGGTGCGGATGGATGATCTGGTGCAGGTCTTCTTCCGCTGCGGGCTGGCGGCGGGCAAGGTCTGACCAAGTTCCCTCCACGCATGAAGATGAGTGCGCTCGCCTTCGGCCAGTTTGTGGCAGAGACTGCTCGACATTCCCGGGGACGAACATTGCTTGGGAGAACATTACCTCATCGTGAAAATCCTCGCCGTAGAAGATGATCCGGTCGCCCGGGCGGTCCTGCACCAAGCGCTGTTGCGCCTGGGACACGAAGTCGTCGAAGCGAAGGACGGCGCCGAGGCGCTGAGAATTTTGGAAAAGGAGCCGGTGCGCCTGATCGTGAGCGACTGGATGATGCCCGAGCTCGACGGACTCGGCCTCTGCCGTGCGGTGCGCAACCGCGTGGGCGCCGATTACGCGTATTTCATTTTGCTCACCAGCCAGCCGTCCGACGTGGACAACCAGCGCGAGGCCATCGAGGCGGGCGTGGATGATTTTCTTTCGAAGCCGCTCAACGTGCAGGAAATCTGGATGCGCCTGCGCGTGGCCGAGCGCATCCTGCGCTACGCGACCGAGGTGCGGCAGCTGGAGGCGTTTTTGCCGATCTGCGGCTACTGCAAAAAAATCCGCGACGACCAAAATTACTGGCAGCAAATCGAGAGCTACATCAACGAACGCACCGGCACCGATTTCAGCCACTCCGTGTGCCCGGATTGTTATCAGCGCGTCGTCGTTCCCGAGTTGGAGAAACTGCGCGCCGCCGTGCCCGCCAAGCCCCGTGTCGAACGAACGAATTGACCGCCTCGAAGAACGGCTCGCGTGGTTGCAACGCCATGTGGTCGAACAGGACAAGGCCATGCTCGAAATGGCCGGACAGCTTGACCGGCTGAAGGCCGAGTTGACGCGACTGCGCCAACGCTCGGAAGCGACGCCGGCGAATGCCGAGACGACGCCCGCCGAGGAGCGTCCGCCGCATTACTGAGAGCGCAGACTTGTCCGGAAATAGCACAGCGCTCCAAGGTGGACCGTGACCTCCGGGCGCGGTCTGCGGGCTGATGGTTCAGACGGCGCTCGGAGATCGCCGTCCACCTATTTATAAATCGCGTTACGGCGCCTTCACACTGCCGCCACCGGAGGCCTTGAGCGTGATCGTGTCGTCGCTGCCGACGGCGACTTCCAGGGTGCTTTCCAAGAAAGCGCGAACCTCGCCCGGGTGTTTTGCGAAGTAGGCGCGGACTTTTTCGGAGACCGGTGCCGGCAGCGTGACCGTGCAGGGCAGGGCGGCGAGCGAGGGAACGCCGAGCGGGGTGCGGTCGTCGATGCGGCCGATGCGCTCATCGCCGAGCGAGAGGAGGTAGCTGGAGCGGTTGATCACGAGCGGCACGGCGTTCGGGTTGAGGATGCTCACCTTGAGCACTCCGGCCTCCAGGCCGGTCACGCGGAGCGCGGGAGATTCCAGGCGGCGTTCGGGCGGAGTGCCGCAACCGGCGAGGATCAACGACATCGAAAGGCAGACGAAGGCGAACAGGGAGCGCATGGCCCCACGAAACACCTTCCGGCGCGCGGAGCAAACCCGCAGGCGAACTTGGGCTCAGAACACCGACAGCGCCTTGGCGCTTTCGACGGCGATCCAGGCGACGCCCGCGATCACGGACAGGGTGGTGGCGGTGCGCACGAACCTGGCCATTTGCAGGCGGCGGTCGTGACGGTCGGGGTGACGGCGGCTGTTGCAGCCCTGCACCGACATGAAGCTGGCAAACTGGCCGTAGCGGGCCGGCGTGCGGTCCAGACGGCGATACTCCTTCCGGCCCGTAATGAAGGTCGGAATGCGCAGAAAACGCAGGAGTTGGAGTAAACCACGAAGCACGGAGCGACCATCGCGCCAAGACGCGGATGAGTTCAAGAGGGAAGTCCCGTCGCGGGCGATTTTCACGAGGCTTTTCCATTTCACCGGGTGGAGACGGCTCAAAATTTGGGTGGTTTTCCCCGAGGGGAACCGGCAATTTCGCGCGTTTCCACCCAGCGCGCCATGCACCATTTTTCCTACGTCGGCTCCAACCTCCACTGTGAATCCGTCGATCTCGCCGAGATCGCCCGTCTCTACGGCACGCCGACCTACGTTTACAGCGCCACCACGCTGGCCGACAACTACACCCGCCTCGCCAACAGCCTCGCCGGAATCGACGTGCAGGTGTGTTACGCGCAGAAGGCCAACGCCAACATCGCCATCCTCCGTCACTTCGCGAACTTGGGCGCGGGCTTCGACCTGGTGAGCGGCGGCGAAATCCGCCGCGTGATTGCCGCCGGCGCGGATGTGAAACGCAGCGTGTTCGCCGGCGTGGGCAAGACCGAGGCCGAGATCCTCCTCGCGCTCGAAAACGGCATCTTCGCCTTCCACGTCGAGAGTGAGCCCGAGATCGCCCGCATCAATCACGTCGCCGGCAAGCTCGGCGTGAAGGCGCCGATCGCCATCCGCATCAACCCCGACGTCGACGCGCACACCCACGCCAAGATCACCACGGGCAAGTCCGAGAACAAGTTCGGCATCCCGCTCAAGCAGGCCGGCGCCGCCTACGAGGCCGCCGCGAAGTATCCGCACATTTTCATCAAGGGCGTGCAGATGCACATCGGCTCGCAGCTCACGACCGTCTCCCCGTTCGTCGAGGCGGTGACCAAGGTCGTGCCCTTCGTCGAGGAACTGAAGGCCAAGTATGGCATCAGCTACTTCTCCATCGGCGGCGGCATCGGCATCGTTTACAAGGACGCGCTCGCCAGCGGCCAGCAGGCCTGGTGGGACGCGCAGCCCGCCGACACGAGTCCGATCACGCCCGAGTCCTACGGGGCCGCGCTCACCCCGCTGCTCAAGCCGCTCGGCCTGAAGATTCTACTCGAGCCCGGTCGCAACTTGGTGGGCAACGCCGGCGTGCTCCTCTCGCGCGTCGAATACCTGAAGCGCGGCGAAGGCCGCAACTTCCTCATCGTCGATGCCGCGATGAACGACCTCGCGCGTCCCGCGATGTATGACAGCTACCACGAGATCGTCCCGTTGCACCGCGACAGCGGACGCCGTGCGTTCACGGCGGACGTGGTCGGCCCGATCTGCGAAAGCGGCGACTGTTTCGCCAAGCAGCGTCCGTTGCAGGAAGTCGGCGAAGGCGAGTATATCGCCTTCATGAGCGCCGGCGCGTATGGTTTCTCGATGGCGAGCCGCTACAACACCCGCAACCTCGCCGCCGAGGTGCTCGTGAAGGGCGCGGCTTTCGAGCTGATCAACGCCCGCGAAAGCTTCGAACAGCAGATCGCGAACGAGAAGATTCCGGCATTTTTGAAGTAGGGCATTTTTGAATGGGAAACTCAGGAAATCAGGAATCAAACCGGTTCGTTCCTGATTTCCTGAGTTCCCCATTCTCATTTTCTGTGGTCTGTATCCTCACATGAATTTTGCCATCATCGGCGCCGGGGCTTGGGGCACGGCGTTTGCCATTCATCTCTCGCGGCTGAATCACACGGTCACGCTTGTGCCGCGTCGGTTTGAGCAGGCGTTGGCCATTGCCTCGACGCGCGAGAACGCCGACTACCTGCCGGGCATCCCCCTGCCCTTGAGCATCCAGATCGGCCATGAGCTCACGCCGGTGTTGATGGAGGCGGATGTGATCATCCTGGCGTGTCCGTCGCAGGCGTTGCGCGAGACGTGCGAGCGCGTTAAGGCCAATCTCGGGCTGGCCACGCAACTCAAGCTGATCGTGTCGCTCGCCAAGGGATTGGAACTCGGCACGCATCTGCGGCCGATCGAAGTGATTTCCGCCGTGCTTCCGCAGGTCGCGGCCGGTTCGTTGAGCGGACCGACCAACGCTGCCGAGGTGGCGCGCGGGCGTCCGGCGGCGATGGTGCTCGCGGCGACTAAGGCCGACGCGTTTCTCGCCGAGGTGCAGGCCGCGTTGAGCGGACCGACATTGCGGGTTTATACGAGTGATGACGTGGCCGGCGTAGAGTTTGGCGGCTGCCTCAAAAATGTTTACGCGATCGCGGCCGGTTGCTGTGACGGATTGAAGCTCGGTGACAACGCCAAGGCCGCGCTGCTCACGCGTGCGCTCGCCGAGATGGTGCGCGTGGGCGTGGCGCTGGGTGCGAAGGCCGAGACATTTTACGGGCTCGGCGGCTTCGGTGACTTGGTGGCGACGTGCACGGGCGCGTGGAGCCGCAACCGCACCTTCGGCCAGCAACTCGGTGAGGGGAAGACGGCGGCGGATCTCATCGCGGCGAGCAAGTCGGTGGTCGAGGGCTACCGCACGACGCAGAGTTTCGCGGGGTTGTGCAAAGAGCGCGGTATCGACGCGCCGATTCTTGGCGAGATCCACCGGATTTTGTATGAGGCCAAGCCGCCGGCGGAGGCGTTGAGCGCGTTGATGACGCGCGAGCTGAAGCGGGAATAATTCCTGCGTTTTATGTGCCGCCGGTTGATTATAAGTCTCTTCGTTTACGGACTCGTGACGATGAGTCTGACGGCGGCGCCCGCGACGAAAGAACGAGAGGGGAGGCTCTGGATTTCGGCGTATTATCCGGGCTGGCAACAGCACAACCTGCCGCCTGCGGAAATCGATTTTGGCGCGGTGACGCATCTCGTGCAGTTCTCCGTTTTGCCGCGCGCCGACGGCGGCCTGAATTGGGCCAAGCACGACTTGGACGATGCGCACATCAAGGAAACGGTGCGGCTTACCCATGCGGCGGGGCGGAAGATTTTATTATGTGTGGGTGGAGCGGATAGCGCGGCCGTATTTCGGGAGGCGATGGCGGAGAAAAACCGGGCGGCTTTCGTGGGTGCTTTGGTGAAGGCCGTGAACGCGCACGGTTACGACGGCCTTGATCTGGATATGGAGCCGATGGAGGGGCGCGATGGCGCGGCTTACGCGGTCTTTGTTCGCGAGTTGCGGGTGGCGTTGAGGGAGGGCAAGCCGGGCGCGTTGCTCACGGCTGCGGTGGGCGACCAGGTTGAGCTGTTTGCAAAGCTTCAGGACCAGTTCGATCAAATCAACGTGATGACCTACGACCTCAGCGGCGCGTGGGAAGGTTGGGTGACGTGGCACAATTCGGCGTTGTGGAACGGCGGGGTGAAGTTTCCCGGTTCGACGCGTGAGTTGCCGGGTGTGGATCTCAAGATTCGCGAGTGGCTGGCGGCAGGGATCAGCGCCGACCGGCTGGGGTTGGGTCTGGCGTTCTATGGTTACGAGTGGTCGGGGGCGGACGGACCGAAGCAGCCGATCGCCGGAGTAAAAACCAGACAGATTGCTTATGCGGATATCATGAAAACCTATTTCACACCCGAGCGGTATCGGTGGGATGACGTGGCTGAAGTGCCCTATCTCGGTCTCGCAAAAAATCCGGCCAAGCCGACTGAGGGCGCTGCGTTCATCTCGTTCGACGATGAACGTTCGCTGCGTCTTAAGATCGAGTATGCGCGC
>DATHXF010000022.1:0-15017 GCA_035459785.1 Rariglobus sp. | reverse complement strand
GGCCCGGAACGAGGCGATGACCACGGTGACGGAGCTCGTGCCCCGGGCCTTCTGGGCCTTCAGGAACGTGGTCAGATCCAAGGTTTCCCAACCGGCGGTCGCGCTGCTGCCGATGTTCTTTTTGACGATTTCGCCGAAGGCATTCCAGGTGGTGCCTCCGTCGCGCGAAACGCCGCCGCTGCCGTAGTAATCGCCGGTGCTGCCGATCCGGGCGTTGCCCGTCCAGCTGCGAACCCAGACGTTGTTGTTCGATTCGGAGAAATCGAGGCTGTTGGCGTTGGCGCCGCCCGGATTGGTGAAGATGCTGCCATAGGCGCCGTAGGGGCGCTGGGAGATGTCGTTGTATTGGTATCCCCCTACATCGGCGGTTCCGACCATCAACTCGGCGCCGGTCGGCGCGTTCCTGACGGCCTCGACGCAGGTTTCGTCCTGGTTCTTTTGCAGCATATACCAGGTGGCCTGAGGGAGCCCGGTGGGATTGCCGGCGGGGCCGCCGAGGTTGTTGGCGTTCCGGGTGCGGGCGACGCCGAAGAAATCGCCGGCCCACAATTCGTTCGCGTTGCCCGGCGTGATCAGGAGCGACGAAATGGCGCCCAACCAGTAACCGGTGATCGAGGGAGTGCCATCGGGCTCGGTGCGCGCGATCGTGCGATTGTCGTTAAGATTGTTCGTCTGCACGGACCAGCTCGCGGGCGTCGCGCCGCCGTTGGTGGTGCGCCAGATGCGGTTGTAGGAACTGGTGGGCGAGAGGTGGGACACGTAGACCGTGTTGCCGGTGAGGTCGTTCGGATCGACCGCCAGTCCGCGGTAGTGGACGCTCGCGACCGGGGTGATCGCGGTGAGGCTGCCTCCGCGCGGCATCTTGGCGACCGAGCCGACGGCGGTCACGTAGAGCGTGCCGTTGGGCGCGACCTGGCCGCGGTTCGGAGTGGAGACGGTGGCGCCGGTTACCTTGGCCCAGGTGGTGCCGCCATCGGTGCTGCGATAAATGCCGCCGGTGCTTCCGATCGAGTCGTAGACGCCGGCATAGACGATGGTGCTGCCGCCGTTGGCGTCGCAGGCGACGAAGGTGACGCCGGCCCAGCCCTTTTCATTCGCGAAGTCGTTGTTGCCGATCGGAACGGAGGCCGGAGGAATCTGCGTCCACGCCCAGGTCGAACCCGATTTGATACCCTTCTGGAGGCCGTTCTCGGTCGAGCCATACCAGAGGATGTTGGAGTTGTTGGGGTCGACCGCGAGACGTTCGCCGGTGCCGTTATACTTGCCGTTGCCGTCGATCGCCAGGGTGGTGTTGATGGCGGTCCAGCTGGCACCGCGGTCGGTTGAGGCGTAGATGCCTTTCATGGACGCGAATTTGCTGCCGGCGGCCACGTAGAGGTTGTTGGAGTTGTTGCGATCGACCGCGATCGAAGCGGTGCAGGCGAGACCGTTCGCGCCGGTCGTGTTGGTGGGCACGATGGTGTCGGTGATGGAGAGCCACTGGCCGTTGACGCCGTCGACGGCGGGAACCCAGCGGAAGGCGGTGCCGACGTCGGTGCGGCAGTAGATGTCCGTGCCGGTGGAGTTGCTGACGAGTCCGTTGACGCAGCCGCCGCCGCCCAGCGGAACCTGCACCCACGCCGGTATGATCACGGTCGAATAGGCGATGGTCGGAATGTTGGTGCCGCCGCCTTCAGTCATCCCGAGTTGGTAATACTGATAGTTGCCAATCGACTCGATGTTGGTGCGGAGAAACACATATGCGGAGGTCGCGTTCGCCGCACGGGCGGCGGTGAGCTGGGCGTTGAGGTAGGACGTGAGCGCCGCGCCCGATTCGACGATCAAGCTGGGCGACGTCATGCTGGGAATGAGGAAATTGTCCTTCAGCAGCGTGGATGCACCGTCGGAAGCCCCGGCATAGAAATCCGAGGCGAGCACGGCGGATGCGGTGCGGTAGCCGAGCCCATACAAATCGGCGTTGCGCGTCGTGGCCACTTTACCGGAGAGACGCGCGGTGTAGGACGCGGTGTCGAACCACTGGGTGGGATCCGCGAGGACCGCCGGAGGGATTTCGAACACGTGGACGACGGACATCTGCTGGTCGTCGGCCGAGTTGTTGCCGATGCGGCAGTGGGTGCTGGTGAGGCCGGCGACCGAGTTGACACCGGCGAGCCGGTTGGCCTGGGCGTCGGCGGCGTTTCCGGACAAGGTGCCGGTGACCGCGTGGGCCGAGGGCGTGATGAGAGCTGCGAGCAGGAGACAAGGGGCAAACAGCCAGGCGAACCGATGCTGTTTTTCCCGAACCGACGGCAAGGAGACTGCGTGGGGATTCATGGGATGGTGGGGGTTAAATCTTCCAGGCAACCCGCCTCCCACGCTCCGCCACGAAAAGGTAGCGCGACGGGGGGAAGAAGGCGGGGAGACCTAGAAAGCACCGTCACCCAAAAATCGACGGTCGGAGCGGCTCAAGCAGGGCCGGCGGAAGCGGCCCTGTTTTTTATCTTTTTGTTTCAATATCCCGCGCGCCGACGAACGGCCTCGTGACGGTCACGCCTTCCTGAAAACAACCGTGAGCACCTGCCAGGGTTGGAGCGTTCCGCTCCACGGCGCGTTGCCTGTGAGCGTGTTCCATCCGCCCGTGCGGCGACCGAGACCATCGGCTTCGGCCCAACCGGTGGTGCCGGCGGGGACCGAGAGATGGACGGACGCTTTTTCACCGCAGGTTTCCGCCAGACGAACGGCCACGCCATCGGTTGCGGGCCAGGCGCCGCGCAGGGAACTTACGACGACATGCGGGCAATCCGTTGTGTAGTCACCGATCGAATACGCAGATGCCGTGTCCGAAAGCGGGATCGGCTGCTGGTTGAAGGCGGCTCCGGCCTGCACGAGTTGCGCGGTCGCCTCGCCGGCATGGGGCAGGATGGCGTAGTTCAGCTCATGCGGGACGTTCTCGCCATACGACAACTCGCTCGGAGCCTTGTAGGCCATCGCCACCGAGCGGAACGCGGACATGAGAATCGCGCCGTCCTCGACGGAGTGGCCGGCGGTGCCGCGGTTCAGCACGGCGAGGCCGGCGTGCGGACCGCGGAGATCGACAAAGTTCTGGGCGGCGTGTTCACCGGCGCCGCGCGCCACCACGCCGAAGGGCACTTCGAAGCGCGTCACGGCATCCGGAGAATTGAAGGGCGTGCCAAAGGCCGCGCGCAGGCGGTAATCGCGTCCGGACGGCGTGAAGCGCGTGCGATACTCGATGGCGGGCAACGCCGAGCACAGCCGCACGCGGGTCGTGAAGCGGACGTATTGCCGCCAGAAGCTGAGGGTGCCGTGCTGCTCGAACACGAGCGCGTCCGGGCCGCTGAAGAGCACGCGCACCTCGGTGATCTTGGGCCAGAACGGACCGTGAATGACAAAGTCCTCGCCGCTTCCGCGGGCGAGCGGGTCGGGGTGATTTTGGGTGAGCGACGACTGGAAGCTTCCGCCGTTGAGCGTGCCGGCGTGGTTGAGCCAGAGATCGCCGTAGTCCGGCACCAGCGCGAGCGCGCCAAAGGGACCGCCGGTCTTCGACGTGTCGACACACTCGATGCCGGTGGAGGCTTCGACGAGACTGGTGATGAAGCCCTGCGCATCAAAACGGGCGCGGTAATTCGGCGTCACAAACTCAGCGGGCAACGGACCGCCGGTCGCACCCTTGAGCAGGCGGGCGTCGGCGGAGGTGGCGCTGCCATGCGCGGGCAGGTCGAGCAGCGACGGCGACGTGTCGTCGCCGAGCCACACGGTGCGGAGGAAACTGCAGGCGTTGAACCAGGCGGTGGCGGCGCCGCTTCCGACCAAGCGTGTCTCGACGGCATCGAGCATGCGTTGAAGTGCGGCGAACTCGTCCAGCGAATCCTGCAACGCTCCGTCGGCGAGGGTGCCGCAGATCGTGTCGTGAAACTGCTGTTTGAGCAGAAGCTTCCAGTGCGGGTCGAAGTCTTCGGCGAGGCCGCTCAGGGCGGCCAATTTTTCCAAGGCGAGGAGACGCTGCGTGCAGGCGCGGTTGAAGAGCTTGAGGCGGATGTTGCTGGTGAACGTGCCAGTGAGCGCGCTGTTGAATTCTCCGCCGACCTCGGGAAGTCCCGAGGTCGCGCGCGAAGCGAAGAAGGCCTCGAGCGAACTGAAGCGCAGCTCGGCCGGATAGCCCGCCTTTCGCAGACGCCCGATGATGCCCGGCGCGGATGACTGCGGAAATGCCATGTCGCCGCCGTTGCACACGAGCTGGTGGGCGGACGAACCGGCGGCGCTGTAGCGGTCGAGTTCACCGACGAGTTTTTCGACGCTGGCGACGTTGACGCTGTTGAAGCGAAGTTCGGCGGCGTTCACGGCCTCCGCCTCGGTGGGAAAACGGAGATTGGCATAACCGCGCGCCATCCAGCGCGAGGGCAGTGTGGAACCATCGAGACCGCGCCAGACAAAGTCGGCCTGCTGCAGCTCGGGACGCATGCAGCGCCAGAAAACATAACCGGAGTAGCCGGCGAGGCGCACGAGCTGCGGCATCTGCGGCGGATGTCCCCAGCAATCGGCGATCCAGCAGATGGCGGGTTCGCCGCCGAGGTGTCGGGCGATCCATTCTTTTCCGATGCGGATCTGCTGAAGGAAGGATTCGCCGTCCGGCAGATTGAGATCGGGAACGGTCCACATGCCGGGCGCGATGGTCAGCCGTCCGCCGGTGTAGAATTTTTTCAACGCGTTGTGCTGATCGGGGCGTTTCTCCCAATACCAATCGAGCAGGAACGCCTGCTCGATCATGAAGGTGTAGTCCGGCTCCAGGGTCAGAATCCGCAGGGCCTCGTCGATGATCTTCTCGCAGGCGGGAAGGTATTCGTCGCAGCGACGCAGGTAGGCGATGTCGTGATGGAAAGTGGGGAGCAGGTGCAGCGTGCGCATGAAACGGTTCTCAAGGTTTGACGACGGTCACGGCGAGAACGCCGAGAGTCGTGGCGAGCTCGGGGTTCACGGTGATCTCCAGGTGGGTGACGAGGGTGCCGGGCCTGGGGTTGATCCATTCGAGCGTGTAGAGAAAAACGTAGCGCGGCGGGGAGTCGGCGGTGTCGTTTTCCAGGATGGGCGCCATGCGTGCGCCCGGGAAATCGGTGTGCGGAAAATCGGACCACCAGTCCTGGATGTTGGGGGTCGGCTCCCTCGGAGGCAGGGAGTCCGGGTTGTAGCCGGACGGCGGTTGTCCGAGCGAGACGAGGGGCACGCTGCCGAGGCAGGTTTTGCGGTTGTGGAAATCGTAGCGGGCGAAGGGTTGGCGGAACTTGGCGTAGCCGCAGCCATGCAGGATGTAGACGGCGTTGGTTTTCACCCCGATGGGAATGGTGAGCCGGTGCGGCAGTTTTTTGGTCTGGCCGGTGACGTTGACGGAAGAGTGAAACACGACGGCTCCGCATTCGGCGCGGCTGAGGCCGCCGAGGATGTTGAACGGAACGCCGTGGATTTCGTGCAACCCGGGCGGGAACTGCTTGAGCGGCAGATCACCAAGCCAGCCGCGACGGAATTTGAGGGGGCGGTTGACGTGGGGGCCGAGGTCGATCGGGGCGAAACGGGAGCGTTCCGAAAGGGAGGCGCGGGCCGCGACGGAATAGGCATTCCGCAAATGCGACTCCATCGCCCGGGCGGTTTCGACCGGAGCCTTGGGCGGGGCGACCTGCACGGGAGGTGTGCGTGCCGCGTCGGAGGGAGCGGCGGATTGTCCCGGGGCCGACGCCGGAGGCTTGGTCGAGGTGCGCAGCAGCAACTGGCTTTGGATGCGAAGGCTGTAAGGAGGAGGCAGGATGCCCAGCGCGCTTTTTTTCCGGACGGCGCGTTGCAGGAGATTGAAGGCGGTTTCCTGGACGGCGCCGATATCGAAGCTGATCGAGCTGACCGTCGAAGTCGTGGCGGTGGCGGTCTTGGCGTTGCCGATGAGGAGGAGCGAAAGCGCGTCGGGCACGCGACGGCCCTGTTTGCCCAGTTGGTCACGCAACGCCTGGATGTCGCAGTCGCGGGCGGAGAAAACGATCAACCCCGTGGCGGTGTCCCACGCTTGAGTGACGATCCGGGTCACTTCATCGAGTTCATCCTTGAGGCGGATGCTGGCTTGCAGGTGGGTGCGGCCGATCGAGCCGGTGAGTCCGTGTTTGTGGCACAGATAATCCCAAACCTGGAGAACCTCGGCGGCCATCGGGTTGGTTGGCGGCGCCGTGACCAGGCCGATTTCGCGATGCCCCAGTTCCAGCAGATGGGTGATGGCCAACTGGAGGGATTGGGCGATGTCGGTGAGGACGGAGAAGTGTCCGTTGGCGGGCTGGCCCATGCAGATGATGGGAATGCCGCGCTTGCGAAACCGGCTGGTGACCGGTTCCAGGGCCGCTTCGGTCAGCACATAAGGCGCGTCAAAAATCACGCCCTCGTTTTCACCCACGTCCAGTTTTTCGAGGATGCTGACCGGCTCGTTGATCGTCAGCCAGGAATGAAGGACCAGCTGTATCCCCATTTCCTTGGCCAGCGTCAGATAGCCGGGAAGGTGGGTGGAGTTCTGGGAGATGATCAGATGGCAGGTAAACAGCCCCGGGGCGGGTTGCAGCGCACCCGTGGAGAACAGTTTGTAGCCTTCGCGCTTTACGTGGCCTTTGATGATCAGCCGCCCCATGGCCCGGTTCAGCGCGTAATGCTGCAGACCGAGCTGGGTGGAGAGCATGCGTTCGGAAGGCAGGCGGGTGCCGGGCTTGTGCGCGGTGCTCTGCAACCATTCGCGCAGGGTGGCTTCAGCTTCATTGATGCGCTCGCCAAACGACATAGGGGGTTTCCAACCAAAACAAGCCGCGTGAAGGCCTGTCAACGTGCGGTGGCCGGCGGGACTCAGGCGCGAGGTTTGCGGGAATGCCAGACGGCGCCGAGCAAGGCCAGCGCGCCAAAGATCGCGGCATAGGTCGCGGGCTCGGGCACGGCGCTGACGACGAGGCTCAACTGGTTGGACTCGAGAAGCAGTTCACCGGTCAGGCCCGAGCCGAGGTTGGTGACCGTGAAGCCGGTGGTATCGACGAAGAAAGTGCCCGCGTAGCTCACGAGCTTGTAGGTGCCCGCGGCGCCGGAACCGCTGAAGTCGAAGGTGTAGGAACCCGAGCCCGCACCGGGGGAAAAGTTGCCGGCCAGCGCGAGGAGCGCGGTGACGTTGCCGGGAGTGCCGAGATTGAATTTGAGCGTGCTGCCGGCGTTGAAGCCGAGGGACGCGGCCGAGGTGCTGAACGTCTGCAAGTCCAGCGTGCCGGCGTCGAGGGAGACGGCCGAGCCGGCGCCGATGGCGTTGTTGGCGCCGAGCGCAAGCGTGCCGCCGCTGATCGTGGTCGCGCCGGTGTAGGTGTTGGCATTGGCGAGAACCCACTTGCCCGCGTCTTGTTTGGTGAGCGAGACGGCGCTGCCGCCGTTGTTGGCGATCAGTGCGGAGAGCGTGTTGGCGGCCGTGCTGGTGCCGCCGAGTTTGAGCGTGCGGGTTTGCGCGGTCGTGCCCCAGGCGATGCCGCCGGTGTTGGTGAAGTTCACCGCGCCGGTGCCGGAGGCATCCAGCGTGGCGGAGTGGCCGGCGGCGGTGCCGTTCACGGTGAACAGGCGGTCGGTGCTGTGGCCGGAGCCGGTGTATTGCAGCGTGGCGCCGTTGCCGAGACGGAGATTGGTCGCTCCGCTGGCGGAGGCGCCGATGCCGCTGGCGGTGCCGCCGTTGGCGAGCAGGCCGACACTGAACGTGCCGCCGTTGACCGTGGTGATGCCGGTGTAGTTGCTGGAACCCACGGCCATCAGGCCGGCGCCGGCCTTGGTGACGTTGGTTGAGTTGTTGGGCCCCATGCCGCCCGAGACGTTGAGGTCGATCGCGGCGGCGCCGTCGGCCACGGTGTAGGTGATCGTTCCCGATCCGCCGGCCAGGTTCATCGAGGCGCTGATCGTCGCGGTCGTGTCGCTGGCCAGGGTGGTGACGGAGTTGGCGGTGCCGTTGAGTCCGCCGGTTCCCGAAATCGTGCCGCCGGTCATGGTGAGGGAGTTGGTGACGTAGCTGAACTTGGTCACGACACTGCCGCCGACGATCACCAGATCCCGGATGTTGTCGCCATTGCCGAAATTAAACGTGCCGTTCGAATAGACGGTCACGGTCGCGCTGTTGTTCACCACGTCGAGATTGTCGCTGGCGGTGAACGATGCGGCGGGTCCGCCGGCGAGGGAGCCGATGGTGAGATGCCCCGTGCCGATCGATCCGGCGACGGTGGCCAGGAGCGAGCCTTCTTCAACAAGGGTGCCTCCGCTGTAGCTGCTCGCTGTGCTCAGGGTGACGGAACCCGAGGTGGTCTTGGTGAGTCCGACGGTGCCAGCCAGGGCGCTGGAGATGGTGCCGTTGCGAACGTCATAACTGCCGCCGGACTTGGTGATCGTGCCGCCGGAAATGGTGCCGCCGGCCAAGACGACCGCGCCCGAAACGGCCTGGGTCGTGGCGGCGCCAAAGTTAAGCGTGCCGCCGGTGACGGTGATGGAGCCGGTGGTGGCCAGCGGATTGGTGGAGCCGGCGTTCAGGTTGAGCGTGCCTGCGTTGACGTAGGTGCCGCCGGTGTAGCTGAGCGTGCCTGTGAGATTCAGAATGCCCGCGCCGGACTTGGTGAGGGCGGAGGCGGTGGTATTGTCGATGATCGTGGAGGCGATCGTCAGACTGTTGCTGGAGTTGTTCTGATGGATGATCAGCTCCCCGCCGCTTGATCCCTGGAGGGTGCCGCCGGTGATGGTGGTGAGATTGTTTCCAACCGTGGAGCCGACGAGGATGCCGCCCGAGGTGAGCGTGTTGACACCGCCGAGTGTCAGCGTCGTCGCGCCGGCGGTGTTGAAGCGCAGGCTGTGGGTGGTCGAGTTGTCGGCGATCGTGCCGCTTGACGTCACGTTGGTGTTGATGTCGGTCCCCCAGGTGTTCGCGGTGTAGCCGGTGTAGGCGACGATGTTGGTGGTGTTGTTGGCCGCCCAGTCCGCGCCGCCCACGGTGGCGTAGCCGCCCAGGATTCCCGAGGTGTCGTTGGCGGTGCCGGTGGTGTAGCCGTTGGTCGCGTCAACCGTCGTGTTGCCCGTGCCGGTGGGCTGGACGAAATTGACGGTGGCGCCCGCGTTGCGGGTGATCGCGCCGAGATTGACCAGGGTGCGCGTGTTGGCGGTGGTGCCGTTGGCGATGTTGAACGTGGAGGCGCCGGCATTGAGGGTGGTGCCGTTGAAGGTCTGGCTGACGGACGTGCCGTTCTTGCCGTTCACCGTCACGGTGCCGCCTCCGCGGACGCCGCCCAGGACCAACCCGGACGCGCTGTTGATGATGTTGGAGGACGGGGTGGCCGCGGCGCCCCCGTTGAAGTTCACGAGCAGCGTGCCGCCGCTGGCGGTGGTGGTGCCGGTGTAGGCGTTGGTGCCGCCGAAGGAAAGGATGCCGGCGTCCACCACCACGGAACCCGTGAAGGTGTTGGCGCCATTCATCACAACGGTGCCGGTCGTGCCGCCTTTGTTCAGTATGACCGTGCCGGTGCCGCCCACCGCGCCCGTCACGGTGGTGGTGCCGTTCTGGCTGTCGCGCCAGATACTCCGGCCCGAGGCATTGGGGGAGAGGTTGACGTTGGATGCGATGGTCAGCGCGGCGGTGTTGCTTCGCGAAACAGCCGAAAGCGTCAGCGCATAGCCGGAGGAAATGTCCGCGGCCGAACCGAGGGTGAACGCGTTGGTGTTGCCCAGATTCAACGTGTCGATGATCCGGTTGGCGCCGAGATTGATGACGGGGCTGGAGGCGAGGCCGCCGACGTTGGTGACCGTGATGCCTACGTTCGAGGCCGACGCCGTGGCGTTTTGCGAGATGGTAACCGTCGTGGAATTGACGATCGAAGTGATGTAGGAACCGGCGGGAATATTGGTGCCGGAAATTCCCTGGCCAACCTGGAGGCTGCCGGTGGTCTGGTTGCCCATGACAACCGTGTTGCTGTCCAATGTCGTGGTGCCGGATGCGTTCGTGACCAGGTTCGCGGCGTTGAACTGAACCGAGTCTCCATCGGCGGGCACGGTGTCGGGCCGCCAGTTCGCGGCGGTGCCCCAGTCCGTGCCAGTGCCGCCGGTGCCTGCGGACCAGGATCCGCCATCCCAAGTGAGCGTGGCGGCGTGCGCCGACAACCCGCCGGCCAGCACCAGAGCGCAGGCTCCCCGCACGCGGCGAAGCGCGTCGGAAACGGATTTTTGAGGTGTAAAACCAAGGGTGGAACGAACCGGGGTATCGGTGGTGCTGACGGGATGTTTCGTGTTCATAATTTCGTGGGCTGGCAGGCGCTCAAGGGGATGAGTGCGATGCGGGATAACTGAACCGAAACCTACGGGCATTGGCCGCGCTGAGGTAGAATTCCTCCAAATGCCCGCTTAAGTTTTTATCTTTTTGTTGAAACAACGACCGTGCGAGTTGCAGCCCTGTGGCGGCAGTCGGATTTCCACGTTCTGCAAGGGTGGCAACAGCCCGGGCTTTTCACCCTCCGGACCCGGCGCGGCCCGGCGACAAGGATGTCGGGCGCAGTAACAGATACAGTCTACGCGTCCGCTGATTCGGCGGCGTAGGCGCGGGCAAGGAGGACGACCGGGTGGGCGACTTCGGTGGCGGGGTGGCCGTGGGCGGCGAGTCCGCTTTGGATCTGCAAATGGCAGCCGGGGTTGGCCGTGGCGACGAC
Source organism: Rariglobus sp. (assembly GCA_035459785.1). Taxonomy (GTDB): domain Bacteria; phylum Verrucomicrobiota; class Verrucomicrobiia; order Opitutales; family Opitutaceae; genus Rariglobus. The sequence continues at coordinate 4,305 of DATHXF010000022.1, read as the reverse complement.
TTGGGCGCCGGTCGCGGCGAGGTGGCCGATCTTGCGATCCTGGAGCCATGCGGAGGTGTCGGGCTGGGTGATGTTGTAGATGCCGGCGCTGCCGCAACACCACTGGGCCTCGGCGCATTCGCGCAGTTCGACACCCGGAAGGGACTTGAGGATGGCGCGGGGCTGCGCGCTGACTTTCTGGCCGTGGCAGAGGTGGCAGCTTTCGTGATACGTCACCGTGGACGCGGCGGCGGTGGAGACGGGTTTGCGGAAACCGATTTCGACGAGGTATTCGTGGATGTCGCGGAGTTTTTGAGACCACGCGGCGGCGCGTTGCGCGTAGGCGGGATCGTCATGGAGCAAGTGATCGTAGGCGCGCAGGTGGGAGCCGCAGCCGCCGGCGTTGCTGATGATGGCGTCGAAGTTTTCGGGGTTGATGAGATCGAGCTGGCGGCGGGCGAGGACCCGGGCGGTGTCGGTGTCGCCGTTGTGCGCGTGGAGCGAACCGCAGCAGGGCTGGACGGGCGGCGTGTGGACTTCGCAGCCGTTGGCGAGCAGCACGTCCACGGTGGCGCGGTTGACGTCGGAGAACGCGAGATCCTGCACGCAGCCGGTGAGAACAAGGACGCGGCGTTTCGGTGCGGCGGGTGTCTCGACGGGGCGGATGAGCTGATGTGAAAACTTTGCGCGGATCGACGGGGCCTGTGGCTCGAGGCGGCGGAGATTTTCCGGAAGGAGTTTCGTCAGGCCGGAGCGACGGGCGAGGGATTGTAGTCCGCTGGCCTGCCAGAGCCAGAGCGTGCGGCCGACGAGGCGGAGCAGGCGCGGGCGCGTGAAGAGGACGCGAAGCACGGACCAGCGGATGAAGTCCCGTTTGGGCGAGGCGAGCACGCCGGCCTTTTCGACGTCGGCGCGGGCGGTTTCGAAAAGCTCGGCGTAGTTTACGCCGGCGGGGCAGGCGCTGGTGCAGGCGAGACAGCCGAGGCAGTAATACATTTCCTCGCCGAATGCTTTGGTGACCTCGAGTTCTTCGTCGGCGATGGCGCGCATGAGGGCGATGCGTCCGCGCGGGGAGTTGCGCTCCTCTTTCGTCTCCACGTAGGTTGGACAGGTCGGCAGGCACATGCCGCAGTGCATGCACTGCTGGAGGACCGAGTAGTCGAGTCCCTTGAGGAGGTTTTGAGGAGGGGCAGACACGAGCGAGTCGGAATTAGTTACACAGAGGGCACTGAGGTGGCACAGAGGGCACAGAGAAATACAGAAGAAGGACGGCTCTCCTCTAACTCTGTGAGTCCTCTGTGTTCTCTGTGTAACATGAGAGAGGTTACTTCTCGTCGAAGATTTTTCCGGGGTTCAGCAGGCCGTCGGGGTCGAGGGACTTTTTGACGAGGCGGAGGAGATCGTATGAGACGTCGCCGAGCTGGCGTTTGAGGAAGGGTTTTTTGGCGAGGCCGACGCCGTGTTCACCCGTGATGGTGCCGCCGCGTTTGAGGGTTTCATCGACGATCTCGGTGAAGGCGAGTTCGACGCGGTGCATCTCGGCGGTGTCGCGTTCGTCGGTGAGGATCGTGGGGTGCAGGTTGCCGTCGCCAAAGTGGCCGAAGGTGGCGATGTTGAGGTCGTGTTTTTTGGCGATGACTTCGACCGCGCGGATCATGCTGGCGAGTTCGCTGCGGGGGACGGTGACGTCTTCGAGAATCGTGGTGGGGCGCAGGCGGGCGAGGGCGGAGAATGCACTGCGGCGGGCGGTGGCGAGTTGGGCGGCCTCGGCGGCGGTGGCGGCGCGGCGCACGGAGGAGGCACCATGGGCGCGGCAGAGTTCCTCGATCTTGGCGGCTTCGTCGGCGACGGCGGCGGGGTGTCCGTCGGTTTCGACGAGGAGGATGGCGGCGGCGTCGCGGGGCAGGCCGACCTTGGCAAAGTCCTCCACGCAGCGAAGGGTCTTCTGGTCGAGGAATTCCAAGGTGCAGGGAATGATCTTGGCGGCGATGATGGCCGAGACGGTTTCGGCGGCGGCGTCCATCGCGGTGTAGGTGGCGAGGAGCGTCTGGCGCGCGGCGGGCTTGGGGAGGAGTTTGAGGAGAACCTGGGTCACGACGCCGAGGGTGCCTTCGCTGCCGATGAAGAGATCGCGGAGGTTGTAGCCGGCGACGTCTTTCACGCACTTGGAGCCGAGCCAGCAGATGGAGCCGTCGGCGAGGACGACCTCGAGGCCCATCACGTAGTCGCGGGTGACGCCGTATTTGAGTCCGCGCAGGCCGCCGGAGTTTTCGGCGACGTTGCCGCCGATAGTGGAGATTTTCATCGAGCCCGGGTCGGGCGGATAAAAGAGGCCGACGGCGTCGGCGGCGTCGTAGATTTTCTGGGTGATGGCGCCGGCCTCGGCGCGGAGGGTGAGGTTGGCGGTATCGACTTCGAGGATACGGTCCATCTTCACCAGGCAGAGCACGACGGCTCCGGGAAGCGGGACGCTGCCTCCGGAGAGGCCGGTGCCGCTGCCGCGGGTGACGACGGGGGCGCGGTGCTCGCGGGCGAGTTTCAGGACGGTTGAAACGTCGGCGGCGTCGCGCGGGAACACTACGCAGGCGGGGAGTTGTTTGAGCGTGGCGGTGCCGTCGAAACCGTAGGGCAGGATGTCCTCGCGCGCGGTGAGCACGCGGTCGGCACCGAGGCGGGCGGAGAGGCTGGAAGCGAGATCGGGTGCAGTCATGGGCGCGGTGCGCCTCAGCTGTTCATGGCGCGAGTGGCGACGGTGATCGGGCGCGGAGCGGGTCGCAAGCTCAGGCGGTAGCGGGAGGACCAATCGGGGTGTCCGGCGACGGAAAGCACGAGGACGAATTCGCCGCTGTCGGTGTCGGGCAGGACGGCGCGCACGGAAGGACCGGCGAGGGTTTGCTGCGGGGCGAGGGCGGCGAACGACCAGCGGAGGAGTTCGGTGGAGCGGCCGTGGCATTCGAGCGTGGCGATGAGTTCGCCGCCGGTTTGCGCGGCGGGGTGGTCGTTGAGGAGCCAGAGTTCGGCGCTGAACAGCTCGTGGGCCTTCCACTGGAATTTCGGAATGCGCGCGCTGGCGAGGAGCGGACGGCAGGCGGCCTGCACGGCGTAGTAGGACGGCTTGGGCGCGGCCGGGTAGTTGATGATGCTGTTGTTGGCGGCGCTGGGCCACGGCTCGTTGTAGCACCAGTTGAGCGCCATCGAGCAACGCGGGGACTGGCGGCGCGCTTCCTCGAAGACGGATTTGTAGCCTTCGGCCTGAAGCCATTCGCCGCGGGCGACGAGTTGTTCGAGCGACGCGGCTTTGCCGAAGTAGTGTTCGATGATGGCGGTGCAAAGCCAGGAGGACGGCTCGGTTTCCCAGGCGTTGAAGGCGTGGTGAGTTTCCCAGCTTGAGCCGGGGAGCACGGGCCAGAGTTCGGACTCGGGAATGAAGGTCTTCAGGTAGGCGACAGGCGAAGGGCCGGGGCAGCCGAACTCGCTGTAGGCAGTATTGGCGGAGCTTTGGAAAATCTGGAAAATTTCGCGGCCTTTCTCGTCGCGGAAGCGGTAGTCGCCGTGGCCCATGCCGCCGATTGGCGCGGTCGGGATGAAGGGCGTGGCGCGATCAAGGTCGAAGCAGTTGCGGTTGAGCAGGCGCAGCGGGTGCGACTGGTCGTCCATGCCGGACCACGAGTTGAAGAGTTCGTTGCCGCCGCACCAGAAGCCGAGCGACGGATGCTGGCGAACGCGGCGGATGATGGCGCGGGACTCGCGGTCGAGGTCGGCGAGATAGACGGGGCTGTCGGAGTAGTAATTGCAGGCGAGCGGGAACTCCTGCCAAACGAGCAGGCCGAGGGCGTCGCATTGCTCGAAGAAACTTTCCTTGGAGACCTGCGCGCCGCCCCAGCAGCGGAGCAGGTTGAAGTGGGCGTCGCGCGCGAGTTCGAGTAGCGGGCGGTAGGTTTCGGCGGTGATGAGGCCGGTGAAGATTTCCGGGGCGACCCAGTTGGTGCCGCGGGCGAAGAGGTGGCGGCCGTTGAGCTCGAGTGTGATGGGCGGGTTGTTGCGAGAGGCGGGGAAGCCGGCGAAATTGCCCCACGCGCCTTCGTGCATGACGAGGCGCACGCGACGGATGCCAACGCGACAGATGTGGGTGTCGGCGCCGGGGGCGGCGAGGGTGACTTCAAGCGTGTAGAGAACGGGCTCACCGTGGTCGTGGGTCCACCAGAGGCGGGGCGAAGGGAGCGTGGCGGAGGGTTCGGCGGATTCGAGGACGACGCGGTTTTCCGGATCGCGGAGTTTCCAGGTGAAGGAGGACGGTGCGCTCGTCTCGGCGGTGACCGTGATGTG
>DATHXF010000021.1:0-6114 GCA_035459785.1 Rariglobus sp. | reverse complement strand
GCGGGTTTGGCGACGACCGCAGCGTCACCTTTAACCTGAAGGTTTTTCAGTGAAATATCGGTCGTGCGAATCCGCAGAAATGGGGAACCGCTCGGCAAGATGTCGCCGGCGCGGGCCTGCACCGCCTCGATGGTGCCATCGCACGGGGCTTCAAATTCAAATACCGATTTATCGCTCTCCAGTTCGGCGATTTTCTCGCCCTTGGCGATGTGCGCGCCGGAGACGACCTTGATGTCGATGACTGTGAGTTCGCTGACGGTCGCACCCATGGAAGGGATCGGCACGTCGATGAGAAAAGTGTCCATCAGGGTTAAATGTATCGGGTTATGTTGGGTCGGGAGGTGTTACCGTCAACCCCTCGGGTGGAATTAAAACCCGCGCTAAACCTGCCTATATTTGAACGTTTCGGAGAACGCTCAGGCAGTCCGCGCGAGTTTCCAGAAGGCGAGACACTTGGCGAGAAGCGCTTCGAGCTGGTCGAGTGGCACCATGTTGGGACCGTCGGAGAGCGCGTTGTCCGGATCCGGATGCGTCTCGAGGAAAAGTCCGTCGGCACCGGCCGCGAGCGCGGCGAAGGCGAGCGTGGGCACGAACTCGCGCTGGCCGCCGCTCTTGCCGCCGGCGGCGCCGGGGAGCTGCACGCTGTGCGTGGCGTCGAGGATGGTCGGATAGCCGTTGCGCGCCATGATGGGAAAGCTGCGCATGTCCACGACAAGGTTGTTGTAACCAAAGGTCGCGCCGCGCTCGCACTGCCAGATCTCGGCGGCACCGCCGTGCTTCAATTTGCCGACGACATGGACCATGTCGTTGGGCGAAAGGAACTGGCCCTTCTTCACGTTGACCGTCTTGCCGGTCGCGGCCGCCGCGAGGAGCAGATCAGTCTGGCGACAGAGGTAGGCGGGGATTTGGAGAACATCGCACACGGCAGCGACGGGCGCGCATTGGGAGGCGTCATGAACGTCGGTCACGCAGGGAAGACCGTAGTCCTTTTTGACGAGGGCGTGGAGCGCGAGGCCTTCTTCGAGACCGGTGCCGCGGCCGCCGGCGATGGAGGTGCGGTTGGCTTTGTCGAAGGAGCCCTTGAAGACGAGGTTCAGCTCGGGGTATTTGGCGCGGATCGCGATGAGTTTCTCGGCGACGGCGCGCACGACCTTCTCGTTTTCAAGCGAGCAGGGACCGGCGAGGACGAGGAGTTTTTTGGAATCGAAGAGAAGCATGGAGTTGGATGCGCGACCTTATTTTTTCTTCGACTTCACGGCGGGCTTGGCGGCGGCCGGCTTTTTCTTTGAGGGCTTCTTGTTCTTCAACGCGGCGGCGATGAAGGCGGCGAAAAGCGGGTGGGCCTTGTTGGGCTTCGATTGGAACTCGGGGTGGAACTGCACCGCCAGGAACCACGGATGGTCTTTGATTTCGACGATCTCGACCAGGTTGCGGCGGGGGTTGATGCCGCTGATGACGAGACCGCCACGCTGGAGCTGGCCGACGTAGGCGTTGTTGACCTCGAAACGATGGCGATGGCGCTCGCGGATGCTGGCGGACTTGTAGGCCTTGGCGGCGAGCGTGCCGGGCGTGAGCGCGCACTCGTAGCTGCCGAGACGCATGGTGGCGCCTTTATCGATCACGTTCTTCTGCTCCTCCATCATGTTGATGACGGGGTGCGGACCGTTGGGATCAAACTCGGTGGAGTTGGCGCCTTTGAGCTTAAGAACGTTGCGGCAGTATTCGATGACCGCGATCTGGAGGCCGAGGCAGAGGCCGTAGTAAGGGATCTTGTTTTCGCGAGCGTATTTCGCCGCGGCGATCTTGCCCTCGGTGCCACGGTCGCCGAAACCGCCGGGGACGAGGATGCCGTCGAGACCCTTCAGGATGGAGAGACCATTTTTCTTTTCGAGGTCCTCGGCGTCGATGCGGACGATGTTGACGCGGGTGTTGTTGGCGATGCCGGCGTGGGTGATCGACTCATAGACGGATTTGTAGGCGTCCTGAAGCTCGATGTATTTACCGACGACACCGATCTTCACTTCGTTGGCGGGGTTCTTCACGCGGCGCACGATCTCGGTCCAGATGTTTTTCTCGGGAGCGGGATTCTTGAGTCCGAAGAGGTCGATCACGAGATCGTCCATGCGCTCTTTCTGGAGGGCGAGCGGGAGTTCGTAGATGGAGTCCACGTCGCCGCACTCGATGACGGCCTTCACCGGGACGTTGCAGAACATGGAAATCTTGTCGCGCAAGCCGGCCTCGAGCGGGTGGTCGCAACGGCACACAAGAATGTCGGGCTGAATGCCGATCTCGCGCAACTTGGCGACGGACTGCTGGGTGGGCTTGGTCTTCAGTTCGCCGGCGGCCTTCAGGTAAGGCACCAGCGTGACATGGATGAAAATGCAGTCGGTCGGCCCGACTTCGAGTGCGAACTGGCGCATGGCCTCGAGGAACGGCAGTCCCTCGATGTCGCCCGTGGTGCCGCCGATCTCGGTGATGAGAACATCGACGTCTTTGCCGCCGGCGTAGATGCGCTCTTTGATCTCGTTGGTGACGTGCGGAATCACCTGCACCGTCTTGCCGAGATAAACGCCGCGACGCTCCTTGGAGATCACGCTCTCGTAAACCTGGCCGGAGCTGAGCGAGTTGAGCTTGGAGAGCTTGCCGCTGGTGAAACGCTCGTAGTGGCCGAGGTCGAGGTCGGTCTCGGCGCCGTCCTCAAGGACGTAGACTTCACCGTGTTGGAACGGGCTCATCGTGCCCGGATCCACGTTCAGGTAGGGGTCGAATTTCTGGATGCGCACGGTCAGCCCGCGCAGCTCCAACAGCGCACCCAGCGCCGCCGCCGTCAGGCCTTTGCCCAACGACGAGACCACTCCGCCTGTCACGAAGATGTATTTCATCGGTGAGAAATAGGGGGCGGCGCGAAAGCGTGACAAGCAAAAGCTCGTTTCACCCGCGCAACCCGCCGTCTCACGCCCACAACCACAGGGCCAGCGAGCCCGTGACCGTTGCAAATACCACGAGTCCGGCGGCATAGATCGACCACTTGAGCACCTTCGCGACCGCCCAGATGACCGCCCCGGCCACGAGCATGAAGCTCAGCAACACAAACCAGCGCGGGTAATCGCGCAACGGTTGCAGCCAGGTTTCAAGCAAAGACATCCCGCGCACACAAACCACCCCGGACCAATCCGCCAAGCCCGCGATTTACCCGCTTGCCCCGCCAGCTTCTTAGCAAGTAAATCCTCCGCTTCGCTCAACTTAACCATGCAATCCACTCCCCAAGTCCTGGCCTGGCTCACCTGCGACGGCGTTCATGTCGATCCAGGCACGGGCAAACACACCATCTTGGGCGTGTTCTCCAATATCCGTGGTCGCCAGTTCCCGGTCGTCCACCCGTTCATGGTGTGGTTCCTCACGTTGAGCGACGTGCCGTCCGGCATGCACAAGATCAAGATCTCCCTCGGTCTCGACGCCACGCACCCCCAGTCCCTCATCGAGCGCGAATTCGAGTCCCAAAGCCCTCTCCAGCGCATCAATCTGGTCAACGAGATCCGCAACCTCTCTTTCCCCCACCCCGGCGACTACTCGATCATCATCGAGGTTGATGAGGATCCACTGCTCGTGACCAGCATCACGGTATCGAACTGATCCGTCCGCTGCCCGCGCCCCTTCTTTTCAACCCCCAGTCCTCCCACTACCTGCTTCATGTCTGTTTCCGCCCCTACCCACGACCTCATCGGTGTCGGCTCCCCCATCATGGATTTGCTCGCGCACGTGCCCGAGGCATTTCTGACCACCCTCAGCGGCGCCAAGGGCGGCATGGTCCTGGTGGATGCCAACGACATGGAGTCCATCGTCAGCCGGCTTGAGCAACACCCGGCCACGGTCGCCGGCGGTTCCGCGGGCAACACCGCCGTCAGCGCCGCCCGCCTCGGTCTGCGCACCACGTTCCTCGGCAAGCTCGGCAACGACACCACCGCCCGCGCCTACAAGGAAAACTTCGCCCATGCCGGTGGCGACGTATCCCGTTTCAAATACGCCGATCTCGCCAACGCCCGCTGCGTCTCCCTCGTCACGCCCGATGGCCAGCGCACCATGCGCACCTGTCTCGGCGCCGCGATGTCGCTCTCCCCCGGCGAGGTCAGCACCGCCGATTTCCGCGGCTGCCGCCACGCCCACATCGAGGGCTACCTGCTCTTCAACCGCGATCTCGCCAACGCCGTGATCACCGCAGCCCGCGCCGCCGGTTGCTCGATCAGCATCGATCTCGCCTCCTTCGAGGTCGTCAAAGCCGCCCGCGACTGGATCCTCGCCCAGCTCCACCACGGCATCGACATCGTCTTCGCCAACGAGGACGAAATCCAGGCCCTCTTCCCCGGCCTCGGCCACGACTACGCCGCCCTCGCCAAACGCCTCGCCGAATTCGGCGGACTCGCCGCCGTCAAGGTCGGCAAGGACGGCGCCTGGATCGCCAAGGGTCTCGAAGTCCACCGCATCGCTCCCGTTCCCGCGCCCAAAGTCGATGACACCACCGGTGCCGGCGACGCGTGGGCGGCCGGTTTCCTCTACGGCCACCTCCGCGGTTGGTCGCCCGTCGCCGCCGGCGCGCTGGGCTCCCGCCTCGGTTCCGAATGCGTGCGACATCTCGGCCCCGCCATTCCGGACGCCCACTGGCCGGCCATCCACACCGAAGTCGCCCGCCTCCACCATTAAGCCGGCCCGGCGCGGGCAAAACGCCCCGCAGGCTTGCCATTGGTCCTAGGTCATTCGTCATTGGTCCTTCCGCGTCCCGGCGCGGACCCGCCATGTTCACCGACCTCGCCCAACTCGTCACCTCGATCGCCCAACGCGCCCGCGCCGCGTCCCTCGTGCTCGCCACGACCCCGACCGCGCGCAAAGACGCCGCGCTCCTGCGCCTCGCCGAGTTGCTCCCCGCCGCCTCCTCCGAACTCCTCGCCGCCAACGCCAAGGACCTAGCCGAAGCCGAGGCCAACGGTCTCGCCAAACACCAGATCGAACGCCTCACCCTTTCGCCCGCCAAACTCGACCACCTCGCCGAATCCGTCCGTCAGGTCGCCGCGCTTCCCGATCCCGTCGGCGAAACGCTCGAGGACTGGACGCGCCCCAACGGCATTCGCATCCGCAAACGCCGCGTGCCCATCGGCGTCATCGGGATCATCTATGAAGCGCGCCCCAACGTCACCATCGACTGCGCCATCCTTTGCCTGAAGTCCGGCAACGCCGCCATCCTTCGCGGCGGCAAGGAAATCTTTCACACCAACACCGCGTTCGCCGCGCTCATCACCCGCGCCCTCGCCGAGACCGGCCTGCCCGGCGACGCTGTGCAGCTCATCCCCACGACCGACCGCGCCGCGCTCAACACGATGCTCAAGCTGGACAACCTGATCCACTGCATCATCCCCCGCGGCGGCGAGAGTCTAATCCGCTTCGTCGCGCAAAACTCCACCATCCCCGTCATCAAGCACTACACCGGCGTGTGCTTCGTCTACGTGGACAAAGCCGCCGACCTCGCGATGGCGGAGAATATCCTCATCAACGCCAAGACCCAGCGTCCCGGCGTGTGCAACACCGCCGAACAACTCCTCGTCCACGCCGACATCGCCGCGCAGGCCCTGCCCCGCCTCGCCTCCGCGCTCATCGCCAAGGGAGTCCAGCTCCGCGTGGACTCCGCCACCGCGCTAATCCTCGCCAAAGCCGGCGTCGCCCACACGCCCGCCTCGCCCGCCGACTACACTGCCGAGTTTCTAGACCTTATCCTCGCCGTGCGCGTGGTCGAAACTATCGACGAAGCCATCGCCACCATCAACCGCGACAGCTCCGGCCACACCGAATCGATCATCACCGCCAACGCGGACGCCGCCGCGCGCTTTCAACTCGCCATCGACAGCGCCGTCGTCGCCTGGAACGCCAGCACGCGTTTCAACGACGGCTTCGAGTTCGGTTTCGGAGCCGAGATCGGTATCAGCACGGACCGCCTCCACGCCCGCGGCCCGATGGGCCTCAACGAACTCTGCAGCTACAAATACGTGATCGACGGCACCGGCCAGGTCCGCGCCTGAACGAGCGGCGCGCTCACCCGCGCAACGCCGCCGCCACCGCCGACAGCAG
>DATHXF010000020.1:0-19844 GCA_035459785.1 Rariglobus sp. | reverse complement strand
CGCGCGGGGCGGCGCGGGTTTGATACGGTGGGCTATGTTGTCGTGCAGGCGCCGGAGCACGTGATCGAAAACAAGCGCGCCGAGGAAAAGGCGGCGAAGGATCCGAAGAAAAAGAAAGCGGCCAAACGCAGCGCTCCGGAGGGCGAAGTGGGTTGGGATGCGAAGACGTTTGAGAAACTGATGGTCGCGCCGTCGGAGCCGCTGGTGTCGCGGTTCGATGTGTCGCACGGCATGTTGCTGCAGGTGCTCGGACGCGATGAGGATGGCTGCAAGGTGATGCGGCAGCTGATCGCGGATTGTCATGAGACGCCGCATAAGAAACGCGGGCTGCGGAAGCGGGCGTTTCAGTTGTTTCGCGCGTTGCTGGAGCGGAAGATCGTGTCGTGGATTCCGGTGACGGCGACGGGGCGCAAGCTGCGTGTGAACGTGGAGCTGCAGGCTGATTTTTCGCTGCACCAGGCGTTGTCTCTTTACCTGCTCGACACGGTGAAGCTGCTGGATCGGGCGTCGCCGGATTATCCGTATGACGTGCTCACGTTGTGCGAGGCCATTGTGGAAGATCCAGATCAAATTTTAAGGCAGCAGATCAGCCGGTTGAAGGGCGACGCGGTCGAGCAGATGAAGGCCGAGGGGATTCCTTACGAGGAGCGCATGGAGAAGTTGGAGCAGATCGAACACCCGAAGCCGCTGCGGGAGTTTTTATACGACACGTTTAATGCGTTCGCGGCGGTGCATCCGTGGGTGGGACAGGAGAACGTGCGGCCGAAGTCGATTGCGCGCGAAATGTATGAGCGCTACATGTCGTTCGCCGATTACGTGCGCGACTACGGCTTGCAGCGGGGCGAGGGGCTATTGCTGCGACATTTGTCGCAGGTGTGGAAGGTGCTCGCGCAAACGGTGCCGGATGACGCGAAGACGGAAGAGGTCGTCGAGATGGAGACTTATTTCCGCGAGCTGATCCGTGGGATCGATTCGAGTCTGCTGGAAGAGTGGGAACGGTTGCGCGATCCAGATTACGTCGCGGTGGAGCTGGCGGGCGACAAGCCGGCGCGTCCTTCGAGCTACGACATCACGCGGGATGCAGTGGCGTTCCGACGGTTGGTGCGCACGGCGATCTTTGGATTTTTGCAGGAAGTGGCGGCACGCGATTGGGAAAGCGCGGCGTCGCGGCTTACGACCGGCGAGGCGCTCGCCGAGGGTGAGAACACGTTGATGTCGCCCGAGGCGAAACGGATCGAGAAGGCGTTCGGCGCTTACTTCGATGCGCGCGGGCGTTTTCGGTTGGACCCTGAGGGACGGGCGGCGAAGCACACGCATTTCGGCGAGGAGGATGCGGGAGTGTTGAGCGTGGCGCAGGTGCTCGTGGACAAGGATGAACTCAACGACTGGGAAGTGCGTTTCACCGTTTCGCTGGCCGAGTCGCGCGCGCAGGCGAGGGCGGTGGTGCGGTTCGAGGATGCAGGCGCGATTGGCGGGTGATCAGGTGCCGTAGAGGCGGTCGCCGAAATCGCCGAGGCCAGGGAGAATGTATTTCTTCTCGTTGAGCTCGCGGTCGAGCGCGGCGGTGAAGATCGGGACGGTCGGGTGCGCGGCTTCGACGGCGCGCACGCCTTCGGGCGAGGCGACGATGCACACGAGGCTGATGTCGGTCGCGCCGGCAGCGAGGAGGACGTCGATGGCTTGCACGGCGGAACCGCCGGTCGCGAGCATGGGGTCGACGGTGAGCACGCGTTTGCCGGCGAGGGGCGGGAGTTTTTGGTAATAACTGCGGGCGACGGCGGTGACGTGGTCGCGCTCGAGGCCGACGTAGCCGACGCTCACGTCGGGAAAGAGATCGACGAAGGGCTGCACCATGCCGAGACCGGCGCGCAGGATGGGAATGACCGCGAGGGGTTTGGCGAGGATTTGGCCGGTGTGGGTTTCGAGCGGGGTCTCGATGACGTGGTCACGGGTGGCGAGATCGCGGGTGGCCTCGATTGCGAGGAGGATGCCGATCTGGTGCGAGAAGGCTCGGAAGGCGGCAGGGGGCGTGGCGCGGTCGCGGAGGTGAGCGAGGATGTGGGCGCCGAGCGGGTGGTTGAGGACGTGAAGCATGGCGCGTGTGGAGTTGGGGAAATTTAGAGCAGATCGCGCTCCACTTTTCGCTCCAAGACAGCCTCGAGTTCGCGGCGGAGTTTCTTGGGGTTGCCGTTGAGGTTGGGCATGAGCGCGAGCCATTGGTAAACTTCTTCGCGCAGGTGCTTCGGCATGACGGGCTCGGTGGCGGTGACTTTGTCGAGGGCGCGCACGCAGGCGGCGGCGATTTGCTCGCACATGGTCTGGGCGTCGGCCGAGCTGTGTTGTCCGGCGAGGCGGACCACTTCGTCGAGCTTGCCGCGGCTGGCGGAGGCGCGCTGGCGCGTCTGCATGGCGGCTTTGTAGAGCGTGATGCTGTTGACCAGGACGCTGGCGGTGCGCGGGTAGAAACTGGTCATCAGGTTCCACGGATCGCCGACCTGGTCGCCGCCGTGGCGGATGTCGCTGCGCAGGAGCACGGACGGGATGTCGGCGAACTTGGCGAACATGAACTCGACGACCGTGCCGGAATCGAGCTCGGTGCCGTCGTAGTTGAAGAGGGCGAGGTCGCAGGAGAGCAGCGTGCGGATGTCGTGGTCGCGGATGCTGTGCGCGGTGGTGCGGCGTTGCTCGATGTTCTGAGGGAGGACGCAGAGATATTTGCCGTGCGATTTTTCGTAGATGGCTTCGGCGAGGTAGGCGTTGCCGATGAGGTGCTTCAGGCTGAAGAGCTCGCTCGCGAAATAGACGGTGTAGCTCTTTTTCTTTTTGGGTTTCACGCCTCGTGCCATGTGCGCTCAGCAAGTCGCACGGGCGGAGGACGCACAACGTTTTTTAGAGTCCGTAGTGCCGGCGGATGTCGGCGGCGAGTTCGGCAGGTGAAGCAGCGATGTTGAGCGTGAGGGCGTCGCGCGGCTCTTCAAGTGTGGCGAGCTGGCTGTCGAGCAAGGCGGGGGGCGCGAAGTGACCGGAGCGGGCGTTGAGGCGCGCGGCGAGTTGTTCGCGGGTGCCTTGGAGATAGACGAGTTTTACGTGATCGGGGTCGATGATGAGTTGGGTGCGGTAGGATTCTTTGAGCGCGGAGCAGGCGAGCACGGAAGGGGCGTTGGCGGCGAGTTGTGCATCGATATGGGCTCGCAAGGCCGCGAGCCACGGGGCGCGGTCGGCGTCGGTGAGGGGCGTGCCGGCGGAGAGTTTGGCGATGTTGGAGGGCGGATGCAGGTCGTCGGCATCGATGAAGCGCCAGCCGAGCGACTCGGCGAGGGTGTGGCCGACCGTGGACTTGCCGGAGCCGGCTACGCCCATGATAAGAAGAACACGGGGAGTCATCAGTCGCGCCAAATATAGAGGGCCGTGGCGAGCAGGCCAAAAACGACGGTGGGCACGACCAGCCAAAGCGGGTGAATCGGGACGCGGTAGGTTTCGATGAGCCACCAGATCGCGGTGCATTTGACCGCGATCAGAACCCATCCGGCGATGATCCAGCGTTCGGAGCGACGGCTGCGGACTTCGCGCGGCGGGTTGACGCGAACGTCTTTCACAAAGGCCAGATCGTAGTCTTCGGGGGGCGTCCTGCGGGTGATTAACTGGAGTAAATTGGCGAACATAAGGCAGGAGAGTGGCGGGTTATCAGGAGATATAAAAACGCACGGACCGGCTGATTTCAAACGCGTTGCCCAAGTTTATGATAGAGGCGTCAATGTGGTATGTCGCGTTTTTTGTTGCGTTTAGGAAATCTTGGCTCATCTCAAGACGCTTATCGTCAGAGAAGCGTTAGATGACAGGAACTGGTGAGTCGTCAGTGGGTATTGGACCCGGGATGATTTGAAACCCGATAGTCGGGAACGGACTGGCAGCGGACGGGAATCGACGAATCATCCTCATGAGCTCCAAACTCTACGTTGGCAATATGTCCTTCAAAACCTCCGAAGACGAACTCCGTTCGGCTTTCGGCCAGTTCGGTAACGTCACCGACGTCTATGTCGCCATGGACAAAATGACCGGTCGTCCCCGCGGTTTCGCGTTCGTCACCTTCTCCTCCCCTGAAGAGGCCAAGGTTGCTGCTGAGAAGCTCAACGGCGTCGATCTCGGCGGCCGCGCTCTCACTGTTAACGAAGCCCGTCCGAAAGAGGAAGGCGCTGGCCGTTCCTTCGGTGGCGGCGGCGGCGGCGGTGGCCGTGGCTTCGGTGGCGGCGGCGGCGGCGAACGCCGTGGCGGCTTCGGTGGTGGCGGCCGCTCCGGCGGCGGCGATCGCCGTTACTAATTCCTGCTCGGTCTAAACGGCCGATCATGAAAAATCTTTCGAGGGCGGGTCGCCTAATCGCGACCCGCCCTTTTTGTTTTCTGATATTCAACCGCTTTGGCGGTCATTTTTTAGGACGGGGGTATTCGTTGAAAAATTGAACCCTGTCCGTGGGCGCGCGGGTCGCGCGTCCCTCTGCCGGCGCTTTTATGCGCGGGTATTCAGCCCGACCCGTTTTGTTTCCCATGTCATTTAAAGATCTCAATCTCTCCGCGGATGTTCTCCGCGGCGTTGTCTCGGCCGGTTACACCGATCCGACTCCCATTCAATTGCGCGCCATTCCCGTGGTGCTTTCCGGTCGCGACTTGATCGCTTCCGCGCAGACTGGCACCGGCAAGACCGCCGCGTTTGCCCTGCCCATTCTTTCCAGGCTCGGCACCCACGGCCGCGCGCCCCGCGTGCTTATTCTTGAGCCCACGCGTGAGCTCGCCGCGCAGGTCGAGACGGCGTTCCGCGATTTCGCGCGCCACACGGATATCCGCACCGTCGCTCTTTTCGGCGGTGTGGGCTACGGCGCCCAGCGCAACGAACTCAAGCGCGGCGTCGATGTGATTTCCGCCACTCCCGGCCGTCTGATGGACTACATCAAGGGTGGTGAGCTCTCGCTTAATACCATCGAAATTCTCGTCCTCGACGAAGTGGACCGCATGCTCGACATGGGCTTTCTGCCCGTTGTCAAAGACATCATCGCCCGCTGCCCGAAGGGCCGCCAGACGTTGTTCTTCTCGGCGACGGTTCCTCCGGAGATCGCCGCCGTCGCGTCGTTCGCGCTGAAGAACCCCGAGCGAGTCGAGTGCGGTGTGAATCGCTCCGTCAACCAGTCGGTCAACCACGCGCTGTATCCCGTCGCCTGGGCGCAGAAGTTCGACCTGTTGGTCGCGCTGCTCGAAAAAACTGATTTTCAAAGCGTGCTGGTGTTCAGCCGCACCAAGCACGGTGCCGACAAAATCGCCGCGCGCCTAAAGTCCGCGAAGCACACCGTTGCGGTCCTCCACGCGAACCGCTCGCAGAACCAGCGCATCGAGGCGCTCGCCGGCTTCAAGAGCGGCAAATACGAGATCATGGTCGCCACGGATATCGCCGCGCGCGGCATCGATGTCGCCGGCGTGACCCACGTCATCAACTACGACGTTCCGGAAAATCCCGAGGACTACGTGCATCGCATCGGCCGCACCGGTCGCGCGATGGCCGTGGGTGACGCGTTCACGCTCGTTTCTCCCGAAAACGCCGACGATATCCGCGACATCCAGCGCTTCATTGGCGCGAAGATTCCTGAGCTCCGTCTCGAAGGTTTTCCTTATCAGCCGTTCGTGATGAACCCGTCTTACCCCAAAAAAGGTCAGAACCAGCGCGGCGGTGGCGGCAATCGCGGCGGTGGTGGAGGTGGAGGCGGTCAGCGCCCCGGACAGGGTCGCCCCGGTGGCCAGCAAGGTGGCGGAGGTCGCCAAGGTGGTGGCAATCGCTCGAGTGGCGGTGGAGGCGGAGGCCGTCCTGAGGGCGGCGGATTCCGCGGTCGTCGTTAATCGCAGTTGAACCCACTCCGGCGCATCTCACTTGTAACTGGATGTGCCGGTCTGTCTTTCGTTAAAAATTATATTCCGCTCCACGTTAAAAAAAGTATTTTGCAACGCACATGAGCGACGAGCAACCACCTCCTCAATTACGCCTGCGTCCGCGCAAGCGCGATGACGAGTCTGCTCCTGCAGCTACGCCTCCGGCCGGTGCGCAGGTTCCTGCTCCCGCAGTTCCCGTGGTTCCGCCGAGCCCGCCGCCTCCTTCTGTCGTCGAGTCGGTTGCTTCTCCTTCGCCCGCGACCGAGGCGTCGCCCCTGCGTTTTCGTTTAAAGCCTAAACTTTCCAACGAGCCCGAGGCAAAGGCAGCCGTGTCCGCATCCGAGCCGATGCCGGCCCCCGTGTCCGCACCTGCCGTGATCGAGCCGGTTGCATCGCAGGCGGCGGACGGATCTGCGAGCCCGGAGATTCCGCGTCTCAAGCTCAAGCCGCTCGTGGGGCAGGAAGCAGCTGCCGCCGGTGCGGTTCCTTTTCCTGCTCCCATTCAGGTAACACCGCCGCCGATTGTCACGGGAAGCGCGCCGTTTCCCGCGATACCCGCATTCCCGGTTGTTCAGCCGCTGCCGCCCATGCCGGTCACGGAGCCTGGCGCAGTGCCGGAGCCGATGATCGGCGGACTGCCTCCGATCGTGCCGGAGCCCGGCGGATTGCCGCCGCCTCGCGCCATGCCGCCGCCGCTGGCACCGCCGCCGCCTCCCGTGGTGGTTCCGTCGCCGTATAAATCCAAACAAAAGGCCAGGCGTTCACCCGTGATACTGCTGGTTGCGGTTGTGGTGGTGCTCCTGCTCGCGGGTGGCGGTGCCTATTTCTTTTTATCGAAGGACAATTCTGCCGCGAGCGCGCCGCAGGCTCCCGTGAAGCCGGTGGTTCCCGTCGTGGCGGTTCCGAAAGCGCCCGTTGTGCAGATCGCCCCGTTGCCGCCGCCTCCGGCGCCCTTGCAGCCCGTGGTGACCACACCGGACCCGAATACGCCTCCGCCCGCACCGGTGGCTACTCCGGCGTTTCGCACCTGGGTGAGTGCGGCGCGTGTATCTGGCGTGCGTGCCGGAAACTCGACGATGGCGATCCTCAACGGACGACTGGCGCGGCCCGGGGACATGGTCGATGCCGCCGAGGGCATCGTGTTCGAGGGCGTGGATGGCGAGCAGAAGCTCTTGAATTTCCGCGGGCGCAACGGCGCGGTCCTGACCAAGCCGTATTGACCGGCTACCAAGTGTCCACAGGGCCCTTGGGCACGGGAATGGATTCTCGGGCGAAAACCGGATCGTCCGGATCGCGCATGAACGAGGCGACCATCGCACCGGGGGCGTATTGAGGTTTCAATACGCCTGACTCGTCGCAGAACGGTTTTCGCCATTCGAGGAACTCCGTGATCGCGGCTTCGAAATCCGCGCGCGATTTGATCGTGATAATGCGCGCCTTGAACGGTTTGGCGGGGCCGAAGCGCTTGGCATACCACGGAGCGACTTTGCGGAAATGGACCGCGCCCCGTTCTTCGCCGTAGAATTCACAGTAACGTTCAAAGTGCCGGCGCAGGACGCTCAGACGCTCATCAAGCGAGGGCTCAGGCAGAAGCTCTCCCGTGCGCAGGTAGTGGTCGGTGCGGCGGAAAATCCACGGATCGTAAAACGCGCCGCGTCCGACGGAGACGCCGGTGCAGCCCGTCTGCTCGATCATGTGTTTGGCGGCCTCGGGCGTGGTGACATCGCCGTTGCCGATGACCGGAATGGATTTCACCGCCTGCACGACGGAGCGGATGCCGGAGAGGTTGACCTGTCCGGCGAAGCCTTGGGCACGGGTGCGGCCGTGGACGAAAATCGCGGCGACTCCGGTGTCTTCGAGAACGCGGGCGAGATCGGGGGCGGTGAGATTGTCGTCGTCCCAGCCGAGGCGCATCTTGGCGGTGACGGGAATTTTCACGGCGGCGATCATGCCGGAGACCAGCGCGGCGGTTTTGTCGAGTTCGGTCATCATCGCCGAGCCGCCGCCGATCTTGACGACCTTTTTTACGGGGCAGCCCATGTTGATGTCCACAGATTGCGCACCGAGATCCTCGCAGATCTTCGCGGCGTCGCGCATTTCTTCGGCGACGGAGCCGAAGAGCTGGATGGCGAGCGGGCGGTCCTCGGGGCACGATTCGACCAATTTCAGGGCGACATGGTTGCGCTCGATGAGGGAGCGGGCGTTGACGAGATCGGTGGTGGCCCAGCCGAGCCCGCCCAGTTCGCGCACGGTGAGCCGCATGGGCAGGTTGGTATATCCGGCCAGCGGAGACAGGAAGAGATTGGACGAAAGCGTGTGCGGACCGATGCGCATGAAGAGGGAAACCGCACTATGAACGCGCTTCGGGCCGGTGGTCGAGGTTGGGAATAAGCATTGGCGGTCGGGCGGTTTTGCGTAGGTTGCCGCCATGTCTCCATCACCGCAACCGGTGCTGCTCTACGATGGTGAGTGCGGTCTGTGCAACGCGCTCATGCGTTTCATGCTCCGGCGCGACCGCCGGGGTGTGCTGCGGTTTGCGCCGCTGCAGGGGACGACCGGCCAGGCGTTTCTGAAGTCGCATGGTTTGAATACGGAGGACTTCGACAGTCTGGTGTTCATCCAGGATCTGACCCGAGAGGGCACGCCGTTTTTTCTGCGCACGGCCGGCGCTTTGCGGGCGATGAGCGAGATGGGAGGGGGATGGCGACGGCTGGCGCGGATGCTGGCGATCATGCCTTCATGCTGCAGCGACTTGCTCTACCAATGCATCGCACGGCTGCGCTACCGGCTCTTTGGCCGTTACCGCCCGACTCCGCTGCCGAATCCGGAGTGGGTGAAACGCATCCTGGACTGAACGCCGGGTCGGTGCCGGTTAACCGCGGCGGATTTCCGATCCTTGGAAGCGGATCTGGATGCGGAAGACTTTTTTCACGCGGCACTTGATGCAGCCGGTGCTCAGGTCGAACTTCTCAGGGACTTCGATGCGATGGATGTCCACGACGGCGTGGAAGCCGCGCTCGGAGAAGATGTCGATGAGCATCGCCAGGCAGAGCGGATCGTCGAGCAGCGGCTCCTCGGTGTTGACGAGGGCGACGCCGGAGATCGCGTGGCGCAGCACGATGGGGACGATCTTTTTATCGATGAAGGTTACTACGCGGGCGAACAGCTCCGCGTGTTCGACTGCATAGGCGTCCAGGCGTTTCACCATTTCCTGGCGGGCATGGATGATGATCTCGCTGGCGACCGGAACGACGCGGAGGATGTCATGGGTGCGGGGATCGAGCTCCAGCGTGCTCTGGTATTGGAGCTCGCCGAGGATGTTTTGCTCGACTTCGCGGATGTCGCCCTGGGCGTTGATGAAGTGGTAATGGAAGATTTCCTTGAGGGACTGGAGGGCGTCCCACGTCTGCTCCTTGAACACCCGGTAGCGGCGCTGGGCGAGGGCGGTGTCGTAGTCGGTGGCGCGCTCTTCGAGCAGTTCGCCCACGCCGGTGCGGCGGACCTCGGCGTTGTATGCCTGGATCTCCCGGCCACGCTTGAGCTGGCGGTCGACGGAAGTCTTCTCGTCCACGAACAGCACCATGATGTGAATGGTGGTCTGGCGAAAATGGATGCCGAGCGGTGTATTGTAAAATTCACTACGCAGGGACTGGATGTGCTCGACGAGGAGCTTGAGGCATTCGACCTGGACCTTGGTGCGGGGGAAGCCGTCGAGGATGACGCCGTCGCGGAACTGGGGTTCGAGAAGCTTGCGCAGCAGCAGTCCGATGACCTCGCGGTCGCCGACCATGCCGCCGGCATCCTTGATTTTTTTGGCGGCGGGCGAGTCGAGCAACGCGCTGACGACGATGGGATCGCAGGTCAGGCCGCGGGCCTTGAGAATGAAGTTGGTGTTGGTGCCTTTGCCCGAACCCGGGGCGCCGCCGAGCAGGATGATTTCCTTGGGGAAGCGGAGGTGCTCGCGGCCGACCTCGGCGGCCAGAGATTGCCAAGCCGACGTGAAAATCAGGTGGGCGTCTTTGATTTCGAGATCGTTGGCGCGGTCGGCGGGGGCGGGGGCGCTTTTTTCAAGGGAGGGGAGATCCATGGAATTATCAGCTGACGTTTAGAGGCATTCCTTTGCGCAGTTCGACACTAGAAATCGTCTTATGGAAATTAACGAAGCGCTTTCATAGGAGCGTGGGCATCATGCGTTTTGCATCAAATGGTCTTAAGGGGGCGCCGCATCCTGCATGATTGATATTCTGCGACGAGATGGGAGTTTGCCTGTTATGTTTATAACTATATGATTTACAGATGTTAGTGTTGCCATCGAACGGCTTGGCACATGGATCGCATATCAGATGGCAGGGCCCGACTCGTGGGCTCACAACCCTCAACCCATCATCACCATGTTAACTTGGTCCCTTACCTTTCTGATTATCGCCCTGATTGCGGCGGCCCTTGGTTTTGGCGGCATTGCCGGCACGGCGGTGGGCATCGCGAAGATTCTGTTTTTTGTGTTTATCGTGCTGTTCCTGCTGTCGTTGATTTTCGGACGCAGAACGAACGTCTGAGCACCGGGGTTAATCAAACGACTCCCGGTCATGCACACGCATATTCGCAATGAAGGTTCCGGCTCCAGACGGGAACGCATGATCGCGGGGATTCGCCCCGCCGCATTGACGTGGGCCGTTACGTTTCTGCTGCTTGCGTTTGTATCGGCAATTTACGCGTTCGGCGGAACCGACGGCGAGCAGGGCGGTCTTTATGCACGGATAACCATGGTAGGCTTTGCGGTGCTCTCGCTGGTGATGTTTTTCATCCGCCGAGTTGCGTGAAACCGACATGAGGATCCTTTGTCAGTGTGTGTTAATCTCATAAAAATTCCCGGAGGTGCTACTTCCGGGGTTGTTAGTTGAAGCTGGACCTGGCGGGGTCGCCCTCAAGGCGGCCCCGCCTTGGCTTTACGGGCATCGAACTCGGTTCTCCGCGTAATCGAATCTTGCGAAAAAACGCCATCGAATCGCTTACTCCCTTATCTTGCCCACCATGCGTGTTTTGATCGTTGATGACGAACCCTCCATCCGGAAAACCACGAGCCTCGCCGTCGAGGCCATGGGGCATGAATCCGTGGGTGTTCCCAACGGACTCCGGGCGCTCAAGGAGCTCGAAGCCGAGGCGTTCGACGCGTGTTTTCTCGATCTGAAACTGGGGACTGAAGACGGACTGGCGGTTCTTGACCGGTTGCTCAAGGCCCAGCCGGGCCTGCCCGTGGTGATGTTCACGGCCTACGCCAATATCAGCACCGCGGTCGATGCGATGCGGCGCGGGGCCTACGATTTTATTCCGAAGCCGTTCACGCCGGAGCAGGTTCGTCAGGTGCTCGACAAAGTGCGCCGCACGCACCGTCTCGAAAAACGCGTCGAACAACTCGAGTCCCAGATCAATGAGGAGTCCCCACCGCTCGATCTCACGTCGGACGAAGTGGCCATGCAGCGCACGCTCACCATCGCCTTCAAGGCCGCCGAAACCTCCGCGAGCATCCTCATCCTTGGCCCCAGCGGCACGGGCAAAAGCGTGCTCGCTCGCGAGCTTCATCGTCGTGGCGCGCAGAAGGAAAACACCTTTGTCACCGTCAACTGTCCTAGTCTTTCTAAGGAGCTGCTGGAGAGTGAACTCTTCGGCCACGTCAAAGGCTCCTTCACCGGCGCGGTCAGCGACACGCTGGGCAAAGTCGCCGCTGCCGACGGCGGCACGCTCTTTCTGGATGAGATCGGTGAGATGCCTCTGGAAATCCAGCCCAAGCTCCTGCGTCTGCTGCAGGAGCGCGAATACGAGCGCATCGGCGAGACGCGGGTGCGCAAAGCCAACGTGCGCGTAATCGCCGCGACCAATCGCAACCTTGCCGAGGAAGTGAAGGCGGGTCGTTTCCGTGAAGATCTCTTTTACCGTCTCAACGTCATCACGCTCACGCTCTCCGGCTTGCGCGACCGTCCGGCGGACTTCGCACGGATTGCTGAAAGCTATCTCGTTTTTTTTGCCCGGCGCATCGGGAAAAAACTGCAGGGCTTCACGCCGGAAGTGAGCGATGCGTTCAGCCGTTACGCCTGGCCGGGCAACCTGCGCGAGTTGCGCAATGTGATCGAGCGCGCGGTGATTCTCGCCGGCGGGGACCTGATCGGGCTGGAGGATCTGCCCGAGGAGTTTGCCGCGCCTGCCGATTCCCGCGTGGTGGTGGGCGGTCGGGTGACGCTCGACGAGTTGGAAACCGAGCATATCCGGCGAACGCTGGCGCATACCAAGACGCTCGATGACGCGGCCAAGGTTCTCGGCATCGATCCCGCCACGCTTTACCGCAAGCGGCAGAAGCTCGGGCTAATCTGACCCGGATCGCGCGACACCCGCCATGCTGCGCACCCGTCTCTACCTCGGACTTCTTCCGCTGCTGCTGTTGTTCATCGCGGTCGGTGCGGTGGGCACGCGACTCTACCGCGATCTGGCGGGCACGTTTGAGCGCAGCCTGACGGTGAGTTACCGCGCGATGATCGGCGGCTATGAAATGCGCGAGGCGGCTACGCTAATGGCCGGTGCGATCACGTTGTCCGAACGCGGCGATCCGGCCGGTGCGCGCAAAACCTATGAGGAGCAGCGGGCCCGCTTTCGCAGGCATTTCATGGAGCAGTCGGTGGCGTCCTCCGGCACCGCGCGCACGGGACAGCTGGAAAAACTTGATGAGGCGTTTGGCGCGTTCGACGCGTTGGGAGAAACGCGGCTCGACGGGGTGGGTGATGCGTCGCTGCAGGCGATGCGCGACACGGAGGTCGCTCTTTTCAAGACGCTCAAGGCCATCGAGCACATCACCGAGGCGGATTACGCCGAGGTGACCGCGTCCGCAGAACGTGCGCGCGGGCTTTCGCGCAAGAGCATCAACTTCCTCGTCGCGGCGATGGTGGCCGCGATTTTGCTCTCGGTTTATCTTTCCTACCGGGTTGCGCGTGCGCTGCTGCGGCCCATCCAGGCGCTGCAAACCTCGGCGGCCGCGTTTGGCGAAGGAAAGCTTGATGATGACGTGCCGGTCACCTCGACCGACGAACTCGGCGAGCTGGCGCGCACATTCAACATCATGGCGGCGAAGTTGCGCACGTATCGTGATGCGATGACCGAAAGCGTCATCCGTGCCCGCCGCACGATGGAGGCGACGCTCACCTCCACGCCCGATCCGCTTTTTGTCGTGGCCGCCGACGGACACCACGAGGTGCGGAATCCGGCGGCCGAGGCCATCGCGGCGTTGCCCGAGTTTTCCAGTGGGTTGCCTGCCGCACTCGAAGAACCTTTGAAGCAAGTTCTCTCGACGGGGGCGCATTACCTGCCCACCGGCTACAGCGAGGTGGTCACATTGCATGTCAACGGTGGCGAACGCCACTACCTGCCGCGCATCCTCGCGATCGGCGACGCGCTCACCGGCTTCGGCGGTGCGGCGGTGATTCTTCAGGATGTCACCAAGTTCCGTCTGCTCGATGATGTGAAGGGCAACCTGGTTTCCACGGTGAGCCACGAGCTGAAAACCCCGCTGACGAGCCTGCGGATGGCGATTTATCTGCTGCTGGAGCAAAACTTCGGTCCGATCACCGAACGTCAGCGCGAGTTGCTGGAGACCGCCCGCGACGATTCCGAGCGACTGCTGCGCATCCTCAACGACCTCCTTGACCTGAGCCGCCTCGAAAGCGGTGCGTCCACGCTCAAGCGCCGTCCCGTTGGTATTGTCAGCTATCTTGAGGACATGGCGCGTGAGATGAAAGCCATCACCGAGGGCGCGGATCAGAAGATTGTCGTGAACGCCGATGCCGAGCTCACGGAGATGTATGTGGATGCCGACCGCCTGCGCCACGTCTTCATCAACCTGCTGAGCAACGCGTCCAAGTATTCGGGGCCGGATACGACGATCACGCTCTACGCGCGGAGCGCACCCGACGGGTTCATCCGGTTTGGCGTGCGCGACGAGGGGCCGGGGATTCCCGCCGAGAATGTGCTCTACGTGTTCGAGAAATTCTACCGCGTGCCCGACCAGGAAAAGAAAGGCGCGGGACTGGGCCTCACGATTGCGCGCGAGATCGTGGTTGCGCACGGCGGTTCCATTGCGTGCAGCAGCAAGGTGGACGAAGGCAGCGACTTTTATTTTCTGCTGCCGGCCCGTTAGTTAGGGGGCTGGCTCGTGCAGCTTGCAGGTTGCGAATCCTCTTTCGTGCACGATGCATGAGAAAGAGCGGTCTTTGGCGGGCTAAAAATTAAACATTATTTCATTAATAGTTAATGTATAGTAACTAGCATCCTATTGGCGAGGAGTGGCACGCACCATGGTAAGTAAAGGAGGTCAGACATCACTTAACCTAAACCTTTGTAACCATGAGCACTAAAAAATCCGCCGTCTCCGAGTCCCCTGAACAGATCGTCGAACACCTTCGTGCACTGATTGCCGATGCAGAAAAAACCATCGGCGCCGGATTGGCCGAAGGTGCCGATGACAAGTTGGGGGCCCTGCGCGATCGTTTCAGCGACGCCAAGGAAAAGGCCGAGCACTTCCTGTCCGTGGCCCGCGAAAAAGTCGTGCAAGGCGCCAAGCAGACTGACAGCGCCATCCGCGCGCACCCCTACGAATCGCTGGCGATCGCGCTGGGTGTTGGCGTGTTGCTCGGTGCGTTTCTCGGTCGCAAGAGCCACTGAGCGCCGCATCGCGTTCCGCCACTACGATCATGGAAAGCAGTCCTCCCGCTTCTTCCGGCTTCTTTAAAAACCTCTCGGGGCTCGGCGACAGCCTGCTCGGTGCGTTGCAAGAACGCATCGAACTCGTGTCAGTCGAGCTCCAAGAGGAAAAATACCGTCTGGTCCGCCTGATCATTTGGGGCGGGGCGGCGGTGTTTGCCGGCGTGATGACGCTGTCCTTTGCCACGCTCACCCTCGTGTATCTTCTGTGGGATACCGCGCGACTGGCCGCATTGGGCGGTTTCGCGCTGCTTTACGGATGCGTGCTGGCGTGGGTGATTGTGATGCTTCGCCGTCAGTTCACCCATCAACCCAAGCCGTTTGAAGCGACGATCGACAGTCTTACGGAGGACCGCGCATGTATCCGCAAGCAGACCTGAACATTCTCGCGTTCCGCAAGCGGGCGCTGATGCACCGCATCCGTGTGCGGCGCGACGAGTGCGAGGAGCACGCTCACGAGGTGATGAAACCAGCCGTGTGGATAGCGGGGTTATATGCGAAGTGGCGGGCGATCTCGCCGCTGGCCAAGCTTGCGGCGGTGCCCGCCGGTCTGTTCGTCGCCCGGAAATTTATGCCCAAACTCGGCGGCCTGCTTAGCTGGGCGCCGGTGGCGATGAATCTCATTCGCGCCCTGCGCTGAAATTTTTCGTTAGCTCAATCCAGTCAGTTCCTAACTCCTAAAAATCATGAATAAAATAATCGGTATCATCCTTATCCTCGTCGGTGGTTTTCTTATCTACCAAGGCGTGGAGCGCAAAGACTCGGTGGTCGGCGCGGCTGCGACGGTCGGCACCGATGTAGCCAATGCGGTGGACGGCGGCGGTCGCGTGCCGAAGCATCTGTTCTACATCATCGGCGGCGCTGTGATCGCTGCGGTTGGCGTGGGTGCGATGCTGCGCGGCCCGAAAGCGTAAGGGTTGTTTCAAACGATCCCTGCGCGCGTCGCATTCCGGGTTTACGCCGGGGTGCGCGCGGGTTTGGGTTGGCGGCATGGTTTCCGTAAAAATCTGCGGAGTGCGGCGGGTGGCGGATGCATTGCTGGCCGTCGAGGCGGGCGCCGATGAGATCGGACTGCTCGTGGGTCAGCGTCATACGAGCGGGGATTTTATTTCCACGGAGACGGCGGCGGATATCGTCGCCGCGTGTGCGGGCCGCGTGACACCCGTGCTGGTGACGCATGTGAGCGATCCGGACGCGGTGCACGAACTGGCGCGACAGGCGGGAGTCACGGCGATCCAGGTGCACAGTGAAATGCCGCCGGAAGGACTGGCCCGGTTGCGCGCGCTCGGGGGCTACCGCCTCCGGAAATCGTGGCACGTCACGGGGCCGGAGAGCCTGGACTATGGAGACGCGTATCGCGGAGTGGCGGACGCGTTTTTGCTCGATTCCGTGAATGCCGCAACGGGGCAGGTCGGCGGAACGGGCCGGGCGCACGATTGGAGCCTCAGCCGTGAAATCGTGGTGCGCTGCGCAGGCGTTCCGGTGATTCTGGCGGGTGGATTGAATTCTGAAAACGTTGGCGCGGCGGTGCGGCAGGTGCGACCGGCGGGAGTCGATGTGAACTCGGGCACGAAAGGACCGGACGGGTTCAAGGACGCGGAACGACTGCGGGCGTTTGTGCGCGCGGCGAAGACGGCCTGAGCGGTCCGGCGTGATCAGGTTTTTTTGAAGATCACCTGCGGCGCGGCTTCCATCTGGCCGCGAGTGACGCCGAGCTGGTTGATCAGACGCAGTTCTTTCCAGAGGTCGGTGCCGCCGATTTCTCCGCGAAGGAGTTTTTGATAGTGCGCGAGGGTGCGGGTCACTTCGGCGGCGCCTTCGTTAACGAACTCGACGCGGAAGTTTTGCGCGCCGAGCGCGCGGAAGCGGTCGAAGTATTCGGCACCGGTCTGTGCGCGGTTGTTGTAGACTGTGTTGCGGCAGCCGGCGTCGGCCTTGAGCGGGAGCTCTGAGCCGGTGCGATCACGCAGGGACACGGCGTGCTTTTCGCAGGGGCGGCCACAGTCGTGGTAGTCTTTACCCTTCGAGAGGAATGCGCAGAACACGCAGTGCTCCATGTGAAACATGGGCATGTGCTGGTGGATCGTGAGGTCGAACCAGGCGCCGGGCGCGGACTGGAGGAGCGACTCAAGCTGGACGACGTTGAGGTCGTAGCTGGCGGTTACGCGTTCCAAGCCGTAGTGGGAAATGAAATACTCGGCGGTGAGCGGGTTGGCGACGTTGAGCGAGAAGTCGCCGCGCTTGCGGTCGGTTTTGAAGTAACGCAGGTGCTCGTGATTGCGCACGAGGTAACCATCGGCCTCGGAGGAGCGGACCTGTTTTAGGATCCACTCTTCGCCGGGTTTGAAAATGCGCGGAGGAGCGACCCAGATCGCCGGAGCGGCGCCGGCGGGTTGAGCGTTGAGAGCTGAGAGTTGAGAGCCGGAACCTGACTGCCACTCGCGGAATTTCTGGACGGCTTCGCGGTAGTGCTTGGGGTTTTCGAATTCGCAGTAAATGTCGGCGAAGCCGCCGGAGGCGAGGGCGGCGTCGAGTTGCTCCAGGCTGCGGACGACGAGGATGAGCGCCGCGGCGGAGGGCGTTTCGACGGGCGGACGGGCGGGGTAATCGATTTT
This sequence comes from Rariglobus sp., assembly GCA_035459785.1. Taxonomy (GTDB): domain Bacteria; phylum Verrucomicrobiota; class Verrucomicrobiia; order Opitutales; family Opitutaceae; genus Rariglobus. The sequence continues at coordinate 2,577 of DATHXF010000020.1, read as the reverse complement.
GTTTTCGAGCAGCGTCCAGCGCTTGGGGAGTCCGCGGAGGCGGTCAAGTTCGGCGGAGGCTTCGCGGCGCAGGCGGTTGAGCTCGCTCATCGGAAGCATGACCGCGCCTTCGAGATGCGAGGTGAGCGTGCCGAGATTGAAGGGAGTGCCACCGAGACGGCCGAGCTGGTCTTCGAGGCGCTGCTGGGTGAGCGGCTGGTTTTGCGCGGCGGCGAGGGCGACCTGCGACTCGAGCTTTACGACGTGACCTTCGCGGTCGTTGAAGATGAGGGTGAGGGGTGCATTTGCGTGGCCGTGAACCTCGACATCGACGGGGCGGGTGAAGCGGATTTTTTCGCCCTCGAAGGTGGTGCGCAGCTCGCGGTCGAGCGCAGGGTCGTTGTTTTTCCAGAGGAAGTTGCCCGGCTTGATGCGGCGGAAATTGAGATCGCCGTAGCCGAAGCGCAGGACGGTCTCGCCGTTGCGTTGAGGTTCGACCTGATAGACGCGTCCGCCCTCCTCGCCGGCGGCGTGGTTGCCGGCGTCGAAGACCACGCCGTCGCCAGGCTTGAGGGCGGATTCGAGACGGAGGGCGACGTGGTCGTTTTCCACGCGGGTGACGGTGCCGAGGAGCACGCCGCGCTTGGTGCCGAAGCGGCCGTGGGCGAGTTCCTGGTTTTGAATGCCGTTGAACCAGCCCGTGTAGAGGCCGCGCGAGAACGTCATCGAGAGTTCGTATTTGGCGCGGACGGCGTCGAAACCGGTTTCCTGTTCGGCGAAGATTTTATCGAGGGCCTGGCGATAGACGCGGGTGATGCTGGCGACGTATTCGGGGGCTTTGAGGCGACCTTCGATTTTCAGGGACGAGACGCCGGCTTTCACGAGTTCGGGAAGGACATCGAGACCGGCAAGGTCTTGCGGACTGAGAAGGTATTTGCGGTCGCCGAGATCGACCTGCGCGCCGTCCGAGATGAGGTCGTAGGGCATGCGGCAGGCTTGCGCGCATTCGCCGCGGTTGGCGGAGCGTCCGCCGAGGGATTCGCTGGTGAGGCACTGGCCGGAGTAGGCGACGCAGAGGGCGCCGTGGACGAAGACCTCGAGCGGCAGCGGGGTTTTGTTGGCGGCGCGTTGGGCGTCCTGGATGGCGTTGATTTCCTTGATGGAGTTTTCGCGGGCGAGGACGACAAGTTCAGCGCCGAGTTCGCGGGCGAATTCCACACCGGCGTCGCCGGTGACGGTCATCTGCGTGGAGCCGTGGATGGGGAAGTCGGGGGAGATTTTGCGGATGAGGCGGCAGATGCCGGTGTCCTGGACGATGGCGGCGTCCACACCCGAGGCGATGATGGTGCGCAGGTAGTCCTCGGCGTCGGGCAACTCGTGGGTGAAGACGAGGACGTTGAACGTCACGTAGCCGCGGACGCCGCGTTTGTGGAGAAACTCCATGAGCGCGGGGAGGTCGGCCTGCGTGAAGTTTTTGGCGCGCATGCGGGCGTTGAACCGCTCGAGGCCGAAGTAAACGGCGTCGGCGCCGTTTTCGACGGCGGCGCGCACGCACTCCCAGTCGCCGGCGGGGGCGAGCAGTTCCGGACGCACCAAGGGACGGGGCGTGGTCGGAGCGGGTGCGGGAGCGGTTTCGGTGGCGGACATGGTCGTGGGGCGAACGATGCGCGCCTCGGTGCAGGGGGCAAGCCCGCCTGTTTATAGTCGAGATGCTTGCACCAAGGAAGGGGACGACTGAACGTGGGATTCCCCGTGCATTTTCCCGCGCATCTCTTTTTTCCGTTGGCGAGCAGCTTTGGCTATGTGCTGGCGGTGTTGCTGTTGAAGCGGTCGGCGGACTGGGGAGTGGGGGTGTGGCGGACGACGTTTGTGTCGAATATCGCGATGGGGGTCGTGTTCTCGACGCTGCTGGGCTTCGGCGGTCCGGGACAGCCGGTGTCGATGTGGTGGCAGCCGGTCGTGGGCGGGATGTTGTTTTTCACCGGGCAGATTTTTACTTTTTTGGCGCTCAACTACGGCGATGTGTCGGTGGCGACGCCGGTGCTGGGAGTAAAAATCGTGCTGGTGGCGTTTTGCAGCGTGCTGTTTTTGCCGGAGCCGGTGCCGCTCATCTGGTGGATCGCGGCGGCGTTGAGCACGGGGGCGATCGTGTTGCTGAGCCGCGGAGATTCGCGTCCGAAACACGCGGTGGGGCGCACAGTGCTCACGGCGGGGCTGGCGGCGGCGAGTTTTGCGCTGGCCGATGTGCTCGTGCAGAAATGGGCGCCGGCGTGGGGCGTGGGGAAATTTCTGCCGATGATGTTTGGTTCGGTGGCGGTGATGTCGCTGGGGCTGATTCCGTTTTTCAGCGCGCCGTTGCGTCAGGTGCCGCAGGTGGCGTGGGGCTGGCTGGTCGGCGGATGCGTGATCCTGGCGATACAGGCGGGGAGCATGGCGTTTGCGCTCGGGGTGTTCGGCGACGCGACGGCGGTGAACATCGTGTATTCGGCGCGCGGGCTCTGGAGTGTCGCGGCGGTGTGGCTCGTGGGGCACTGGTTCTCCAACGAGGAGCAGAAACTCGCGCCGGCGGTGCTGCGCTCGCGGTTGATCGGCGCGGGG
>DATHXF010000019.1:0-25257 GCA_035459785.1 Rariglobus sp. | reverse complement strand
CTTGGCGGCGACGGCGCGTGCAGGAATGGAGTCGTCGAAGTGTTCGCCGTAAACGACGGGATCGACGGTCACGACCTGCGGGTGGCGCGAGGGCGGAAGGACCGCGCAGTCGTCGCCGATGCCGGCAGGTGAGGGCGGAGTTGCGTTGCTCAACCAGCGCCGGATCGCCGCGATGAGCCGCAGTTCACCGAGAGCGGTGACGGAATCGGCGGCGTTGGAGGCAAAGAGGTGCATGGCAGCTTGCCCGTTACATCAAGCCGACACGCCGGCGATGACGAGCACGATGGTGTTCAGGTTGAAGAGCGCATGGGCGATCATCGGAACGGCGATGCTGCCGGTGCGCTCGTAGGCGTAGGCGAAAAACACACCGAGGGCGAAGAGGGGGACGAGGGCGGTCAGGTTGCCATGCAGCAGGGCGAAGAGCAGCGCGGGCAACACCAACGCCAAGGCGCGCGGGATGCGGGTGCGCAGGTAGCGGAAAATGCCGGCGCGGAAAATAAGCTCTTCAGTGATCGGGGCGATGACGGCGGCCAGAATGATCATGAAAACCAACAGCGCGGGGTCGTCGGCGTTGCGGAACAGATCGACCATCTCCTGTTCGCCGACCGAGTGTCCAAGGGCCTCGAGGATGGATTTCCAGGCGAGGCCGATGCCGCCGATGAGCGGGAGCGAGATGAGAAACGTGATGAGTCCGCCGAGGATTGGCTGGCGGATTTTAGGGGCGGCCGGCAGGTCGGGAGGCGAGTCGGGGCTTTTCCGAAACCACAGCAGCAGGCCGCCGAGCAGGGCGCCGCCGAGCATGCCGGTTTGAAAAGCCGCGCCTTGAACGACCATCCACCAGTTGCCATCGCGGGCGGCGGGGCCGAGTATGTCGTCACTCAGGTAGGTGGCGGCGTGCGGCATGAGAAACCCGCCGGCCGTGATGAGCAGGGCGCAGGTAACGAAGCCGTCCAGCGGGACGATCCACGGAGGGAGCGCCGGTTTGGAGGAGCCGAGCCGGCGCAGACCCAACAGCACGCACAGAACAAGGCCCGCCAGCCAGCAGGCGGATTCGACGGCGATGACGTAGGGAATCACGAAGCCGGCTGGGATGACGTTGGGCTCAGGCGGTGATCTTACCGTTGGCGAAGACGACCTTGCCGTTGACGATCGTGATCTTCACGCGGCCCTTGAGCTCCTGGCCGTGCCATGGGCTGTTGGAGGATTTGCTGAAACCGGCCTTGGCATCGTAAACCCATTTCTCTTCGGGATCGAAGAGGCACACATCGGCGGGCGCGCCCTCGGTGAGCGTGCCGGCGGTGAGGTTGAGGAGTTGCGCGGGCTTGCGGGTGAACAGGTCCACGACGGTCGCGAGCTTGAACTTGTTTTTGCGCACGAGGATTTCGAGCGAGATGGGGAGGGCGGTCTCGAGTCCGAGGATGCCGTTGGGGGCGTAGTCGAATTCCTTGTCCTTCTCGTAGTCGGTGTGGGGGGCGTGGTCGGTCGCGAGGATGTCGAGCGTGCCGTCGCGCAGACCTTCGATGATGGCGACGCGGTCCTCCTCGGTGCGGAGGGGCGGGTTCATCTTGAAGTGGGTATCGTAGGTGACCAGGCACTCGTCGGTGAGGGCGATGTGGTGCGGGGTCGCTTCGCCGGTGACGCGGACGCCGCGGGCCTTGGCGCGACGGAGGATGTCAACCGAGGCGCGCGACGAGATGTGCTGCATGTGGATGTGCGCGCCGGTGTATTCGGATAGGATGCAGTTGCGCGCGACGATGAGGTCCTCGGCGGCGTTGGGCCAGCCCTTGAGTCCGAGACGCGTGGAGACGGCGCCTTCGTTCATCACGGCACCGATCGTCATGGAGTGGTCCTGGCAGTGGTCCATGATCGGGAGGTCGAACATTTTTGCGTATTCGCAGGCGCGGCGCATGAGCTCGTTGGACTGCACGCAGTCGCCGTCGTCGGTGATGGCGATGACGCCGGCGCGTTTGAGCGAGCCGATGGGGGCGAGGGCCTGGCCCTTCATGCCGACGGTGATGCAGCCGGTCTGGTAAACCTTGATGCAGGCGGTGCGGGCGATGGAGTCTTTGATCTGTTGGATGGTGCCGGCGGTGTCGGCGACCGGAGCAGTGTTGGGCATGCAGACCACGGTGGTGAAACCGCCGGCGGCACCGGCGCGGGAACCGGTCTCGATGGTTTCTTTGTGCATCTGGCCGGGCTCGCGGAAGTGGACGTGGATGTCCACGAGACCGGGGCAGGCGACGAGGCCTTGGGCATCGATTTTCTTGGCCTTCTTTTTCTCGGCGGCCGAGAGGGAGGCGACGAACTTGCCGTCTTTGATGAAGAGGTCGCCGACGGAGTCGCGCTTGGAAGCGGGGTCGATGACGCGGGCGTTGGAAATCCAGAGGGAGGGCATGGCGCTTAAAAGTTAATCGGTGGAGACGACGTTTTCGGGTTGGCCGCCGGAGCAGAGGTAGAGGACGGCCATGCGGACGGCGATGCCGTTGGTCACCTGTTCGAGGATCACGCTGCGGCTGCCGTCGGCGAGTTCGCTGTCGATCTCGACGCCGCGGTTGATGGGGCCCGGGTGCATGATGATGGCCTTGGGGTTGAGCCAGCCGGCGCGGGTTTTGTTGAGTCCGAAGAGACTGGTATATTCGCCGATGGAGGGGAACATGCCGCTCGACTGGCGCTCGTGCTGGATGCGGAGAAGCATGACCACGTCGGCGTCGGAGAGGGCGCTCTTCAAGTCGTGCGACACGGTGACGCCGAGCGTTTCAAAGGTGCGCGGGACGAGGGTGGAGGGGCCGACGATGGTGACGTTGGCGCCGAATTTCACGAGGGCGTGGATGTTGGAACGGGCGACGCGGCTGAAAAGGATGTCGCCGAGGATGACGACCTTGCGGCCCTTGAGGGAGCCGAGGTGTTCACGCATCGTGAACGTGTCGAGGAGACCCTGCGTGGGATGCTCGTGGGCGCCGTCGCCGGCGTTGATGACAGGGATGCCGAGGATTTTCGAGAGGTAGAGCGGGGAGCCGGCGGCGGCGTGGCGGATGACGATCATGTCGGCCTGGAGGGCCTCGATGTTTTGCGCGGTGTCGCGGAGGGTTTCGCCCTTGGTGGTCGAGGAGCTGGAACCGTCCATCGAGATGACGTCGGCGCTGAGGCGCTTGGCGGCCATGTCGAAGGCCATGCGGGTGCGCGTGCTGGGCTCGAGGAAGAGGTTGACGATCGTCTTGCCGCGGAGGGCGGGGACTTTTTTCACACTGCGGCCGAGGATTTTTTTAAACGCGGCGGCGGTGGCGTGGATTTGCTCGATCTCGTGGAGGGAGAGTTCTTCGAGCGTGATGAGGTGGCGGCGGGTCCAGGGCATGGGAGGGAGCGGAGGAGAAGTAGTGAGTAGCGGGTAGCGAGTAGTGGGTAGTCGGAGGCGAGCTACTTACTTGGAGGCGGGTTTGGAGGGGAGGATTGTGACGGAGTCGCGGGCGGGTTTGGCGGGGTCGAGTTTCACGACGACTTTGCAGCGGTCGGTGACGTCTTCGAGGACGAGGCCGGTGTAGTCGGCGGCGACGGGAAGTTTGCGGCCAGCGCGGTCGATGAGGATGGCGAGTTCGACCTTGGCGGGGCGTCCGTGGTCGAAGAGTTCGTCGAGGGCGGCCTTTACGGTGCGGCCGGAGAAAAGAACGTCGTCGATGAGGATAACCGTGGCTCCGGTGACATCGACGGGGATACGGGTGGGGACGAACTCCTTGGGGATCGGATGGCGGTCGATGTCGTCGCGGTGGAACGAGATATCCAAGATGCCGGTGCTGAGGCGGAGACGAGGGGCGAGCGACGAGAGACGAGCGGCCAGGCGGTTGGCGAGTTCTACGCCGCCGTTGGCGATGCCGAGGAGGACCAGCGGGGTGGTTTTGGCGTGGCGTTCGGCAATGGCTTGCGCGAGCCGGTCGATGGCGGCGTGGATGTCGGCGGCAGGGAGGCTTTTGGGTGCGGGCACGGGGGTTGGTTGTGCCGGTGGGCACAGGGGCGGACAAGCGGGAAATCCCGAGTCAGTTTACTCAGGCAGACGGACGGTGCAGTTGCCTGCTTTTTCCTCGATTTGGAGGAGTCCGCGTTTCTGGCCTTCGCGGAGGAGGTCGGTGAAGGCGCTGAAGCCGTAGGCGCGCTCGTTGAAGCCGGGGTTTTGGCGTTTGATGGCCTGTTTAACCATGGAGGCCCAGATACTTTCGTCGGCGCCGCGTTCGTCGATGAGGGCGTTGACGGTGGCGACAACGAGATCGAATGCCTTGGCGGGGTCGGGGCGCTTGGGTTCGGAGGGAGCGGGCGCGGCGGCTTTGATGGCTGCGTTGTTTTTTGCGGGGCGGGGGGCGGGCTTGGGCGGGGCGACCCGGACCAAGTCGTCGTAGTAGATGAACTCGTCGCAGTTTTTGATGAAGAGGTCGGACGTGGAGTTTTTCACGCCGACGCCGATGACCTTTTTTCCGTTTTCGCGGAGCTTGCTGACGAGCGGGGAGAAATCGGAGTCGCCGCTGATGATGACGAAGGCGTCCACGCGATCGTTGGTGTAGCAGAGGTCGAGGGCGTCCACGACCATTCGGATGTCGGCGGAGTTTTTGCCGGACTGGCGGATGTGCGGGATCTCAATGAGTTCGAAAGCGGCTTCATGGAGAGGGCGCTTGAACGCTTCGTAGCGGGCGAAGTCGCAGTAGGCTTTTTTGACGACAATGTTTCCCTTGATGAGGAGGCGCTTGAAGACCTTCTCGATGTCGAATTGGGGGAATTTGGCGTCCTGCGCGCCGAGGGCGATGTTTTCGAGGTCGAGAAACACCGCGAGAGTGTAGGTGCGGTCGGGCGTGGTCATGCGGGCGACGATGGCGGGACCAGCGCTGAGGGCAATCGGCGTTTAGGAGCTGTCTAGTTCATGCGCGGACCGGGGGCGGCGGTGAGAGGGATCAATTGGTCGGGCGAGCAGAATTCGCGGCCAACCATCCAGGCGTTTTTGGCATCCTTGGTGAGGGCGTCGAAGGCGGGGTCGGTGTGGAGGCTGGTAAACATCCAGTCCTCGCGGGCCTCTTTCATCTCCATGGCGCGGACGGCGTCGTATTGTTCGTAGGTGTAGAACTGGCGGCGGAGGAATTCCATGGCCTTCGCACGGTCGCCGGTTTGGGCCCATATGGCGGCGAGGTTATAGCTAGCCTCGAGGACGTGTTCATTGGCGCGGGCGACCTTGAGGGCTTCGTCGTGTTGTCCGGCAGCGGCGAGATAGACGGCGGCGAATATCTGGTTGTAGGTGTCTTCGGAATCGAGCGCGAGGGCCTGGCGCATGTAGGCGGCGGCTTTGTCGGATTGTTTTTCGGAGAACCAATAGACGGCGAGGTTCCGGTAGGTGATGGGCAGCGGGTAGGCCTCGAGGGATTTTTCGAAGAGGGCGAGACCCTCGGCGAAGCGGCCGGAGTGGATGGTCATCTTGCCAAGTCCGTGGAGGGCGACGGCGCGGGCGATGGGATCGGAGGACGGCTGGTCGAGGATGCGGTTGAAGAGGCGGCCGGCGCGGTCCCACTGGCCGGTTTGGTGTCGGTAGAACTCACCGAGGAAACGGAGGGCGGTCGGATCGTTGGGGGCGATGACGAGGGCCTGGACGTAATGCTCCTCGGCCTGCGGGTAGCGGGCTTCGACTTCGGCTTTGAGACCGGCTTCGAGAGCGAGGCGAACCTGTTGAAGTTGGGCGGGAGTCAGTGGGGCGTCGGTGTGATCGGCGGAGGCGACGGGAGTGCCGAGGGCTTTTAATTTTTCGGCGGCGCGTTGGCCGAGCGGGGCGAAGAGACAGCGCTCGGCCCAGACGGATTTGAAATCGGCTACGGCGCCCTTGGTGTCACCGGAGGTTTGTTTTTTGGCGGCGGTGGAGAAGAGCGTTTCGAGGATTGCTTCACGGGCTTCCACGGTGGTGCGGACGAGGGATTCAACCTGCTCGGCGACGAGAGAGGTGCCGCGGTTGGCGATGACCCGATCGAGCTCGATGCCGTCGCGAGTGCTGATCACGACGGTGTCGTTCACGGCGGAAATCGCGTAGGTTTTGCGGACGGCTTCGTTGCCCGGAGTGACGAGGCCGGTGAAGACACAGCGGGCGTTGAGTGCGGTGAGTTCGGCGGAACGTTGGAGCGTGGAGGCGCCGGCGATGTCGAGGGAGACGGGGAACCAGAGGATGAGGAGGGATTTACCGGCGGTGACGGGAGGGAGGGTTTTGCCGGGCGGGAGGCTTTCCCAAGAAACGCGGAAGGTGTCCTCGGGTTTGGACTTGGGGACCACGCCGCCGCGTCCGCCACCACCGCCGCCGCCGCAGGTGGCGAAGGCGGGCGCGCAACCGATCCAGAGGGCGAGGAAGGCGGCGAGAAGTCGCGTGCGGAACGGGATGGGTGTGGCGTTCATGGTGGGTGGAGGTGGAGACGCGGACTGGAGGCTCAGGTAACCAAACGGAGCTTAATCGGTCTTCGGACTGAGCCAGGCGGAAAGATCGGAGTCGGTCGCCAAGGTTTGGCCGAATTGGTAGTCGCGGTCGAGGAGGGACGCGTAGGCGGGCTCGAGGAACCGGCGGCAGTGGAGGATGACTTTGGCGCGCTGGCCGGGGGCGCGCACGAGGCGGCCGAGGGCCTGGTTCACCTTTTGGATGCCGGGGATTTGATAGACGCGTTGGAAGGCTGCTTCGCGGGTGAGGTTGGGGAGCGCTTCGAGGCGGGCGCGCTGGACGGCGTTGACCTCGGGGAGCGCGGGGCCGACGACCATGGCGTGGCTGATGCGTCCGCCGAGCGTGTCGATGCCCTCGGCGAAACTGCTGCCGAGGACGAGGAAGAGCGCGTCGGAGAAGGCGAGGGATTCGTCCACCCATGCGGTTTGCGCGGCGAGGTCGGAGAGACGCGGTTGGAGCGCGGCGCGGAGATGCGGGTGGCGTTGGCGAAGCGTGTTGGCGATGGACTCGGCGTAGGCGTAGCTCGGGAAGAAGACGGCCACGGCTTTGCCGTGACCGAGCTGAGAGCTAAGAGCTGAGAGCTGAGAGCTTTTTTCGGAGGCTTCGTGGAGCGCGGCGATGGTGTCGGCGGTGGTGCCGGCGTGGCGGGCGCGTTGACTGAAGGTGGTGTCCACGCGGATGTCGTAGGTGATGTCGTAGGCGTCGTCGCGCCACGGGGTGTGCGCGGTGACAGAGACGACGGCGGGAGCGTCGATGGTGGCGGTGAGTCCGCAGGATTCGGCGAAGGTTGTCGCGGGGCCGGGGGTCGCGGTGGCGAAGATAACGCCGGCGAATTCGCGGAGGATTTCTCCGGCGGGGAGCGCGGCATCGAGGCAGGTGAGGCGGAGTTCGCCGGCGCGCGGGCTCCAGATGAGTTTGGGGAAGGGTTGGGCGAACCACTCGGCCCATGACGGGAGTTGCCAGAGGAGTTCGCGGACGGGCGGCTCCATGTCTTCGTAGGGGAGCGGGTGGAGCGCGAGGGTGTCGGCGAGCTGGCGGACGGTGTGGACGAGGTCGTCTTCCTGCGCGAGGTCGAGGACGTCGCAGACCGGGAGCGAGGCGAGGAGAAGGGTGAAAGCTTCCCAAGCGCGGGCGAGCGGGGCGGGCGCGCGGATGTGGTCGAATTCGGAGAGGACGCGGCGGGCGTTGTCGGCGTAGAGCGTGTGCGAACGGGCGTCGGCGGCGCGGGACGGGAGGTTATGCGCTTCGTCGATGATGAGGAGCGTTTCGGAAGGGGCGAAACCGGGCTGGTTGTAGAAGAGCGTGCGGTTGGCGGGGGCGAAGACGTAGTTGTAGTCGCCGATCCAGACGTCCTGGAACGCGAGGGCGGTGCGGGTGATTTCGTAGGGGCAGATCTGCGCGGCTTCGCCGGCGGAGCGGAGCGCGGGGATGTCGCGGGCTTCGTCTTCGAAGAGGTAGAAGCGGGAGAGGCCGTGTTTTTTCCAGCGTTGGGCGACGGAGTCGGGGTGGTTGAATTCGCGGCGCTGGCAGTAGCAGACGGGGTCGAGGCAGTGCTCGTGTTTGGGGCGGACGTGCCAGGTGGCGACGTGGGTTGCAGCTTCTTCGAGCACCAATGTTTCGGAGGAGCTTTCGCCGTTGGGTTTGGCGGTCATCGCGCGGAGAGTGCGAAGGACCTGGAGCTGGCCGGTGGCTTTGCTGGTGAGGTAGAGGAGGCGGGAATAGCGGCCGGATTTCATCGCGCCGAGGGCGCATTCGAGGAGGGCGCCGGTTTTGCCGAAACCGGTGGGGGCGGTGAAGAGGACATGGCGGTGACTGGCGAGGGCGGCGGTGAGGTCAGCCTGGGTCGTTTGCTGTCCGTCGCGGAGTTCGGGGAAGGCGCTGTGAAAACGGAGTCCGCGGAGGCGTTCGCGGGCACGGAGGCGGAGGTTGAGGAACTCGGCGACGCGTTCGAGTTGGACCTGGAAGGGTGCTTCGTCGGCGTGCGTGAAGGCGATGGTTTGGAGGAGTCCGCTGCCGGCTTCGACGAAGACGAGTTCGCCGCGGATTTTTTCGGACGGGTTGTCGATGCGGCGGAGCGCGAGGTAGGTGGCGAGTTGCGCGAAGTAATCGGGATGGGCGGCGCGGAGGTCCTCCTCAGGGGCGGGGAGTGGGTCGAGGGTGGTTTTTATCTCGCGCAGGATCGCGGGTGTGCGGGCGTCGGGCGCGGGGAGGAATTGGTCGATGCGGCCGGTGAGGGTGAGGGTCCATCCGCCGTGGAAGACACGGCCGGTGATGGGAACCTCGAAGGTGGTGGCGGGCGTGGCGGCGGAGGCTTTGGCGCGGAGTTCCTGGTGCCAGCGGGTGCCGAGGCGGGCGCGCCAGAGACCCTGGGCGCCGGTGCCATCGGACGGATCGCGCGGGCCGATGTTGAACGCGGAGAATTCTCCGATGCTCAGGGTGGCGGTGCGTTGATCGAGGTCGAAATTCACGGTCAGTCGAGGTGGATTTCGGTGTGGGTGCGGAGGTAGTGTTCGAGGCTGCGGAGGAGTCGGGTGACGTCGGCGGGCGGGATGGTTTGCGTGGCGAGCGGCTGGTTGATGAGCGCGATGGCGAGGGGGCGGTCGGCGGAGGGAAGCGAAGGAAACCACTGTTGTTTCACGGGGTAGCCTTCGTCGCGGGCGAAGCAGTAGAGGCTTTTCAGGTAAACGATGTCGGGGCGGTCGGAACTCGCGAAGGCGGTGAAGGCGGTGCGGAGGAGTGCGTGGATCGCGGGGTAACTTTCTTCGGAGCCGGGGTTGCGGGCGGTAAGTTGGGCGAAGGCGGAGGCTTGCACGAGGGACTCGTAGCGGCGGCCGATGCCGGAGTGGCGAGTGAGCAGACGGGCTTCTTTGACGAACCACGCATCACCGGAGGGCGTGCCTTCGAGGACGAGGGAAACGTCGTCGAAGAGGTCGAGGGTGAGGTGCGTGGCGGACGGCTTTTTCCCGGGGAGGCGCTGGTGAATGCGGAGGGCGCCGTGCTCGGGAGTGAAGACGCTGAAGCTTTGAAACGTGTCGGTCGGCGGCCAAGGGCGCAGGACGAGGGCGTCAGTGTTGAGGGACGGGCCGGGCACTTGAAGAAGCTGAGAGCTAAGAGTCCAGAGCTGAGAGCCCGGCAACCCGATCAGCGTTTTAGGGTGAAAGCCGGCACGGCGCTCGCGGCGTGGAGGAGATTCATGGCGCGGGCTTCGGCGGCGCGCATTTTGCGTTTTTTGGCGGGCTGGAGGTCGTCGTAGCCGGCGAGGTGGAGCCAGCCGTGGACGACGTAGAGCGTCAGCTCTTCGCTAAAATCTTTGTCGTTGGACTTTGAATACGCAGCGGCGGTGTCGGCGGAGACGCAGATCTCGCCGGCGACGCCGAACTCGGGCTGGCCTTCGAAGGTGATGACGTCGGTCGTGGTCGGGTCGTCGAGAAAGTCGCCGTGGAGTTTGGCGAGCTTGGCGTCGGTCATGAACGCGAGCGACAGCTCGCCATCGGGGCAGCCGCCGAGGAATTTGGCGCGGTGGGCGTCGAGGATTTCGATGACGCGGGCGACGGCTTTTTTGTCGAGGCGGAGACGCTGGTGGGCGTTGTGGATGTCGAGATCGCGGAACACGGGAAAATCAGGCGGGTTGCGGGGATTCGGGCTCGGGGTCCTTCGGATAGGCGACGCGTCCGTGGAGCATGTTGAGGAGCGTGAAGGTGAAGCTCGTCTTGATCTTGGAGAGTTCCTCGAAGGTGACGGGAGCTTCGTCGAGCTGTCCGTCCTCCATGCGGTCGTGGAAAATCTGGTCGATGATTTCGCCGAGGTGCTGCGGGGTGACCTTGCGGAGGGAGCGCGAGGCGGCTTCGACGCCGTCGGCGAGGTGGATGATGGCGCTTTCCTTGAAGCGGGGGCGGGGGCCGTCGTAGCGGTAGGTGGTCTCGCTGACGGGGACCGGGCCGAGTCCGGGGAGCGGGGGGACGAACGGATCTTTCGACGAACCGGGGCCGGCGAAGGAGGCGGTGCCGCCGGTGGGCAGGCCGTGTCGGGTGTGGTTTACAGCGCGGTTGTAGAAATAGCGGATGAGGGAGGTGCCGTGGTGTTGCTGGATGACGTCTATCACGGAGCGCGGGAGCTTGTGCTTGAGGGCGATGTCCACGCCGTCCTTCACGTGGCTCTTGATGATGAGGGCGGAGAGGGAGGGGTTGGAGGCGTCGTGCGGGTTGACGCCGTCGCGCTGGTTCTCGGTGTAGTATTCGGGTTTGGCGGTCTTGCCGATGTCGTGGAAGAGCGCGCAGACGCGGGCGAGGAGCGGATTGGCGCCGATCTCGGAGGCGGCGTTTTCGGAGAGTTGCGCGACGACGAGCGAGTGGTGGTAGGTGCCGGGCGCCTCGAGCTGCATGAGGCGGAGGAGCGGGTGGTTGTAGTCAGTGAGCTCGAGCAGCGTGATGTCGGTGGTGCGCTTGAAGAGGCTTTCGAGGACGGGAAGGAGACCTACGACGACGACGCCGGTGAGGAGACCGGTGGAGAGGCCGGCGACCATGTGTTTGAGGACGGTGATGAATTCGAGCCGGTCGATGAAGCCGATGAGGAGCGCGAAGAGGGCGACGGTGAGGCCGGCGAAGGCGGAGGCGCGGACGACGTTGCTGCGCTTGCGGGTGTGATTGCTCCAGAAGATGGCGACGACGGAGGCGAGGAACGTGAGGACGAGGAGGTCGAGGCGGTTGCCGTAGATGACGCTTGTGAAAATCGAGATGAAAAGCGCCATGAAGATGGCGGAGCCGGCGTTGATCAGGATCGCGACGATGAGCGGCGCGATGGCGACGGGCGCGAGGTAGGGAAGCAGCGAGGCGGCCGCGGAGTTGCCCACGAAGAAGGGGAGGCTGCCGAGGGCGTAGGTCGCGCGGACGAGGGCGAGGTTGAGAATCACTACCAAGGCGAGGAGCGCGAGGCGGCCGTTGCTCTGGAGCGTTTCTTTGTCCTCGAGGCGGATGTAAAGGACGCTGGCGATCAACATGGCGAGCACGAGGAGGACGCGGCCGAAGAGTTGTAGGCCCTCATCGAGGGCGACGTCGCCGTGTTCGAGGAGGAATTTGCGATGGGCGGTCAGCATCTCGAACTGCTCGGAGGTGACGCGGATGCCGGGCTCGATGATCGTCTGGCCGCGGGCGACCTCCATGACGACGGGCTTCAATTCGCGCAGGGCGTTTTCCTGGAGACGGCGGGTGGCCGGGAGATCGAAGATGAGGTTGGGTGCGACGCCGTTGCGGAAAATACGGTAGAGCGGGAGGCCCAGTTCACGGCCGCCGGCTTCGGCGGCGAGGTTGATACGGAGGGCGGTGAACGCCTGCTCCATCGACTGGGAGACGCGGCGGGCGGAAGTGCCGTCGGCGTTGAGGACATGGGTGACGGTGACGCCGGCGGTGGAGTCGCCGGTGCCGAGGCGGCCATCGTTGATGCCCTCGTTGTAGATGTCGCGGAGGACGCGGAGGCCGCTGTCGATCAGCGCGGTGCGGGCTTCGGCGGGGCCGGACTTGTAGAGCGTGGTGATGTCGGCGATGGAGGCCTGATAGGGACCCTTGGCGTTGAAGGCCTCGACCAAGGCGAGGAAATCATCCTGGCGTTTCGAGGGCAGGACGGCGCCGGCGGGATGTTCACGGTCGAAGGTGTCGAGCGAAACGAGGAGTTCGCGGAGGTGGGTGTCGAATTGTTTGAAGGATTCGAAATCGAGGCGGTAAACGGGCGGGAGCCGGTCGCGGATTTGTTCGCCGGCAAGGCGGGTTTTTTCGGCGCTCGGGTAACTGAAGGGTGCGCTGGCGACGATGCGCAGGCTGGCGATCTGGTTGGCGAGGACGGGCAGGTTGGCGCTGGAGATGCCGACGAAGCTGATGAGCACGATCGCCGCGGTGGTAGCCGCGAAAATGAAGAGCGTGACGAGGCGGTTCGTCTCAAGAAATTCCACGGTGCCGGAGACGTGGGCGGTCTTGCGGGTGCGCGGCTGGTTGCTGCGAAGCAGATTGATGAGAGAGGAGAGCATTACGGGTTAGCGGCTTTCTTCGCCATCGGAGTTCGCGATGGGATTCTTGTAGCGCTCGTAGGCTTCGATGATTTTCAAGACGAGCGGGTGGCGGACGACGTCGGCGCCGCTGAACTGGTGAAACTCGATGCCGGGGACGTCACGGAGGATGCGCTGGACCTCGAGGAGTCCGGATTGTTTGGCGCGGGGCAGGTCGATCTGGGTGATGTCGCCGGTGACGACCATGCGGGATTCTTCGCCGAGGCGGGTGAGGAACATCATCATCTGCTCGGGCGTGGTGTTCTGCGCTTCGTCGAGGATGATGAAGGAATTGGAGAGCGTGCGTCCGCGCATGTAGGCGAGCGGTGCGATTTCGATGACGCCCTTCTCGGTGAGGCGCGCGACGTCCTCGGCATCGAGCATGTCGCCCATCGCGTCGTAGAGCGGGCGGAGATACGGGAGGATCTTTTCGTTGAGGTCGCCGGGGAGGAAACCGAGGGCTTCGCCGGCTTCGACGGCGGGGCGGGTGAGAATGATGCGCTGGACCTGGTTTTTAAGGAGCGCGGAAACGGCGGCGGCCATCGCGAGGTAGGTCTTGCCGGTGCCAGCGGGACCGATGCCGAAGACGAGCGAGTGCGTCTGGATGGACTGAAGGTAAAGTTTTTGGCCGAGGGTTTTCGGGACGATCGTTTTGCGGTTGGTGGCGACGACGAGGGGTTTGCCGAAGAGTTCGCGGAGGTGGTCGGACTCGCCGCGGGCAATCATCTCGACGAAGCGGGTGAAGTCGGTGCTGCGAATCTGCACGCCCTGGGTGCGCGCCTCGTTGAGGAAACCGACGAGCGATTCCATCTGCGCGATGGCGGCCTCGGGGCCGTCGATCTGGAGCCAGTCGTCGCGGCTGACGAGGGTGACGCCGAGGTGTTTCTCGGCGAACGCGAGGTTGTCCTCACGACTCGCGTAGAGCTGGTGAAGGTGGCGGGCGGACGGGAAGCGGAGGGTTTTGGACGCCATGTGCGGGATCAAACAGTGGTGGCGAGACGGGCGGCCTCGGCGGAGAGGCGCTCCCAAGTGGACTCGAGGGCCTGCGGGAGGATGCGCGTCTGTCCGAGGACGGGCATGAAGTTGTTGTCGCCGTTCCAGCGCGGGACGAGGTGGCCGTGGAGGTGGGCTATGCTGCCGCCGGCGGAGGAGCCGAGGTTGAAGCCGATGTTGAAACCGTCGGGCTTCATGGCGGAGCGTAGGACTTTTTTGCCGAAGATGATGATAGCGAAAAGGTCGGCGCTCTCGGCGGGGGTGAGTTCCTCTATGTCAGACACCTCGCGGAAGGGAATGGCGAGCAGGTGGCCGGGGTTGTAGGGGAACCGGTTGAGCATCAAATAAGAATGCGCGGTGCGATGCACGATGAGGGCGGCGCGGTCGTCGCCCAAGGCGGGCAACTCCGTGAAGGGCCGCTTGAGTTCGGGCATGCGCGGCGCCTCGATATATTCCATGCGCCAATAAGGGTGGAGCTGCGACATCAGTAAAAGAGCGGGAAGGTAAAAGTCCGACGCCGGCAAAGTCAAAGCCCCGCGTTTGGCTGTCGCCGATGGTTTGCGGCGACGTGAATTTAGAATTTGTCGGGGCGACTTGGAGCGGCGATGAATCGGGATTCTATTTATAACCATGCATTCGTTTAAACCTGTTGTGCGTCGTCGTGTGGTGGTCACCGGACTGGGTTCGATCAACCCGTTGGGGCTGAGCGCCCCGGAAACCTGGGCCGGCTTGGTGGCCGGTCGGTCGGGCATCGGCCCGATCACGCGTTTCGACGCGACGGGCTGCACGGCGCGGATCGCCGGCGAGGTAAAGGGCTTCGAGGTGACCAAGCCGCTGGCGACTCCGCTGCATCCGCGCGGGCGGGCGGGCGAGGCGCTGACGGCGGTGTTCACGCCTAAGGACGCGAAGAAGTTCGGGCGTTTCACCCATCTCGGCGCGGCGGCGGCGGTCGAGGCTTATACGGACTCGGGGCTCGATGCACATCGTGATTCGATGAACGCGGAGCGCATGGGCGTGAACCTGGGCGTGGGCTTGGGCGGTTTGCCGGAGATCGAGGCGATGCAGGAGACGTTCAACGCGGGTGGATTTCGCAAAATCTCGCCGTTCTTCATCATCCAGATCGCGCCCAACCTGCTCGCCGGACAAGTGAGCCTGCTGCTCAATTTTCGCGGGCCGAACATGGCGGTGGCGTCGGCGTGCGCGACGAGCGGTCACTCGCTCGGCGAGGCGGCGGCGGCCATCGCGCGCGGCGATGCCGAGGTGATGATCGCAGGTGGAGCGGAGGCCTGCGTCACGCCGCTGGCAATCGGTGCGTTTGCCCAGATGCGCGCTCTCTCCACGCGTAACGATGCGCCGGAGAAAGCGTCGCGTCCGTATGACAAGGATCGTGACGGTTTTGTGTTTTCGGAAGGTGCGGTGGTGTTCGTGCTCGAAGAATACGAGCATGCGGTGAAACGCGGCGCGAAAATTTACGCCGAGTTGCGCGGTTACGGTGCGTCGGCGGATGCGTATCACCTCTCGTCGCTCGCGCCGGGTGCGGAAGGTTCGCAGCGTTCCATGCGTGCGGCGCTGGCGAATGCGGAGCTGCCGGCGACGGCGATTGATTATGTGTCGGCGCACGCGACCTCGACGCCCGGTGGCGACGGCGAAGAGTCGGCGGCCATCGCGGCGGTTTTTGCGGAGAACAAGGCGACGCTGCATGTGAGCGGTGTGAAGTCGATGACCGGCCACCTGCTCGGCGGCGCGGGCGCGATGGGTGCGTTTGCCGCGGTGAAAGCGATCCACGAAGGCGTGGTTCCTCCGACGATCAACCTGGAGAACATCGATCCGGAGATCGAAGCGCTGGGCTTGAACGTCACGCCGAACGTCGCGGTGAAAAAGACCGTGCGTGCGGCGCTCGCCAATAGCTTTGGCTTCGGCGGCACGAATTGCTCGGTGGTGTTCACGGCGGTGTGAGCATCCGTTTATGGACCGCCGCCTGATCTGGTTTTTTGCGCTGCTGATTCCGGTGACCGCGTGGTCGTGGATCGCTCCGCATGACCGGCTCACGTGGTGGCTGGAGGCGGGTCCGGTGGTCGCGGCGGCGGTTTTAATCATCCGCACGCGCAACCGGTTTCCGCTGTCAGCGCTGCTGCTCGCGCTCGCGTGGATCCATTGTGTGGTGCTGCTGGTGGGCGCGCATTATACGTATGCGTTGGTGCCGGCTTTCGAGTGGTTGCGTGAACTGACGGACGGGACGCGCAACAACTATGACAAGCTCGGGCATTTTGTGCAGGGCTTCGTGCCAGCGATTCTGGCGCGGGAGATTTTTCTGCGGACGTCGCCGCTGCGCGACCGCGGCGACGGACGGCCGAGTCGCTGGCTGGGATTTGTGGTGGTGAGCGTGTGCCTGGCGTTCAGCGCGCTCTACGAACTGATCGAGTGGGCGGTGGCGGAGTTGAGCGGGGAGGCGGCGGAGAGTTTTCTGGGCACGCAGGGTTATGTGTGGGACACGCAATCGGACATGGCGTTGGCACTCGTCGGGGCGGTGTGCGCATTGTTTGCACTCTCGCGAATCCATGACCGCTCGTTGGCGAAAGTGCTGGCGAGGCGGGTTATTGTTAAGCAAGTTACACCCTCCCCATGACAAGTCCCAGCGAACCCTCGGTTAATGCGGTGCCCGCACCCTTTCGCTATGCGCTGCTGTTGTGCGTGGGCTTCATGGGCTTCGTGGCCTGGGATCAGTCGCATTGGTGGAGCACGAAGGAGGATTACGGGTTCGGCTGGCTGGTGCCGGCGTTCGTGCTGTTCGTGGTGTATGACCGCTGGCCGCGCATCCGCACGCAGATCAAGGCCTGCGCGGCGCCCGGCAGTTCGCGGGCGGCGGGCGGGGCGGGGGTGCTGCTTAATTTTCTGACTTATGCCGCGCTGGCGGCAGGGGCCGCGTTGTTTTTGATCGGTGCGCTTTATCGAGCGGGCGCAGGCTCCTCCTATCCGGGCACGCTGGCGTTGTCGCTTGGCACGGGAGCACTGGTGCTGCCGCTGTTGTTTCTGAACGCCCCGGAAACCGTGTCGCCGGCGAAGGTTCCACTGATGCACGATGCGCGGGTGCGACTCGTGCTGTCGTTTCTATTTCCCGCGTTGGTGTGGCTGGTGTCGGCGCCGATGGTGTCGGTGATCGAAAACAACCTCAGTCTGTTCATGTTGAACCGCGTGGCCGGAGTGGTGTTTTTCACGTTCGACACGCTGGGGATGGCGATCGAGCAGCAGGGCAACGTGCTCAAGCTGCCGCTCGGCGACGTCGGCGTGGCCGAGGCGTGTTCCGGCATCCGCTCGTTCACGGCGTGTCTGTTCGCAGGTTCGTTTCTGGCGGCGGTCTTTTTGGACAGGCTCTGGAAAAAAATAGGCCTGGTTGTGTCCGCGATCGGCTTCGCCTTTTTCACCAACTTGCTGCGCAGCCTCTTCCTGACGGCGTGGGCCTACAATTACGGACCGGAGGCGATCGAGGGCAAGGTGCACGACATGGCCGGTTACGCGGTGCTGATGCTGACTGTGGTGGGACTGCTTTGTCTGCTCCCGATTTTTAACATGACGTTTGTTTCGGGCGATCATGTCGACCAACCCGACCGCTCAGATCCCGCGAACTCCTGGAAGGCGGACTGATCTCACGCGATGATCTGGATTTACCGGCTTCTGTTTCTTCCGGCGCTGTTGCTGACATCGCCTTATTATCTGCTGCGCATGAAACGCCGCGGCGGGTATCGCGAGGATTTCGGACAGCGTTTCGGCGCGGTTCCACGGCTGCCGGCGAAACGGCCGGGCGTGCGCCGCGTGTGGTTGCAGGCGGTGAGCGTGGGCGAGATGCTGGCGGTCGCTCCGTTGCTGGAGGCGTTGCGCGCCGATCCGGCGGTGGAGGTTTATCTGACGACGACGACGAGCACCGGACACGCGCTGGCCAAGGAACGCTATCTGCCGCTGGTGATCGGACTCGCTTATTTTCCGACCGACTGGTGGCTGTTTTCACATCGTGCGTGGAAGCGGATCAGTCCTGATCTCGTGATCCTGCCCGAGGGCGAGCGCTGGCCGGAGCACATTCATCAGGCCAATGTGCGCGGCGTTCCGGTGCTGGCGGTGAACGCCCGTCTCTCCGACCGCAGCTTCCGCCGCATGATGAAACTGCGTGTGCTGGCCTGGCCGTTGTTCAGTGGCATCGACCGCGTGCTGGCGTGTTCCGAGCATGACGCCGAGCGGTTTCAGGCGATCGGGTTTTCGAAGAAAGCGATCACGACGACGGGCAACATCAAGCTCGACGTGACCATCCCGTTGTTAAGCGAAGTCGAGAAGACCGCGTTGCGCCGCGAGCTAGGTTTCGGCGACGAGCCCGTGTTGCTGGGCTCATCGACCTGGCCGGGCGAAGAGGAAGTGCTGATTGATATTTTCAAAGCCCTGAAAGCCGACGATCGCGCGGTGCGGTTGTTGATCGTGCCGCGTCACGCGGAACGCCGCGCAGAAATCGAGGCGCTGCTGCAGGCGAGCGGGTTTACCTATCATTTACGATCACGCGGGCCGGCGCCGGAGGGCGTGGCGGTGGAGATCGCGGTGGGCGACACCACGGGCGAACTGCGGAAATTTACGCAACTCGCCGACCTGGTATTCGTGGGCAAGAGCCTGCCGCCGCACCACGAAGGCCAGACGCCGGTCGAGGCGGCCGCGTTGGGCAAACCGGTGGTGTTCGGGCCCGAGCTCACGAATTTCCGGGTGATTGCCCGCGACATGCGTGCGGAGGGCGCGGCGTTGTCGGTGGCCGACGGGGACGGACTGCGCTCGGCGGTCATCTCGTTGTGGGCGGACGCCGGGGAGCGGGCCCGGATGGCGGTGGCGGCGCAGACGTGGAAGCAGGCGAATCAAGGGGCCCTGTTGCGCACCCTGGCGGTGATTCGCGAGGAACTGGCGCGATTGGATAATTAAGGGTTGCCCGTCCTAGGGCGCATTCTACGTTTTGACCTTTTACGCAGGAATGCAAACGCACGGTCCGAAACGAGTCTATACCCCTCAGTCGCTCGAATTCTGGTTCGGTAAACTCGAACATGATTGGGAGCGCCACTTCAGCGACTCTCAGCTCGAGGAAGGTCATCGCATCTACCGCGACGGGGAAGTGCGCGAACTCGAGCTGACCGCCTCCGACGCGATCATCCACCGCCGCATCGACAAAAAGGACGAATACGCCGTCATCGAGTGGAACTCCGAGGGCGTCGTGGTGCGCTCGTCGTCTACCGACCTCGATCTGGCCCACGCGCTGGCCGTGGCAGGTCTGCACGAAATCGAAGAGCTGGTGGCCGACGAAATTTCACCGCTGCCCGACGACGCACCGCCGGTTGTGCAGGTCGCGCTGGCAACGCCAACTGCGCCGGTTGCTCCCGGCAGTCATGGGCATGCCTATGCGCCTCCCGGAGCTGCCGCCGCAGCCGCGGCGCGCGCAGCGTCTCCTGCCGTCTCTCGCCGCACGCCCGCCGGCGCCGCCGCGCGCGGGGCTTCGCGCACGCTGATCCTGGTGTTCACCACCACGGCGGACGGACTCACGTTCCAGGCCAACTGGATCAATCCCGACAAGAAACGCGTGCCGGCGCTCGGCCAGGCCGCGCAGGCCGCCGGCCAGGGACACGCCACCGTCAGTTCCAGCGAACGCGCGAAGCTGATCGGTCTCGCCGCCTACGCTCGCAAGGCGCACTTCGCCTACGACCAGAAGAGCGGGCTCTATACGCTCGCCTCGGTGGTGGAGATCCCGAATTTCCTGCGCACCACGCTCACGGCCTGGAAAAAACTCTTCGCGGTCGAACTCGACCAACAGTCGGGCAAGCTCTTGCAGGGCACCAAGGAAATTTCCGTCGAGGCCGTCGCCACCACGCGCAAGGGCAAGTCGGAAGGGCAGGGGCTCGACCTCCGCTGGATCTTCAAGGCCGGCGAACGTTTCCTGACCGACGAGGAAGTCTCGCTGCTCACGCGCAAGGCGACCTCGACGATGATCATCCCCGACATCGGCATTGTGTCGCTGCCCGTCGAGCGTCTCGCCTCGATCAGCGCCTGGCACCGCACGGCGGCCGAGGCGCGCAGCAGCGGCGATCTGTCGCCCTACCTGATTTTCTCCCTCTACAATGACAACCGCGTAAAGCTCACGCTTTCGCCCGAGCTCGAGACGTGGCGCCAGAACGTGCTCACCGCCACCGCGGCCACGCCGGCGCTGCCCGAGCTGCTGCGCCCCTACCAGCGCCGCGGCGTGGAGTGGATGCACCACCTGTGCGATGTGGGCTGCCACGGTCTGCTCGCCGACGAGATGGGTCTCGGCAAGACGCTCCAGGTGCTCACGTTGCTGGCGACGCGCCCGCTGCCCAACCGTCCCAGTGTCATCGTGTGTCCCGCGAGCGTGGTGCCGGTGTGGCGTGAGGAGATCACCCGGTTTTATCCGCACCTCGTCGTCGACGTGCTCAAGACGGGCAACGATTTCAGCTCGAACAAAAACGCCGTCATCTGGCTGGCCAGTTACACGCAGCTCCGCAAGCACCGTTCGCTGCTCGACAAATGCGAATTCGGCTACGCGGTCCTCGACGAGGGCCAGTTCATCAAGAACCCCGATGCCAAGGTCACGCAGACGTGCTTCGCGATCCGCGCGAGCCACCGCATCGTGCTGACCGGCACTCCGCTGGAAAACCGCCAGTTGGACCTATGGTCGATCTTCCGTTTCCTGCTGCCGGGTCTGCTCGGCACGCGCGTCACGTTCGAGTCCTCCCTCAATGCCGACCGCTCCGGCACGCTCGACCGCCTGCGTGCCCAGCTCGCGCCCTTCATTCTGCGCCGCACCAAGGACGCGGTCGCCACCGAGCTCCCGCAGAAGGTAGAGATCAATCTGCTGTGTCCGCTCACCGATGTGCAGCGCGCCGAATACGCCAAGATCTGCTCCGAAGGCCTCAACCGTCTCGGCGACGACGTGGGGGCGGCGATGCGTGAAAAGTCCTTCGGCTTCCTCGCGTTGCTCACTCGCCTGCGCCAGGTGTGCTGCGATCCGGACATGCTCCCGTGGATGCATGCTCCGCTGACCGACTCCGGCAAGATCACTCTGCTCGTCGAGAAACTCGCCGAGGTCATCGGCAGCGGCCACAAAGTCGTGATCTTCTCGCAGTTCGTGATGTTGCTCGACCGTGTGCGCGCCGCGCTGGCCGAGAATTTCCCCGACCTGCCGCGCTACGAGCTCACCGGTATGACGCTCGACCGTCTGAAGCCCGTGCAGTCGTTCCAGAACGCCGAGGGAGCCGCCGCGATGCTCGTGTCGCTCAAGGCCGCCGGCACTGGCATCACGCTGCACGCGGCGGACTACGTTTTCCTGCTCGATCCCTGGTGGAACCCGGCGGTCGAGGCGCAGGCCGTGGACCGCGTGCACCGCATCGGGCAAAAGAGCACGGTGTTTGTGTATCGCATGGTCACGGCCGGCACGATCGAGGAACGCATCCAGGCGCTGCAGGCGTCGAAGAAGGATCTGTTCAATAAGGTCGTGGGTGGCCTCGGGGGTGATTTTGACCTGAGCCGGCACTTCTCGTCGCTGCACGAGCTGGTGCAACTCACGACGACGCAGGAAGAGACCGATCCGGTGGTTTGAGCGAAATAGGACCTGGGGGGTTCAGCCCAGGTCTGAAATTCGTTCAAAAAAGGTTCTTATGACGGGCTCGTAACACAGCCGCCACGGAACCGTAACATTCGCCTGTCATCTTGGGGCCTGAAACGCACGCCAGTGCGGGTCAGCTAACACACCAAACACCCAAGAACATGGCTAAAAACTCACTCAAATGGCTCGCGCTGCTCGGCGGTCTTACCGTCGGCTCCGCCTCCGTGGCGCTCGCTCAGGACAGCGGCCCGCTCATCGATACCCTCGTCAAGAAGGGTGTCCTCACCGACCAGGAAGGCGAAGACCTCCGCGTCGAGCTGCTGAAGGACTTCGGCAACAGCTCCGCTGGAAAACTGAATATCTCCTCTTCGCTCACCGAACTCAAATTCTTCGGTGACGCCCGTGTGCGTTACGAATATCGCAATGGCGAAAACGGCACCACTGGTGACCAGCTGGAGCGCAATCGCTTCCGCTATCGCCTGCGTTTCGGCGCCACCGGCAAGTTCGGCGACGGTTGGTTCTTCGGTTCCCGCCTCGAGACCTCCGCCGGCAATCGTTCGACCAATGTCACTACGGGTAACGCTGCCAATAGCCCCTTCGCGAAGAGCGCTGACAGCACGATCTACGTCGGTCAGGTTTATCTCGGCCGCACCATCAACGATTTCACCTTTACCGCCGGTCGTTTTGCCAACCCGCTCGTCACCACTCCGATGACGTGGGATGATGATATCAACGTCGAGGGTCTCGCCGAGCAATGGAACCATGTTGGCGACAACGCCACTTGGATTGTGAACCTTGGCCAATACGTTTACGAAGGTTCTGGCACGACCAACCCGTTTGGCGCCGGCGCCAGCCGTCAAAGCACCCAGCTCCTCGCCTTCCAAGGCGGCGGCAAATTCAAGATCGGTTCCGGTTCGCTGCAGGTTCTGCCGACCTATTACTACTACACCGGCAATGCGACCGGCATGACTGCGTTGACCACGCCCAACAGCGCGACGCTTCAGCCCCAGGGACTCTCCATCGTGGATATCCCGCTCGAGTATGCGTTCAAGATCGGCAGTCTCCCCGCCAAGGTTTGGGGTGATTACGCGGTCAATCTCGATGCGGATGACCGTGCGAGGGCTGCCGGCGTTCCCGCTTTCGATGGCGAGGATACCGCCTGGCAGGTCGGCTTTGCGCTCGGCCAGACCAAGGCCAAGGGCGATTGGGAAACCCGCGTGTTCTATCAGCAGGTGGACGCTTTCGCGCTCGATTCCAACTTGGTTGATTCCGATCTCTTCGACAGCCGCACCAACATGGAAGGCTACGGGATTTCCTTCGCCTACGTGCCGACCACCGGCGTCACGCTCAAGCTCACCTACGCTCAGGGCGACCGTCACAACGACGGCTTGGCCACCTTCGGTGCTGGCGACATCACCACGGCCACCCTCACCGACTACCAGCTCTTTCAGGCTGACGTCAGCGTGAAGTTCTAAGTGCCTCCGCCTGACACGCGGGGTGCCCGCGGCCCC
This sequence comes from Rariglobus sp., assembly GCA_035459785.1. GTDB lineage: Bacteria > Verrucomicrobiota > Verrucomicrobiia > Opitutales > Opitutaceae > Rariglobus. Next base: position 2,644 of record DATHXF010000019.1, on the reverse strand, counting down.
GTGTGTCTTTTTTACCCGCTACTTTTACCGCCCGTCTTATTTCCATGAAAAAATCCGTCATCATCCTGGCCGCACTCGTTGCCGCCGCCTCCGCCCAGGCCCAGAAGCTCGTGATCAAGGGTTCCGACACCCTTGGTGCCAAGCTCGTCCCCACTCTCGCCGAAGAATACAAGGCCTCCCATCCCGGCGTCTCCTTTGAGATCGCCGCCGAAGGCTCCACCACCGGCATCGCCGCGATTACCGATGGCACCGCCGCCATCGGCATGTCCTCCCGCCGCGCCAAGCCCACCGAGGTTTCCGGTGCCGCCGCCAAGGGTGTCAACCTCAAGCCCACCATCGTGTGCTATGACGGCATCGCCCTCGTGGTGAATGCCAACAGCCCTATCAAGGGTCTCACCAAGCGCCAGGTTGAGCAGATCTTCACCGGTGACATCACCGACTGGTCCGCCGTCGGCGGTAACCCGGGCAAGATCTCGGTCTATACCCGCAACACCTCCTCCGGCACCTACTCCGACTTCAAGGAGCTCGCCATGAAGAAGCGCGATTACGCTCCTTCCTCGCAGAAACTGGCCGGCAACGAGCAGATCGTCGCCGAGGTCGCCAAGAACGCCAACGGCATCGGCTACGTGGGCCTCGCCTACATCACCGAGCCCGGCATCAAGGTCGTTCCCATCGACGGCGGCCTGCCCAACAAGGAGTCCGTCCTCGCCAAGAAGTATCCCTACGCCCGTCCCACCTTCTACTACACCAACGGCGAGCCTGCCGGCGAAGCCGCCAAGTTCATCGAATTCACCCACAGCGATGCGGGCCAGAAGATCGTCGAGAAGGTTGGTTTCATTCCGGTCAAGTAACCGGTTTTCAGAGGGTTTAATCAGGTTTGTGTAGGTTTGTAACGGTATCGTAACAGAGGCCCGCTTGACGGTGTTTCAGGCGGGCTTCTGCCTTTTTTAGACCGGCGCATCGCGCCCGGCATCCACTCAATTTTCAGCCGACTTCGTTCCGCATGTTGACCGCGCCCGTCGCACCTCCTCCGCAGAAGCCGTTTCTGATCCAGAAGAAACGCACCCGTCTGTTGGGCCTTACGCTCGACGAGATCATCCGCGCCTTCTTCGGAGGCAACGCCTTCATGGCCGTCGTGGTGCTCGCGCTCATCACCGTCTTTTTGTTTCGCGAAGGCTCGGCGTTTTTTGGCCAGAACCGCGAGAGCATCACGCTCTACCGCAAGGCCGGCCTGGAATACGTCGATTACATGCGTGAACAGCAGGAGAGCCACACCGCGCTTACCCGCTACCTCTTCGACATCCGCCTGCGCGCCGTGAAAAATCTCACGGAAAACCAGGGGCTCTCCGTCGAGGCCGCCAATGAAAAACTCGCCGCGTTTGACGAGTTTTCCGGCCGTTACAGCGACACCATCGAGCCCGTGCGCGGACTCGTTTCCGACCTCACCGACGTCGCCGTCGCCATCAAGGAAAAATATAAGATCAACGAGGACGCCAAAAAGGAACGCGCCCAGTTCCTCGCAGCCGGAATGAAGGACGAGGCCGCCGCGGTCAAAACCAGCGAGACGGATTTCAAAGCCGAGCTTGCGCCGCTGGTCGGCACCACGCCCGCCTACATCGAGGCCGCCAAAACCGTGGCCGCTTCCATCAAAGACGTGCTCGCCACCGTGCCGGCGCTGCCGGTTCCGGAGTTGGAGAGCCGCATGACGCGCTGGAAAGAGCTCAACGCCGAATACCTCGCGACTTTCGCGGACACCCGGAAAAAAGTGGAGACGTGGGATTATCTGAAACCCATTCCATTGTTCGATACCGTCACCGGTTTCATTTTCGGCAAGCAATGGCTCACGGCCAGTTTCTGGCAGGACTGGTATGGCGTGGTGCCGCTCTTCGTCGGCTCGCTGATGGTTTCGGTGATCGCCCTTTTCATGGCCGTTCCGCTCGGCGTCGGCGCCGCGATCTACATCAACCAGTTCGCCAGCGCGAAGGAGCAGAAGCTCATCAAGCCTGCCATCGAGTTCATCTCCGCAGTGCCGTCCGTGGTGCTCGGCTTTTTCGGTATCGCGGTGCTTGGCCAAGCGCTCCGCGCCATCTCGCAGATCGAGGCCTTGAGCTGGATTCCGGGTTTTCCGTTTGCCGAGCGCCTCAACGCCCTGACCGCCGGCTGTCTGCTCGCGCTCATCGCCGTGCCCACGATTTTCACGCTGGCCGAGGACGCGCTGAACAACGTCCCGCGTTCCTTTAAAGAAGCGTCCTTCGCCCTCGGTGCGTCGCGCATGCAGACGATTCTCCGCATCATTGTTCCCGCGTCGCTCTCCGGCATTGTTTCGGCCATCCTCCTCGGTCTCGGCCGAGTGATCGGCGAGACGATGGTGGTGCTGCTCTGCGCCGGCAACCGCATCGCGATTCCCGATTTCACCGCCGGTCTCGGCGTCATCGTGCAGCCGGTGCACACCATGACCGGTATCATCGCCCAGGAAATGGGCGAGGTGGTGCGCGGCGAGATCCACTACCGCGCGCTTTTCATGGTCGGCCTCGTGCTGTTCTTCATCGCCCTGCTCATCAACTTCCTCGCGCAAAAGATCGTGCGAAAATACCGCGTGTCCATCGGCTGATCCCGTTCCCATGAGCACTCCCATCAATCCTTT